>JAJYYC010000014.1 GCA_021801385.1 Microcaldota archaeon | reverse complement strand
GAGTCGCATTTGTAGAGACAGGAGTTATCGAAGTAACGGTATTGTTTTTGGTGCATGCGGTACCGGTTATTGTGATCGCTTGTGTGCTCACCTGTCCTATTTTTGTTATTAGTGATCCTGATGCGTACAATGTTGGGTTTGTGCAGCTGTATCCTGGTGTGGCAAGGCATGAACTTGTTCCGGTGTTGCCAGAGTTGAATACGCCCAACAGTATCAGTGATGCGATAACAACTGCGACTATTAGTATTGACCATCCGTATGTCATAAGGTATTCGACAGCTGATTGGGCTCTCATGCAACCACGTTAAGTACATGTGTGCCTATACTTAAATAACTGATGTTTCTATAACCTGCGCTAAAAAATAGCACTTCTTTTAATTTGAAAGATTCTGCATTCTATTAAATGGTGTTTGCGCATCCTGATTCTGGATTTTGGCGTGCCTTGCACTTTTATGCTTAGGCAGACTTGGAAGTTATTTATAGTTTCCATATAGATATCTGAATGCGTTTTGGTTGTGTGCGTTTTATGCAGAACATGCTTCAAGAGCTCGGCAAGACGAGCATAAAGGTATCTGACATCTCATCGCAGTACTGGTGCGAGAAGCAGATGGAGCTGCGCTACCGTTTCGGGGAGAAGATAACAAAGGAGATCAAGAAGGGCAAGGCGATACACGAAGCGCTTGAAGATGAGGTAAACGTACCTGTGATGCTCGAACCGCGCAACTACTCTGACTTCATGTATAAGTCGCTCTACACGAGCTGGCTCTCGCTCAGCTCGCTCATGGAGAAGAAGCGCGGACGCGAGATACAGATATATGGATCGATCAACGGCTACAAGCTCGTAGGCAGGATAGACCAGCTGCAGATGGAGGATGGCAAGGTCGTTCTGCTTGACGATAAGACCACAGCCAACCCTAAGAAACCGTCAGACTCCCAGCTCAACAGCAACAGGGTTCAGCTTATGGTCTACAGGAAGATGCTTGATGATATATGCAGCGGCTCGTATGCGGAATCCAACTTCGTGATGAGTTATGGGATAGACAGGCTTGTCATGAGCAATGAATTCCTTATGCAGCTGCGCGCGATCGGCGTTCCGGAAGAGCTCCATAGTTTCAGCGCGATGACAGATGCGTTCTTCCTGAAATACAGGTCCATAGGCAGCCTGAGCAACACCGTGAAGATACGCTACATAGACCAGTCAACGCGCGATGAGATTGATACATACAGATTCGAATACAGCGATGAGGCTGCACAAGAGATTATAACACATATATTAAAATACTGGAATAAAGAGCGCGCAGCAAACCCTGTTCCTGAATCCGAGAAATGGAAATGCAACAGATGCGCATTCTTCGGAAACGAGTGCAAGGTCTGGTGGCCGCAGAAGACGGTGTTGTGATGATAAAGAGTTCCGAACTAAGAAGCAAATATCTTGAATTCTTCCAGAGCAAGGGCCATAAACTCATACCGAGCGCCTCGCTCATACCGGAGAATGACTCGAGCGTGCTGTTCACAACAGCGGGCATGCATCCGCTCGTCCCTTACCTGCTTGGCGAGCAGCATCCGAACGGAAAGCGGCTATGCAGCGTGCAGAAATGCATACGAACCGGCGATATCGACGACGTAGGCGATTCATGGCACCTCAGTTTCTTCGAGATGCTCGGCAACTGGTCGCTCGGGGATTATTTCAAGGAGGAAGCGATATCGATGAGCTTCGAGTTCCTGACAAAGGTCATCGGAATACCGATAGAACGCCTCAGCGTCACCTGCTTCGCAGGCGACTCCGATGCCCCACGGGATGAAGACGCTGCAAGCATATGGGAACGGCTAGGCATGCCAAGAAGCAGGATACATTTCCTTGGCAAGAGCGACAACTGGTGGGGGCCTGCTGGCGAGACAGGCCCATGCGGACCCGACACCGAGATGTTCTATCATTCAAAGGATATACAGGAGAGCAGCACAGAGGAGTTCTCAAAATTATCTAGCCACGGAGGACCGTTCTGCGAGATATGGAATGATGTGCTCATGCAGTACAACAAAGGGGCCGACGGCAAGTTCAGCGAACTCGCGCAGAAGAACGTAGATACAGGAATGGGCCTTGAGCGCACAGCTGCGGTGCTGAACGGTTCTGATAATGTCTATGAATGCGATAGCATATCCCCGATACTTGATAAGGTAATATTGATATCAAACAGCGGAACAGATAGGAACGACAGGAATGCACGCATAGTCACAGACCATCTGCGCGCGGCGGTCATGATTCTAGGAGACGACAGCAAGGTGGTGCCAAGCAATGTTGACCAAGGTTATGTATTGCGCAGGTTCATAAGGCGCGCGATAACTCATGCGAGAAGCCTAGGAATAAACAGAAGGTTCTGCACAGATATAGCGAAGGTAGTTGTGGAGGTGATGGGGGCACAGTATCCTGAGCTTGTAAGGAACAGCGAACGCATATTTGCTGAGCTTGACATCGAAGAGGATAAGTTTTCTGTCGCGCTCGTAAACGGCATAAGGCTCCTTGAGCGCATGCTAGATTCGATCAAGAAATCTGGTTCCAAGCGTCTTGATGCGAAGAGCGCGTTCGACCTATTCCAGAGCTTCGGATTCCCGTTGGAGATAACGATTGATATGTGCAAAGAGCGCGGATTCGAGGTCGATTCGGATGGTTTCAACGTTCTTATGAAGGAGCACCAGGATCTTTCGAGAAAGGGCGCTGAACAGAAATTCAAGGGCGGACTCGCAGACCATAGCGAGGAGACCACAAAGCTGCACACCGCTACGCACCTGCTCAATGAGGCGCTCAGAAGGGTGGTTGATCCCACAATCCACCAGATGGGCTCTAACATAACTGCTGAGAGGCTGCGCTTCGATTTCAATTACAATTCTAAGCTAACAGATGAGCAGGTGAGTAAGATTGAAGAGTGGGTCAATATGGTGATTAATCAACATGCCGATGTGTCGTTCGAGACGATGAGTGTGGAGGAGGCGAAACGGCTTGGCGCACAGGGTGTTTTCGATGACCGCTATGAGGAGCGCGTAAAGGTCTATACGATAGCGAAGGGCGAAACCGTTTTCTCACGAGAGATATGCGGCGGGCCTCATGTCAAAAACACTGGCGAGCTGGTCAGGTTCAGGATAACCAAACAGGAGCCTGTCGCGGCAGGAGTGCGGCGCATCAAAGCGGTGGTCGGGTAATCTTTTGGCAGGAGCACTATATAGTATTGTAATATACCCAATACTGTACATCTTTCCGGCTTATGCGGCAAACGGCGCGCCCGTCATATTCGGCGGCAAGTCTCCGCTTGACATGAAAAGGCATTTCAGGGGCAAGCGAATATTTGGAGATCATAAGACGATCCGCGGCACAGCTTCAAGCATCATAGCCGGCATCGCTGCTGGCGCGATAGAATCAGTATTCATACCGTGGATGCTCCCTGTATCGATACTTTTAACAATAGGGGCGAACGCCGGCGACCTGGCAGGGAGCTTCCTAAAAAGGCAGTATAGTATAGGTTCTGGCAGGCCTGTGCCGCTGCTTGACCAGTACGGTTTCTTCATTTTTGCGCTTCTGTTTGCATTGCCTTATGGCAGTGCACCGACGTTCTTAGGCTTGGTTTTCATTTTCTTATTAACTGGAATCATGCACCCGCTCACAAACCTCATAGCCCATATGATGAAGCTAAAGGATGTTCCGTGGTAGGCCTTGCAAGTCTTAGCCTTTTTGTATTTAATCATTAGCAACCAGCAATAATAGAACCCGATTAGGTAAGTCATAAATACTGTTGCGTTTAGAATATATTGGTGTTATAATTGAAAACCGTACCTGCCATTATAGGCGTTGTTGTTCTGCTCGTAGTTGCTGGGGCATTAATACTGCTCTCCAGCCATTCTGTCCAGCGTGCCAGCACATCGGTGCAGACGACTCAGCAAACATCATCTCAACAGTCAGCAGCTTCATCCCAATCAAACTCATCGCAACAGGTACCTGTCCTGCTGACAGACCCGCCGCATGTCCCAAGCGGCACCTCTGCACTTACTATAGCGTATACGTCAGTCATGGTCCAGACAAAAAACGGCATCTGGATTAACGCGACAGGCAGCGGCGCAATCAACCTTATCGGCCTCGTCAATGCGACTACAGTGATAGGAAGTGCAAACCTTTCTGCTAATACAGTGGTGAGCGCGGTCAAATTCATGGTCGCATCTGCCAACATAGTCGTCAACGGCGTAACGAGCAATGTGACTCTTCCAAACTCTACGGTTGAGGCGCACATCGTAGGCGGCGGCGTTGTCAACTCCACAGGAGGATTGCTTCTGGACTTCTCTCCCACAATCGTCTCAATAGAAACCACAGGGAATACCACCGATTATATTATGGTCCCTTCAATAAAGGCGGTCAGCATAGGCGGAGTGACAGTACGGAGAGTTGGAGAACGGATCGGGCTCGGAAGCAATTATAGAAAGGACCTTGAGCACGCTCGCGCCAACATAAGCATATCATCAGCTAACATAATCAGTTCAGGCAGCTATACAAGCATATCAGTTACAGTTAATGATGTCTCCAATTCAAGCGTAACGATAAACCACATCCTAGTGTTTGGCAGCTACACAATAAACATGAATATACCTGGCGTGCACGCAAACGCAAGCGTCAACACGTCTGTAGATGAGATCGTGAATAGCATAGGAGCTGATGGAAGAGGCAATGCGGTAGTTGGCATCATCGGCGGTTACGATGACCCGATGAAGCTATATATGAACACCACAGCAGAGATGAATTCCTCTGCTGAAAGTTCTAATTCGCTCAATGAAAGCGCGAATGCGACATTGCACATATACAACGGCGGGCTTGCCGGGGTTAATGCCAAAGGCAATGAAAATGAAAACTCCATTGGGTCTGGTCCGATGCGCTATCAGAATGACCACGCAGATGCATTAAACCTGCTCGTGAACCAGAACGGTACACTCTACCTTCCATTCCAGTTCGCCGCGTCTGACAGCGCCGAGAACGCACCAGGATACACAATAGCAGCTGGCGCATCCAAGACATTCACATTCAACGGCATAATCTCCCATGGCAACGGAATTGTCAGTATAACATCGGAACCTGGGGAGAACTACACCATAGCAGTCTCAGGATCTGATGGGATACATACAGTAACTACGGTCACTGCATCGTGACAGTTTTTATAGATTCTGCACCTGCGAATGTATTTAAACAGAGGCATGTAATCTATAAACGTAGTGGTGTTCAGAGATGATAAGGAGCAAACAAAGGCATCGCATCGTACCCGCACACCTGGCGCTTATACCTGACGGAAACAGAAGGTGGGCGAAAAGCAACCGCATGTCGATCATAAACGGCTACCAGAACGGGATAAAAAAATTCATATCATTCGGCATCTGGGCGAAGCGCATGGGTGTCAAGACGCTGAGCGTATGGGCGCTGTCGACTGAAAACATAGCGAACAGGAGCGCTGGCGAGCTCGCAATATTATATGCGCTATACCAGAAGGCGGCGAACGACCCCGAGATATTCAGGATTCTCAGCGAGAACAATGCGAGAATAAGGATTGTCGGAGACATGAGCAAGGTGCCACAGAAGGTCCGCGATGCGCTCGCATCGCTTGAGCGCAAGACTGCAAGATACAAAGAGTTCACGATAAATCTCATGATCGGATATGGCGGCAGGGAAGATATATTATACGGGGCTAGAACCGCTGAGCGCAACAACGCCGAACCTGATGAAAAGTCTTTTGGCTCGATGATAAGGTCTGCTGAGATACCTGATGTTGATATGATAATAAGAACTTCTGGCGAACGCCGCCTTTCCGGATTCCTTCCATGGCAGGCGAGCTACTCCGAGCTCTGGTTCTCGCGCAAATACTGGCCGGACTTTGAGCGGCGCGACCTTAACCGTGCGATGCGCTCTTATGCGTCAAGGGAACGCCGTCTCGGAAAATAGGGGCTCTGATGTCTGTCAAGAAGGATGCAGACTTCCTCGCGTCGATAAACCCGTTCTCTTTTGGGTTGCCAAGCGCTAAGGTGCAGATGATTCTTCTTCTTGCGATAAGCCTTGTGATGGGCATCGCCGCTACGGCGCTACTCAACTACACCTCGATAGTATCGAATACCGATTATATACTAGCAAACGGCGCGCTCACAGGGATAATTGTCATAATGCTCCCAGCATTTCTCACCATATTCGGCATGAAGGCGCTCAACAGGCGCGTGGATGCGAAATACCTCTCGTTTGTCACGATAATAAGCACTGTGTCCTATTCCATATTCATACTGTTCTCTTCAATCGCATACATATTAAGTCACAGCTATTCGCTCGCCGGCTTAATCATACTGCTTGGAGATGCGAGCCTGTTCGGATGGTGGTTCTTCACGAATAAGATACTGCTTGGCAGGAACAAGGGCAGCGTAATAGCGCTCGCGCTGATACAGCCAACGTTGAACATCCTTCTTTATGTTCCGTACAGCAGCAGAATAGTGTCGCTTGCTACGCCATTCAATCTGCTGCTCGTTAAGCTTTATGCGGGCGTGTTTGTATTCCTGCTTGTCAGCTATGCGATAATATTTATTGTCGACAGGCCATACCGCAAGAACTATGGATTCCACAGCTTCGACGCATTCATTCAGATGCTGCAGAACTGGCTGTTCGATGCGAGCGCCAACGCGCCGTTTGGCGGATCCAAATTTGGCAAGCATGAGGATATCGACTGTGACACAATAACGTTACGTAAGAGGAATGGCAAGATCAAAGCCGTGCTTTTCGCGCCCAATATACATTATGGCCCTTCCGGAACGATCGGCGGGAGCGATTTTCCGCATATGCTTGAGAAGCATGTAAACAGCAAATATGGGGTTCCGGGATTCATAATGCACAAGCCGGTCAATATGGATAACAATCCGATATCTAGCGCGCAGTACAAATATGTCAGGTCTGCGCTTGACGATGGCGTCTCAAACGGCAAAAAGGCCGATGGCCATCTCTCTTATACGACTTCAAAGTCGGGGCATGCCAACATATCTAAAGTGGGCATCGGGAGGGTCTCCCTCATATTGTTCACTAGGGCTCCGCGAATAACCGAGGACTTTGACCCCTCTGTCGCGCTGATGCTGCGTGAGATGCTTGAGATGTCATCCAATCCAGCTGTTCTCATAGATGCGCACAACTCCAGATTCGAAAGCGCGCCTGCCGCAGAACTCAACGGCGTGCGATTCGGTTCAGAGTATGCGAACGAATACATATCTGCGGTGAAGAAACTTGGAAAGCCAACCTATAGCAGCAGAGCGATCCGCATAGGCGTCGCCAACACTGAGATCTACGAAAGGCTCGGCCAACCTGACGACCTTGCCGAAGGCAAGATGAATGTGATGGTATTCAATTACAACGGCTTCACTAGGGCATTGATATTCATAAACGGCAACAATATGATGCCCTCAGTCAGGACACACATAATAGCTAAGGTCGAAAGAGCGTGCAAGGTTTCGTGTGAGGTCTGCACGACAGACACTCATGCGGTAAACTCGCTCGGTTCAGAGGCCGATAATGTGATAGGCAGCAAGACCGACAAGGACAGGCTGTCTAGCCTCGCAATCAAAGCGGTTAGGTCCGCATTGGCAGATGTTGAACCTGTAGTTCCTTACTATCGCAGGACTGTGATGAAAAAATTCAGGGTCTGGGGGCCAAACAGCATGGATGGCATTATCTCAACTGCTCGCGCGGTTTACGGTTTCCTTAGGATAGCGGTGCCACTTCTCATAATGCTAGGGTTTATAGCTGCTGCGTGGGTAATATCAGTAATTTAGGTCTGTATATGGTACTGCAACTGTATTTTACAGTGTTCAGCGCGGTGGCGCTGTTTGCCATACTCGTACATATCATAAGGTCTTTTGGCCATAAGAAAGGCATTGACATGCTGCCGATACTCGTATCGGTGGTTGTGATGATGCTTGCTGCCCCTTTCCTTCCGGGAATGACACACAACGGCGTGCTTCTGCTTACAGAGGTTGCGGGCGTATCAACAATACTCGCACTCACATACCTTAAGCGGCCGTTAGAGTTCGTCGCATTGTCTCTGTTAGCGCTCTACGGATCAATCATATACCTAGCAGAATTTACCCCTGGTTACTATGCGATAGGCGCATTCGGCGTCGGCATGGTTGTTGGCGTGCTCTATAGGGACGCGTTAGGAAAGCGCGACCATGAGGGCATGAAATCCAGTCCAAAGATAGAGGTAAGAAGGGATGTGTTGCAGTTTGCGATAGGATTGTTCTTAGTCGCGCTGATGCTGCTCACAGGCGTATACAGATACCTTATATTCTTCGCGATACTCGCACTTTATGCAACAAACAGCATAATCGGGGCGTCAAAGAGCGGCTCTTTATACAACAGGCTTTCGAAATTTGAGAGGCGCGGCGCAGAATATGGGCGCGGCGCGATGAGGCTTGCAGCGGGAGTTGCGCTCATAATTGGTTTCCTTCCATTCAAGATGGCGCTCTTCGGTGTCGCTTCGCTCGTCATAGGGGATGCGCTCGCAACAATAGCAGGAGTATCGTTTTACAAGTCGAAGCGCCTGCCTTATAACAAATATAAGAGCTACGCAGGGACGTTAACGTTCTTCATCATATCTGCCGCTTTCGGATTGTTTTTGCTTGGTCCGTACGGTATATTGCTTGCAGGCATACTAGCGGTTGTAGAGAGCTCGACCATTCCTATTGATGACAACATATCGATACCGCTCGTATTGATTTTGGTGCAGATAGTCATCAGTCTGGTCCTTTGAGGCTCACGCCGCATTTTGAGAGCAGATGCGATAGCACCGAAAGGTTCTCTCGCAGTTCGATCTCCCCGCCAGGCACCTCTATTATCGCAGAGCCGGAGGTGAATTCCCTATTAGCAAAGAGGTTTGCGAAACCCTCTGCACCTATTTTGCCATTACCGATCTGTTCGTGCCTGTCAAGCCCCGAACCCAATCCGTATTTAGAGTCGTTCAGATGGATTAGGCCTATGCCGCCGAAGTTATCGCGTATGGATTTCGCGAATGCGCGCGCTCCGGATACGGTGTTTAGCTCATACCCGGCGGCAAACGCATGACAGGTGTCTATGCAGACGCCGGCGTGTGAACCTGACAGCTCCATGATCGTTTTTATCTCCTCTAATTTAGACCCTACGCTGTTATTGTATCCTGCGGAATTCTCCAAAAGCAGTCGTGTGCTCCATGATGCGTCATGTGCGGATCCTATCATCTCGGAAGCGGCCTCAATCCCTTTCTCCTTTCCAGAACCAAGATGCGAACCGATATGAATCACTGCGGCGTCTATCTCAAGAGTGTTGCATAGGTCCATCGTGCCGCGTATAGATGACAGCGTAAGCTTTCTGACGCTTGGATTTGGCGATGATGGGTTGCAAAGATACGGCAGATGCACGAATGAGGCAAGCCCCTTCTTCGCTTCGATGAATTCGTCTGCTTCATTGTCGCCCAAAGGTCTGAGTTTCCATGATCTGGAGTTTGTTGCGAACATCTGAAATGCGCCGCAGCCTAATGAACGGGCGGCTTCAGGGGCGCGCCTTAGCCCGCCGGATATCGACATGTGAAAACCTGCTCTCAGTGCCATAAAAAAACCTTTATAGCCCTCGCCTTTGATATGCGGAGTGCCACTAATCATTTGCAAACTGATGTATTTAAAAGGAGCTCAACCAATCAATCCCGGGGATACATTGGGGAAGAGAACCTTCAGCATGTATGATGTTGAACAGTTCATCAGAGAGGCCGGCGCAGAGAAGGTGAACGAGCGCGCAGTCATATGCCTTGAGAAGGAACTTAAGGAAACTGCTGACCATCTGGTTGAACTTGCTGCGACATACGCCAACCATGCGGGCAGAACAAGGACGATAAAGCGATCCGATGTGGTGCTCGCAAGGAACGCAAAAATGCGCAGGCTGATTATCGCAAGGAAGGGGGTGAAGAGGGCCAGAACCGGCAGGGTGCTGCTCAGGCCGAACGTTATAGGCGCACATGGACGCGCTGTGCGCATAAACTCGTTGAATTTAGAGAGCAAATAGAAAAGTATGGTTTAGGGATTAAATAGAAAGGATTATGCCAAAAATGAAGTTGTAAAGCAGTCTTGGTTTTGGCAGCCATTGTCGCGCTGATGCGATTGTATTCGATAGCGGCTTGCGCTGTAATAAGCATTGATCGGGTCTGACGGGATTTTCATCCTTTTTGGAATTTGAACCCGCAACCGCCCGGTCCGAAGCCGGGTGCGCTATCCAAGTTGCGCCACAGACCCTCGTATCTATTTTGGTCGCAGGATATTAAGAGAGATATGTGGCTTTTTATTTTTTCTTCGCATCATGATTTGAATGGCTGGCAATAAGATAAGCGTTGGCGTAGGCGCATCGGTAGGCCTTGCGGCGATCATAGGCGCAGGCATATTCGTACTCAGCGGCACTGCGATCGCGCTTGCCGGAGCATATTCGCTTGTCGCTTTCGCGCTCGTAGGGATACTTGCATTGATCATCGCGCTTGAGCTCGGCGAGCTAGGCTCCCTTATGCCGCATGTCAAGGGCGCATCATATTCTTATACATATGAGGCGATGGGCAGCGAACTGGGGTTCATCACAGGCATACTCAGGTATATCTCCCTTGCGACCGCGATAGGCGCTATCGCGCTGGGTTTCGGATCCTATTTTGCAAGCTTCTTCGGCATCTCGTCAGGATATGCGATACCGATTGCGATCGGCATAATCGCAATACTGTCAGGCGTCAACATACTTGGCGTAAAGAAGGCCGCAGAGGCGGACCTTTACCTTGTCATAATAAAGATCGGAATACTCATTATGTTCATTGGATTCGCATTATATCTCGCGTTTTCCCATCTTCATGCATTCGCCAACATCTCGTTTGCCGTTCCTAGTGGCGGGCTGCTTGGCGGGATATTCGCAGCGAGCATAGCGGTGTTCTTCGCATATTCTGGATTCCAGGCGATATCATCATTGACCGACAGGATAAACAACGGCTCCAAGGGTTATGTAAGAGCGATACTGCTCGCTGTAGGAATAAGCATCATCGTTTACACGCTAGTGGTGTTTGCGATGCTGCTCCTGATGCCAACAGGGGCATACAAGATATCCGCTGACCCGCTCTCCAATGCGCTCAAGTATGCGGGTGCGCCAGTCTGGCTGCTCGGCGTTGTTGATATTGGAGCGATGGTGGCGACCGCATCTGCAACCATAGCGATGATACTCACCTCTTCTAGGGCGTTATACCAGATGAGCGTCGATGGATTGCTGCCTCGTTACTTCAGAGCGTATGACAGGCGCAAGGATGCCGCAGTCAACGGCATACTCGTCTCTGCTCTGATCGGGATAGTTGTTCTGTTTGCGGGAAACATCTACGTGATCGCATCGATAGCGAACTTCGGTCTTATGTTCAACTACATGATAGTAGGATTTGACGTCATACATTTCAGGAGGCTCGGCAAGCGCTCACCGTTCTTGATGCCGCTCTATCCGTACCTGCCGATACTCAGCATATCGATGCTGCTCGTGTTCTTCGCAGGTATGCCTAAGGAGGCGCTGGTCTTCGGGATAGCGATGATACTGCTGCTGATTGTCGCTTACTACGCACTGATAGAGGACAAGAACAGGAAGATAGTAAGAATACGCATATTCAGATGAGCGCGTCATCCTTCGACAAACGCACCCAGCTTGTCTATTCTTTGTTTCCATCCGATATCCATGCCAGCCAATGAACCGCCGCAGACTGAGTCTCGTCGGTCTTTTTGACCACTTCTTTTTCGTCCATGTCATCGTCCTCTTTTTTTAATCGCCTTCATCTCCGACTCAAGCACGCTCTCCAGCACGTCGAACCGCTCATTCCAAGTAGAATCTATCCTGCGCGCCCAATCCTCTATCTCGGACACCTTTGCAGTGTTTATGCTGTATATCCTCTTCTGTGAGTTCCGTTCCATCTTCAGCAATCCTGATTCCAGGAGTACGCGGAGATGCTGCGATACCGCTTGGGCTGTTATCTCAAAGTCATTGCATATCTCTGTTGCGCTCAGCTGCCCGTTTAGAGCGAGCAGCTCTATTATCTTGCGCCTCCTTGGTTCGGCGAGAGCATAGAAAACATCCATGCCATTATTATAAAGCTTTAACTTTATAAAGCTTATGCTTAATTAACTTCCGATTAGAGCGTTCTGTCCACAGTAACTCTTTATCCGTCGCTGAGGATATGGTTTAATAAGCTTATTGATTAAATGATGTATGTCAAGGTGGCTATATGGTAAAATTCATAATCGCCAAGCAGTTGGTAGGAAAGAAGGTCGTAACTAACGACGGTTTTGATCTGGGTAAGTTTGTTGATGCTGATGTAAGCAAGCTGACTGGTAAGATAACGGCGATACTTGTTGAACCTGATCCTGACAGCGCTGTGGCAAGCAAGATGACTGGAGAGGACGAGAACATCAAGGTAAACTTCGACGCTGTGATGGCGGTAAACGACTACATCGTTGTTGACAGAAAGAACCTCTGATCCTGGTGATCGCATAATACTATGCGGTGCCGATGAAGCAGGCCGTGGAGCGCTGCTTGGGCCGCTCGTTGTAAGTATTGTGGCGGTCAAGCAGAGCAGCATAAAGCGGCTTTCAGATATAGGCGTTAGGGACTCCAAGCTCCTTAGCGCAAAGCGACGCAGCAGGATCTATAATGAGATTATGGACATCGCAGAGGATGCGAGATTCGATATGATACTGCCATCCGAGATCAATGATGCGATGGCAAACAGGATATCGTTAAACGAGCTCGAGGCAAAGCATTTCTCCTCCCTCTTTGACCAGATAAACCTAAACGTACATACAATATATTTGGACTCTCCTGATGTGATACCTGAACGTTTCGGCGAACGGTTCGGTATGTATAGCACTAAACCCACTAGGGTCAGCGGCATAAAATCCGCAAAGCGCCCCGCCGGGGTTGAATTCACAAGAGTAGTTGCGGAGCACAAGGCTGACGTGCGTTATCCGGTGGTTTCTGCTGCGAGTATAATAGCAAAGGTTGCAAGGGACGCAGAGATCGAAAGGCTTGAACGCAAGCTGCGCATCAAGATAGGCTCAGGATACCCTTCAGATGCGGAAACAATCGAGATGATAAGGGCGAATCTGGGCAATCCGAAGCTGGACCAGCACATACGCAACAGATGGGCGACGCTTGAAAAGATACGGCAGCGCTCTATACTTGACTATTAGCTGTCTATCGCTTGCGCTACCTTTAGAATAAAAAGTATCACTTCTTTCCGCGGTGCGGTATCTTCAGATCTGCTACGTTTTCCACGATCCGTTCCATCGCGTTGACCAGACTCTCCTTCGGCTTCTTTCCGACAATCTTCAAGGTTGGGTTGCTCACGGTCCTGTACTCCTTTGTGGCTCCGGCGTATTCGACGCTGCTGTCATCGAGCAGCTCATCCGCTATTGCATCCGGTATGGTGAAATCCTTCGTCTCGAATTCTATGATTAGTTCCTGCTTTTCGTCCTTGAGCACTTTTATCTTCACAGATACACCGATAGATTATGAAAACATATCCTTTATATGCTTGGGGTCATTGTAAAATATGCTGACCTTACGCCTTAGCCTTCTGCCGCAGCTTCCGCAAACCAGCATGCCGCGCTCGGCGTCATACCCCATGCGCTCCCCGCACATGTCGCAGTTCGCATTTATGACTCCAAACTCGTCGCCGCGTATCCCTAACGTGTATGAGTCCTTGTCGTTAAACAGCACCTTTGCGATGATCGTGTCGCCTATTCCCACCGGGCTATCTTTCTTTTCCTCTACGAATTTTGTTTCCGCAAAGCTATTCTCTCTCACGCCGTGCATGCGCATAGGTCTAGCTCCGGGCCTTGGCCGGTCAGGTATTATCTTCCCGTCCTTCAATGCCAGATACTCTTTCGAACCCATGGTTATCGGGTCTATACTTACGAATATCACGCTTCGCATGTCGTCAGTAACTCTGCCTATGACCGTCATGCCTTTATCGACAAGGCGTATTGCCCTTCCAGCGTTCTCGACGTTGATGGTGCCTTCGTGCGGCCTGAGAACCCCGTATGCGGACGAGTATATCACGCCCTCTTCAACATAGGTGTTCTGGCCTGGCTTGAACTCCTCTTCAGCGGCGATTCGCTGCCCCGGCACAACTAATTCATCCATATTATCAGGCCGTCTCCTCCTTGAGGTTCTTCATCAGCGTTATGTTGCCCAATGCCCTGTAGAGAGCCATCACCGAATTGTACTTCGATCTTGTGCGCCCCCTTGAGAACGTCCATACGTCCTTGACACCTGCGAGCTCCAATGCCTTGCGCATCGGTTCGCTCGCCACTACCCCAAGTCCTCGCGGACCCGGTTTTATTATTACCTCAACGCTGCCGCACCTTCCTTTAGTCATGAACGGCAGGCTGTGCTTTGTACCGCAAGCGCACTGCCATGATCCGCATCCCATCATCACGGGCATTATCTTTCGCTTCGCGTCGACTATCGCGCTGTCTATCGCGGCCTTGACCTCTATATCCTTGCCTGCTCCTACACCGACATGTCCGTTCCTGTCGCCGACCACCGCTGTCGCACGGTACTTTGCCTTCCTGTTGTTCTTTGTCATCCTCTGTACGCTTATGATCTCGATTATCTCATTCTTTATGTCCGGTATGAGCGCGTCCATTATCTCCGGCTCCTGTATTGTGCGGCCGTCATGAAATACCTGTTCTATTGTTGTTATCTTGCGCTCCTTAACGTCCTTGCCGAGCTGGGTCTTTGGTTCCCATGCGGCTATGTTAAATCGCTCCTTCTCATGCTCCCTGTCCCTATCGCCGAACCTGCCTTTCTTTTTTTCAAAAGCCAATATTATGCACCACTCATTATCTTTTTCTTTGCGGCCTCAAACTTCTCCTGAATTGAGGAGGGATTGAAACCCGCCTTCGAATATCCGTTGAATTGCGCTCCCGCCTTCGCATATGACTCTATGTGGGCACCGCGCATCCTCGACTCATCGAATTCCACGTTTGCCTTAAGCTTCATGCCCGCGTCTATCGCGCCCTTTGCTGCTGCGAACACCACGGATCCTTTGACCGGCTTATACAGACCTATATCAAGCACAGATTCGCCGTTCCACCGCTTCGCAAGCAGTGCGCCGGTAAGATATGCGGTCGGTATGTTGCATCGTGGCTCCCAACCCATCTTGCGCAGCTCTGATGAGTGCGCCATTGCGATGACCTTATCAGAATCAGGAGTATATTCAACAACCTGCATTGTGATGCTGCGGTTGCTCCTCCTGACCACGATCCTAGGCATGCCGCCTTTCAACAGTGCTATCCTGCTCTTGTAGTCTGTCTCAGCGGATCTTTTTCTCCTTCTTATCATTCTGTACATAGTATCACAGATGTCTCAATTTCTCAAACCTTTCCTGATCTATCTTTATGCCACCTGCAACCATGTGGTTAAGCAGTGACGCCTTTGTGGCGAAGTTGCCTCCCCTGACCAGCCTGTAGTATTTCTTGAACGTTTCATTGTCGAGCTCGTGCTTGAGCACATGTAGCACGCGCCTCTGTCCGCGTATCTTCTTCTGGTATTGCAGTCCCTGACGCGCCTTCCTAGTACCCTTTCTCCTGCCCTGTCCGCGGCCGCGCCCCTTGGTGCGCTTTTCTGCGAGGAGTTTTGAATATGTGCTCTCATTGTGCTTGCTCTTGACCGCATATATGCTGCCCTTTGAAACCAACGCGCGAACGTCCTCCCTTGTTATCGCGGTCTGTGCATCCTTGAGCGCATCTGCCTTTATCCTGACCTTGCTGATGCCTTTGCCCATGACCTCAGCGGCTATCCTTCTTGTAAGTTTAACGCTCATCAATATGCACCGTTAGTCACATCAAGCCCTTTCGACTTTGCAAAGCCAGTTATCGCTACGCGTTTGCGCGCCGAAACGGATTTTCCAATCGTAACATCGAACGTCTTCCCTTCCGCAAGCGCCGCCTCTATCTGTTTGGTGTTGTGCACCAAAAGGATGCGCATGCCGTTCTCGCGAACACCGCGCAACGACTCGGGATTCCTGTATCCGATCGTAGGCTCTGCGCCCATGAAGCTCTTCTTTATGCGCTTCTTGCTGTCTATTCCGCGCTGCTTGCGCCAACGCGCCTTTACCCTTGACCTCGACTTTGCGCCGAAGTTTGGCACGTTGAATTTAGGGTGCGGTTTTTTATACTCCATGATCATACCTCAAAATATAGACCGTCCTGGAACACTCTCGTGTCCTTCTTGCGCATGACGCATGCGGTCCTTATGTTAGCGGCAGTCTGTGTGACGTCGTCCAAGCTGGTTCCGTATATCCTTACATTCTGGCCCTTGACCTCCACCTTTGTGGAGCCGACTATCTTGGAGAGCCTTGGAACCCTTTCGCCGATTATGTTGTTTATCCTTACAACGTTATCCTTGACCTCTACGTTTATCGGGAAGTGCGCATAGACGGTCTTCATGTTGCGTTCGTAGTGCTTTGACACGCCTTCTATGTCGTTATTTATCTCCTTCGCCAATGACTTCTCTGAGATCTGCGCCTTGTATGCGAGCTTCTTGGCCTTTGTTGGCTTGATTGTGACTGCGCCATTGCCTACGCTCAGTTCGAGCAGCACATTGTTGTAACGCCTCGTGTTGGAGCCGAGTTTGCCGGTGACTATGAGTGTGTCGCCCTTCACTTCGGCCTTCACGCCATCAGGCAGCTTAACATCCATCATCAAACACCATATCAATAAACATATAACAGTAATCTTCCGCCGGTCATCTTTGCACGCGCCTCTCTGTTGGTCATGAGGCCTTGAGGTGTCGCGAGCACAAGTATGCCAAAGTCCTTGCTCGGTATGTATCGCGACTCATATTTCTGCATCTTGTCCTTCTTCACCGCGTGCCTTGGTTTTACCACGCCCATGCCGTTTATCTTCTTTGATAGCCTGACCTTGATCTTCATGAACTTGCCCTCCTTGATCTCCTCAAAGTCCTTGATGTATGACTCTCTCTTCATGAGCTCCATCACGCCCTTGAGCAGCTTTGTGGAGTCTATCACGCACTCCTCACGACCCATTCGTTCGTTGGTCTTTATTGTATTAATCGCATCTGCAAACCTGTCCATCAGATCAACCGTATTTAGTAAAACCTATGCTCTTCGCAGAATCACGGAAGCATCGCCTGCAGATGTATAGCTTGTGAGCCCTTATAAGCCCCCTAGCTGTTCCGCAAAGCCTGCACTTTCTCGTGCCCTTGCCCTTATACTTGTTATCCATCTTAGCATCCTTGAATTCCATCAGACCGCACCCTCTTCGTTTGTGTCAACCTTGAATTTTTCATGCATGAATGTGATGATGTCATTCTTCTCTATCGCACGGTGGTACCCAGGAACATACGCTTGCTTGCGTTTGCGCTCTGCGACCCTTGCACCCTTGCGTTTAAATGATATGTTCACGTTCATGCCTAACATGCCCACCTTCGGGTCATACTTCAGGCCGCTTATGTCGATGTACTCCTTTATTCCGAAGCTCATCGCATTTCCTGATATGGAAGATTCTGGTATGTGGTTGTTTCTCGCATCGAGAAGCCTTGTGAGCACAGGCGCTATCGCCTTGCCCCTTAACGTAACGAACGCTCCTATCTTCTGGCCCTTGGTTATCTTGAATGAGGGGTTCCTCTTCTTTGATATCTCATCCGCTGGCTTCTTTCCGGTTATGATCTCGAGCAGGCGTTTTGCATTTGGCTGGAGATTCGAGTCGTTACCGGTGCCTATGTTGATTACCAACTTGTTTATTATTATCTCATTCATGGTCATTGAACCACTATGATGTTCCTAACCGGCGTCTCGAACCTTACGCCGTTGCCCTCTATAACCGCTGTCCTTGGCTTGTGCATCGTACCCTTGTTGAGCTGGACCACCTTGCCCTTTGTACCCACATGTACGCCGTCTATTATTTCGCATGATGCTCCGTCGTGCAGCGCGATCTCCTTTTCGATCTTGCCGTCTTTCAACACTACAGAATCATTGACCGATATCTTGGCCTTCGAGTGGAGTATGCTGCCGTCATGTAGCCTTATCATCTGCTTGCCGTTAGGTGCCACATACTTGCCCACAACCTTGTATACGGTGTGGCTGGTCGCATCTGAGAGCGATATCTTGCCTTGAGCATTTATCCATATGTGATTCGACTTACCTCCTGCGGTTATGGTGTCGCTGAGCCCGACAGGATACTTAGGTTCATTTATGACGTTGCCGTTGACCTTAACCTCGCCGGATTTTATCGCCTTGTCCGATTCCGATGTGGTGCTCGCATCGCCCATCATCTTGACCGCAAGCGAGAGGCTCACGCACCTTTCGATCGTGTGCCTTCCAGGGTTGGGCTTTTTGGTATACCTTATGCGCTTGCGCGCCACTCCGAAGAAATTCGGTGTGCTCAGCCTCTTCATATACCTGCTGTTTCCTTTTTCTGCCATAAACATCATTCCTCTTTCTCTGAAATCTTTTCAGCCTCTTTCTCTGTTTGCTTGGGCTCTTCCTTAGGCGCGGCGTCGACCGCCTTCGCGGGCTTTGGCTGCACCTGCAGCTTGAGCCTCTCGGCCCTGAACGTATCAGTCAGGTTAAGTTCAGTTATATAAACATTGCTTGGGCTTATCGATACAAACATCTCTTTGCCCTTTGCGTTCTTGCGTTTTACGCCTGATACGGTTATCCTGCCGCGTGAGAGGTTTACGCCGGATACCTTTCCGGTTGATCCCCTCTTTGATCCTGACATTATCTTGACCGTGTCGCCCTCTGCGACCCGTATTGAACGTACGCTTATTCCGAGGCGCTTCTTTAGCTCTTTGTCAACATGGGAATGCACAAAATGCTGCTTCGCATGAAGCGGAGCGTTGTATCTGTAAAAACGTTGCATGCGCGGCTTAGAGCTTTCAGGATTCATCATACCACCCTAGAGGCTATGCCCGCGAGCTTTATGTAGCGCTCCACGACCTCCCTGGCCATTGCGCCCTTTACCTCTGTGCCTATCGCAAGGTTCGCATCTGACACGAGTATGCCTGCGTTGTCTTCGAACCTAACGCGCATGCCGTTTGACCTCCTCATCGGACTCTTCTGCCTTATGATAACGACCCTGACCTTCTTCTTGATGTACTGCGGCGTTCCCGACTTTACGCTCGCTATGACTATATCACCTACTCCGGAGCTGGTGTACCTTCCTTTTGTGGCACCGCCCTTACCTAACCTGTTTATAATCATCAGTGTGCGTGCGCCGCTATTGTCAGCGCATGTGAGCACAGAGCTCGGAATGAGCCCTTTCGATATCTTTGTTGCAAGGCCTTTCATATCAACACCTCACTTATCTGCCTTCGCCACCTTTGTGACCACAAACGACTTTGTCTTGCTCAGCCTTCTTGTAGCCGAGATCGTGACCGCATCGCCAGTAGAAACACCCATGCATTCAGGGGCGTGAGCCGCTATCCTTGAGGTCTTTCTGAGCGAACGCTCATACTTGCCAAGGAAAGTGGTGTAAGCATGCTGTACGATAACTGTCTTAGATGGCTTGCTGCTGACAACGATACCCTCTATCTCGTTCCCGTGGGTCTTAAGATGGCCGTGTACCGGGCATTTTTCATCAGTGCATTCCAAACAATCAACCTTTGTTTTTCATTTTCCGTCAAACATTTCTTTTGCTGTAAAACCTTAGGGCCTTGGCGGTGCGTTCCGCGCTGCCAAAGCATATCTCAGAACCTACAACCCTGTATGTGCCGACACCGTCGCTGAAGGCGAATACAGTGGGAAGTTTTGGTATGAGCTTTATGCTTTTCCCTGATTTTATGTAAAGGAGATTTTTCGTCTCCATCACTACACGTCCGCTTATACCGATCTGATCGTGGTCTTTTGAATCCAGGACTCTGGCTTCTAGACCTACCAGTTCGTGCAGGACTATGTTTTTATTATTATACTCGTGCATGAATTTAAACCTTTGCCTATTTACAACATACTGTTTTGTCATGGCATTTTTGGCATGGAATCGGCATACTCTGCCAGTCCTAGCGGTTGCCGAATAGTATTCTGCCAACACATAATAAAAGCCTTATTGAAGTGGTTGCTGTACGAAAAAGATCACTTTATTACTATGCTGTCGGATACTGTGGTGATGCGGTCTATCTCGTACTTTATCACGTTGCCGTAGTTGGTCTTGACGAAGATTATGCCCCTTCTGGGGTCAACATCAGCCACCTTGCCGACGTAAGAGCCTATATCCGTCATCACTCTCTTACCGTTCATCTTCGTGCGGCGTATCACCCTTCGCTTCAACATGACCGTGAACAGAGAGAGCATGTACCCTACGGCGATCGCGACGAAGCTGTATAGCAGGAACTGCCAGAAGTATATCTGCCCGACAAACCATGATGTCGTAAGGTAAAGCAGCGCAAGCGCAATGATGGAATATCCTATGTATATGCCCTGTGATATCGCCCGATATCTCAGGCGCCTCGTCTCAAGGTCTATTATCCTACCTACAAGATAGAGTATTAGGCATAGCGGGAATATCGCTATGAATCCTTCTGCGGCCGCAGAATAAGCGACCAGATAGCCATTTTCGGCAGGGGCAAACTTGATGTAGTTGGCCGATGCGACCAGCAGTGCTATGATGAAAAATATGATAGATGCCGTATAGAATATGAAGCTTATGCGGTCTATGCTGAACCCGAATCCCTTGAATGAGCGTATCAGCGACTCCTCAAGACCGAACGCCTTGATCACAAGGTATATGCCAATGAGCAGCACAGGAAGCTCCCATCCGAGGTTGAAGTAATAGCTGATGCCGAAGAGCAGCAGTATCAGCGCAGGTATCCCGAAAACGATTCTGGCATAATGCGGCTCTTTGAGCTTCTCGAGCACAGTGAAGTATGCGCTTTCGAGCGCCTCTGCCTGCTTTATCCTGACTATGTCTATGCTATTGATTTTTATCCTGTTCTTGAGCAGCGGCACGATACGCGCGTCGCTGCTTCCGTCTGTGACGAGCACGCAGCTTTCGCATTTTAGGCGCTCTATGACCATATCCACCTGCCTGACGAGTTCTGCGTCTGCCGCATAGCCTTCGTCCTCTGCGCCGGTTATCGTCGCTATCGCGACCGACCTTCCCGCTTTCTTGAGCTCATCGTATTTTCTGACCGCTTCGAACATCGCGTTGGAGTCGCTGTCCTGAGGATCAGAGAGCGCAAGCTTCGATGCGGCACGCAGGTTATCTATCCTGCCGATAATTGGTCCGCTGAGCTTTGTCTTGCGATAGAGGTCGTTGTCGATATCAACGTTCAGAACAAGTATTCGCTCAGCCATCCGATCAATAATAATGTGAATGGAAGGGATAAAAAGCTATCATGTCACTTCGGATTTAAGAGTAAATTATCTGCATTTGCAAAAGCACAGCGGATGAGTTGCAAAACTGCGCAAAAGCATATCAGCGCATATCGGCGACGCGTTTCAACATCAAATAGATAGCTGCATGCAGCGGCAGCTCTTGGACTGACTTATCGTAAGGACCGAATCGTTCGCCAAGTATTTCCAACACTGGGCTCTTCGCTATTTCGACCGTTATAGGATCGCCTTTGAGAACCACCGCATCTCGCATCGGTTCGAATCTCTCCAATCCACCCAAACCACCCACATTCTTGGCGAGCAGGCCGGTATCGCCATGTATCGTGTCAGGCAGGCGTATCAGGTGATGGATATCGGTGCTCACGTTCCTGTCTATAGAGTCGGAATTTTTGACAGATATCGCGGCGAGAGCTCCGGCCCAGAACTCAGCCTTCTTTGGCACGTTCACCTTGTCCCAATTTCCGGTTGTTATACCTATTATCACGTCTGCGCGTTTCCTGTAGAGCAGTCGTGCGGTCTTGGGTTCCATGCCCATCGCCACAAGCGCGTCTTCACCAGAATTAAGCGCGCCGATGACGCCGCGTGCTAGCTTTCCGCCCCATCCGCTGTCAGTGGGTTTTGGGCCGTCGAGCCGTTTGCCCCTTACTCCCATGTTAGGAAAGAAGAACCTGAGGTCTATGCCTGTCGCTTTTATATAGTCGGCTATCGCGGTCCTTTCAGCAGATCCCATTTTGAATGTTTCTGGATCGTTTACATGCACATGATACCCGCGGTTGCCGCTGAAGTTTATGCTTATGCTCCCTTCGCTGAAGCCGAAGTCAGGAATCAGAAACTCTTCGACAAGTTTTGTCGTCTCCGCCTTCACTGCGGATAGGCAATCATTACAGACCCATGACCTGCCATGCTCTGATGCGCATTTAAGTTTCAGGTCGCTCGCATCGAGGTCGAATATGAGCTCGGCGCCGCGCCAACCTTTAGCCTCCATGGGGCGGCCATCTGGCCTGTCGTAATATGCGGTTGATATTGATATAAACGGTGGCGCATTTGCAACAAGGTATTCGCGCAACCTAGGCCATGTTGAAAAGGTGAAGTGCCTAAAGGATATCTTCCGTTCGAAGTCGCCGAAGCCGAACTCGCGCCGCGCCATCTCCTTGGGAGAGAGGTCTTTAGCATCGGCGTAGTATTTGCTTATCAGGCTCCTTACAAACGTTGCAGACGATTGGCTTATCACCATACCACAAACAATATTGGTGATTAAGATTTATACCCTTTAATGATGCGATGGAATTTAAGGCTATCATGATAATAATGTGCGATGGAGGAGATAAAGCAGGTGATAATAGTGAGATCTGACCTTGAGATGGGCAAGGGCAAGACAGCTGCACAGGTGGCGCACGCCTCGCTGATGAGCTACTTTGAAGCGGAGAAAGCCCACAAGGAGATCGCAAAGGAATGGCTCGAGACCGGAGAAAAGAAGATAGTGCTCAAGGTGGAAGGAGAAGATGCGCTTAGGAAGTTCATGGAGGCGTTCAGGTTCAAAAAGATACCATGCGCGCTGGTTTCAGACGCGGGCCTGACCGAGATACCGCCAGGCACAAAGACTGCTCTTGGAGTGGGGCCTTGGAAGAGCAACGAGATAGACATGCTCACGCGCGGGCTCAAGCTTCTGTGAGTGAAAATTTAGCATGGAAGGAAAACAACTACAATCATATGTAGTACAGCCAGCCCTTAAACTCAGCATCATTGCCCGTTACCACTGCAGAATATTTTTCTGAGAGCATCTTGGTTATAGGGCCCGGTCTTCCGTTTCCGACCTTTCTCGAATCTATTCTGACTATGGGAGTAAGTTCTGCGGCTGTTCCGCAAAAGAACGCCTCTTCGCATGTGTAGAGCTCCTCCCTGTGTATGTTGCGTTCATGCACCACAATCCCGGAGTTTTCCGCGATCTTTATTATTGTATCTCTGGTTATGCCAAGTAGGATGTCTGCGTCTTTTGATGGCGTCAATAATTTACCATCCTTCACGATAAAAATATTTTCGCCCGGCCCTTCCGCGACGTATCCGTTTCCGGACATGAGTATCGCTTCTTCCGCTCCAGAGGCCTTCGCTTCGCTGCTCGCAAGTACAGAGTTCGCATAATTTCCGCTCCCTTTCGCTTCTGGCGGCAAAATCATAGAGTTTATCCTGTGCCATGAGGAGATCTTGCATGATATTCCTTTCTCCTTTCCCGCTCCGAAATATGCGCCGAACGGCACTGCTGCGATGAACACGCTGACCTTCTTGCCTTCAGTCGATAAACCTATGTTGTGGTCGTTGTAGAATGCGAATGGTCTTATGTAACATGATGCTAGTCCGCTCCGCTTAACTAATGATTTTACAACCTCTTCGAGATCCTTCTGCCCATATCCCAACTCCATCGAATATATTTTCGCGCTATTGAGAAACCGTTTGATGTGATCCGAAAGCCTGAATATTGATACTCCATCCTTCGAGCTGTACGCCCTTATGCCCTCAAAAACTCCGCTTCCGTACTGCAGTGAATGAGTGAGAACAGGAACATCTGCGGATTCTGAAAACTTCCCATCCATCCAGATTGCGGTTTTTTGGCTCATCTTTACACCGTCATTAACTCGCATTATAGTATTATATATTTTGGTTTTGCGCGCTTGAGCTCGGAAAATTCAGATGATCCAAATTGGCATTGCATGATGATAGCACATCAAGAGGATAGGAATATGCGGCCTGATCTAAACTGTCAATCATCAGACAATAATACAGAATGAAGGTTTGTTTGTTATCTGTTGCGCATAATAGATTCCCATGGTTATTACCACCATATGAAAACCTTCCAAATTAGAAGCGCATCGCTTTGCGCGACTAGCGCGCACGCCTGTTTTTACCAAGAAACGCATCTATCCTTGAGATCGCATCGCCAAGTATCTCTTTTTCCGGAAGCCCCACTATCCTTATGTGGGATGCCGCTCCGAAACCGCTCCCTCTTGATAGAAGTATCAGCTCGCGTTTGAGCAGCAAATCCACAAGTTCTTTGTCGTCTTTGATTGACAACGACTTGAAGTCGACTTTCGGGAACAGGTAGAACGCGCCTTTAGGCGGAACCACCTTCATGTACTTGCTCTCATTTATGAGCTTCGATGCGTAATCGCATCTATCCTCAACCTCCTTGACCATATGTTTTACGAACCGCTCGCGCTCTGATCTTTCTGTCAGCCCTGATAGGACGGCATATTGTGCCGGAGTGTTTGCAGAAAGACGCATTGTGCTGTATTCTATGAACTTCTCCCTTATCGCGTCTGATGCCTTGTCATGTTCTGGTATCAGTGCATAACCTATCCTGAAACCGGTCGCCGCAAGCGCCTTCGATGCGCCGTTTAGTATGATGTGCGGCGTGCCTTTAGCGACATCAGCCAAACTCGTAAACTTTTGGCCTTTGAACACCAGATGGTCATATATCTCATCAGAGACTATCACTATGTCATTATCATTTGCTATGTCGACTAGCTCGGAGAGGTCGTTTCGCCCAAACACAGTCCCAGTAGGGTTGTTCGGGTTTGCAATTATCATGTACTTCAGGCGTTTGGAAGAGTGCGCCGCTTTTGAAGCGCCTTCGATGTCGAGCTTCCAACCGTTTTGCTCATCTAGATTCATATCTACTGGTATGCCACCCATTGTCTGAAGGAAAGAGTTGTACATCGAGTAATAGGGCCTCATGACCATCGCAGAATCGCCCTCATTTATGACTATGCTGTTGAGAAACATCAACCCTTCCGAGACGCCGCTAGTGATTATTACATCGTCCGCGTTTGCGCCTGATTCTTTGTATTCTGCCGCAACCGCCTCCCTTAACGGATATAAGCCTCCGGCTGTCGTATATGAGGTCTTTCCATCCTTGAGCGCTGAGATATACGCATCTATGATGTACTGCGGAGTGCGGAAATATTTGGCGGGATCGCCTATGTTTAGCTTCGTTATCTTTTTGCCTGAGAGCTCGAGCAGCTTCACCGCAGAGTTTGTTTCCTCTATGGGATTTATAGAGTACTTGCTGCGTTCTGATATTCCCAACATTGAATTACCGTAGCTATGATATTTTTGTAATAAGTGCTAAATATGCAGCAGCCAACACTAGCTATAATCTATCTTCTCTGAAGGTTCTATCTCATTTCTTTTTTCGAGCATGATGTGCTGTGTGGTGTGCTTGACGTCTAGTTTAGAATAATTGAATTGCCCAATGAACAGATCTGTTATCACAATAGATTCTGTGCTTACACCGCCCATCAAGTTCTGCAGCCGCGTGGTTTCGGATTCAAGCTCGCCATCATTGAATACAGGCATTATGAATATTATTCCGTCAGGAGTATATAGATCCGCAATATACGAGAACCTATTAGGCACCATCTTTTCGTCATCGCAAATATGGCGCATCAACATGTTGCGACGTTCCAGAAACCCCTTTTGGTTTATTATGCGCACGATTATGATGCCATTGTACTTTATCGGTATTTTGATTAGCGATGCGGTGGTTTGGATGAGCCCTCGTTCCAAAAGATGCTCGTATGCATTTCGGGCGTTACCCTGCTTCAGCCCGTGTTTCTTGTCTATCTCTGAGAATGGCTGCGACGAATCTGCGTTGAGTTCACGCATAACCGCGTATTCGCTCGTCAGGAACATGCCTCGCTCCCTCCTTGGAAATGCCCTGCTGCGTTTCCATACTCTCTCTTTTATGAGGTCGAAAAATATGTCGCGTAGAGGTATAGAGGAATAGCTTAATGAGGCAGGTGTTATGTACCATCTTGATGGGAAATTAAGGAACGGATTAGATTTCCTGATGCCACGTATCAGCTTGTCTATCGCCTCTGTGTCCTCAGCTAGAATGTACATTATTATGGAATACCTGCCTTTGGTGACTGCAGCCAACTGGACTCTTGGATTGTCGGACAGCGCCCTTATCATCTCCTCTCTTGGAGGTGGTTCCTTTTCGGATCTTACCAGAAGGAGATAGGATGAATAGCCAAATTTTGTATGGTCATACTTGCACCCGTATCTTACACCATAATTGCGCTCTATCCGGCGCAGCATTGTATCTGCAGAACGCACAGACACGCCTGCAATCTCACCCATTCTTGCACGCGTCATCCTTGCATTCTGCGTGATGCATTTTAGTATCTGTGTCTCTTTAGCGTCAAGCTCTATCTTCTGTATCGTATGCTCTGGTTTTAGGATATTCTGCGGTGCGGTGCGCTTTTTTTCATGAAAGTCGCCTGATATGTCTATGCTGCCAAGATATTCGGATACACTTTTGGGTTTGTGAGCCTCTGGATCCCACCTGCTGGTCCTCCTATAAACATAATATCTTCTGTTTATCCTTGCAAGCGCTATGTAAAAAGGGTATTCGCCTTTAAGGCGCATGAACGTGTTGCGCACCTCCATAGGTATGTCAGACATATGTTTTATTTAGTGATTATATTTTATATAACTATGTATTATTTTAAGAACAAATAAGTAAAAATAGTAAATTTAACATATTTAATTTAAATATTATTGAGCATTTTAACATAAAATTTCAGCATATTATGTAATAACCTATATCTATAATGCCTTCGTATAGATAGAGTGTTCTGCTTCTTTTACGGCCCAGTTCCCACCAAGGGGGCGTGCAAATGCACGCCCTATAAATTTTTATTAGTGTCAGCTAAGGAAAAAAAAGGGCCGGTATCCAGCCGGCCCGAAACCAATCCAACCCCAGGCTATACGCTCATCTGACCAGTTCTGTTTAACATCACAATAGAATGATCTGGTACTTGGCGTTCGTGCTTTGACCTGATACCAGGCAATACACCTAGGCCTGTATCGGTCAGTACAAGCGGCTCCCCCATGCTGAACCGATCCGCAAAATGCACTATGCCTTTGTCCTTCAGCGAGTTCAATGTGTACCAAACAGAGCTGCGTGATATGCTGTACTCAGATGATATATACTCAACGAAGCTTGATGCACTGTCTATTCGGTCGTTACCTATCTCAAGTATTATCAGACGCTCGCGCTCGCCGAAAGCAAATTTTTCTGTTCTACCATAAACCAATCGTGCCACCATAACCACCCAAAAAGATTTTTTTATGAGCGTTATGAGGCACATACAGGCATGTTAAGCATAAATGGCCTGTATGATGAGATTGATGCGTCCGCTATAATTGTCGTCCACTTGACCTGATTCGCGTGCACCAATGCTGCCATTTATTTTACCTGTATACCAAATCCTTAGTATGACTGCGTATCTAAACCTATTTAAAGCTTGTGTTCAGGTAGGACAGATTACATATCTTGATGGCACAAATAGATTAAGATTAGATTTTTCTTCTGATGCAATAAACAGGTAAAACATTCATTTTGTTTGGGCACGCAATAAGCAAAGAAATTATAAGTAGTATAAGTAAATGATAGTCGGGGCCTGTGGTCCAATGGTTAAGATACCAGCCTTACACGCTGGGGATCGGAGTTCGATTCTCCGCGGGCCCACTCAGCAAATCTCTCTATAGTTCGGGATTCGGAACCGAACGTAAGAGGCATCCTTTTCGGAGTTCTCACTCCGTGTGTCATCTTTACAGTTACATTCCCAACTTTGAATGGCTTATCTCCTTGTTGGAAATACTTTAGCCATACTCAGCCTAAGTCTCCAATAAACAGAAGAATCACCGTTATAGCAGTAAAGAAAATTAGTCCGCCTATAACACTAGCAAAGCAATTATTATCTTTATCTTGTCGTTCCTGTGCAGCTCTGGCATGATTTATACTTTGATTGCTCATATTTTTATGAATTACATTAGATAGATTTATCATTCTATTTAACAAATATGTTTTGAATGATATGGAAATAAAAGAATTGGTCTCAGATGTGCTCTTTTGTGCATTACCATTGTCAGATGAAACCAAAGGAATAATAGGCAAAAAGGAATTTTCCTTGATGCGAAAAGGCTCATATTTTGTAACTATCTCACCTCCTGAGCTTTACGACAGCGAAGCTTTACTCGAAGCATTGAAAAAAAATCTAGCTGGTGCTGCAATGGATAATAGTGATTACAAATCACCAGAATATACAAAGTTCAGAAATAATGAAAAGGTCTTATTGACGCCACATATAGCTTACAAGACCAATTACGGAATAAAGAAAAGCTACGATATATTAATTGATAACATAGAAGCTTTCATAAAATGGAAACCGATTAATCTAGTAAATTGAGGTTCTTATCATGACTTTCATAGGAGTTATAGTAGAAGAAAGCCTTGAAGACAAATCAGTCTTAAAAGAGGTCAAGATTACGCAGAAGAAGATAGAGAAAGCCACACCAGAACACAAGACGCCTTGGGTTAAACAATGGACTCTTGATACCATAGAGATTCAAGATAACAAAGCCAAAGAGATTGCCAAAAAACTGAGCAATTCACTCGATTCAAAGCATAATTGGTATGCCGATTTCGAGAATGATACACATCACTTCATTATTTTCAGAAACAAGGTCTTTTACATCGACAGGTCAAGCAAAGAGCAATATAATAATGCAACTGCCTATGGACTTACTTTAGGAATCCCTGATTATCAACTTGATTTCAGTCCCCATATTAAAGAGTGGAAACGTTAACCTTTATTTATAGCGGACACCGCGCGCACTTAAAAGTGCTTGAGCCACGCGATTATCTGCATCACGAGTATAGAGAATGAGATGCTTCCTCCGATTATTATGCCGTATAGCAAACGGCGTATACGACTTTCAAGTCGTGCTTCCTGACGACTTTGTCGGCAGTCTTCCTGTTCCCATTCACTAATGGGAAATTTGCTCCCATATCAGCAATCCTTGCAGGTATACATTTTCGTTGTTTCCATAAAATTCATCTTAACGGAGTAGTGGATGAATTTTTGTCCCATAGGGACACGGAAACAAAAGCTCTTTTCGGGGTTGTGGGTTCAAATCCCGTCATGCCCGTCAATGCTTTGTGGAAGACTGGAGTTCGATTCTCCGCGGGCCCATTTCAGAAATTACTACGACAAGTGCGATGTTCTATACACCGCAAAGCTAGCAAATCAGATTTCAGGATTTCGCGAAAATCTAGCTCCAGAGCATAAAAACGGATTTAATGTTTTGGCTTAATTTGCCCTTGCGTCCTCAGCCAGCCTTAGTATAGAATTCTGATTTTGTCTCTGCACCGGCTGTCTTGGGTTTATGACAGTGTATTGTCCTTCTACAACGGACTTTGGCAGAATCCACCTCACCTGTTCACCGCTAGAGTTTTGATACTGCACGAGATAATCGCCCTTATTACCATGTTCCTCGAATGGCATTCCTGTATTTCTGTTAGTCACAACCACTTTGAAAGGCTCAACCATCTGCAGCGCTCGTATCACAACCGAATAAGATGAACCTCTCCTCATTATAGAAATTGTGCCTGGTAGCGTTCCGATGTCTGTTGTGCTCATGTCCTTTGATACTGGTTTCTCTAATTGACCCATATTATCACACTTGTATTATGATATCAACACTTTTATGCGTTATGTGCGGGATCGACAGATTGCCGTGTTAGTGAGATACGAATTATGTGCTGTTTTATTTTTGAGCTCTTGAATCTCTCTGCTTTGTATGGAGAAATCCTGACCACCCTCGACTTTAACCCGTTCTTTTTCAGGAACGCATTCAGTCTGCTTATATCGACCTTCTGGTCATACCCCAACACTATCGTGTCTGGCCTTATCTCAATTAATATCTTGTACAGCTCTTCTGGTCTGCTAATCTTGCTTCCGATCACTACATCGTCAACAAACTTTATCGCGCCTACGATTTTTGCTCGCGACCGTTCATCCATCGCCGGATCTGCGCCTTTGAGCATGCGTACGGTGCTGTCTCGTGCCACCACGACAGTTAGTCTCCCATACCTTGCGGCTCCCTTAAGATAATGGATATGACCCGGGTGTATTATGTCGAATGACCCGAAAGCTACCGCGGTTCTCTTTTTTGCCATTGCACCACTAGAACAGGTGTCTCTGCGATGCATTTGCCGTATTTGGCGGCACATGATTAGACTCTGATGCTTCTATTATGCCGTACTCGCCGTCGGATCCGGGTTTTATGCGCAGCTCGCCGCTTCTGCTCAGAAGTATCATCTGCACCAGCATAGGGTCAGCTCCTGCTTTTTTGAGATCCTCTTCGCTCGAATCGATCAGTATATGGAATTCGTTGCCAAGCTTGCCTATCAGATCGTTGTAGACCGCCCATGTACGTTTGCTCGCCAATGGCGACTTTATGACAAACGATATCAGTTCATGCAATGGCAACAGCTTATAGAACGGCTTCGCGTTTTTAGGGGTGTAACCTGGATCCCTCCTTGCTAGCTGTTCTACTCTGTATTCTACCCCTATTGTGAGCTGTTTTCCGCAGACAGGGCATAAACCTTTGAGCCTTCTCGTCTCTTCTGGCGAACAGCTGATCTTGCATGCCCTGTGCCCGTCGTAATGGTACTTTCCGTATTCTGGGTATGTCTCAATGGTGCCGGCTATGTTGCCAGAACGGATCTCGCCTATTATATTATTGTACGTCAGCTTTTTCACTTCGAATATTGTCGCCTCTCTGCCTATGCGCCATGGCCAGAAGCTGTGTGCATCTGAGAAGCTTACGATATTCATCTCTTCGTCAAACCTCCATAGCATCGATGGGTCTGCGGACATGCCTGACTCCACCGCGTGTATCTTGTTAGTCTGATCCAAAAAGCAATCTGCAAGCGAGTCAAAACCCGAATCGCTGCCGAACACCCCGAACCATGGAGTCATGCAATGCGCGGGCACTATCTCTATCATCTCGTTGATTGAGGTGAGATCCTTGACGAGATCCCTGCAGCTGATCCCAAATATAGGCCTGCCGTCATAGTCGAGCCGCCCTTTGGATCCAAGATATTCTATTATCATGTCCGCGGTTTTGCCATCAGGGGCATAGACCAGCAGATGCACCGCCCTGCGTTTTCCGCCCTGGCTGAACATCAGGCTAACCTCGGTCTGCCAGAGGAACGGAAACCCTGTTTCAGAATAAAGTATGCCGTCTCTCTCTTTTTTGAGATATTCCTTTATATCGTTATAATGCTTCGGATGCTGGAAATCGCCTGTTCCGAGCAGGCCGATACCCTTTATGCGCGCATATTTCTCAAGGTTAGCAAGGCTCAGATCTTTTGATGTGGCTCTCGCATATTTTGAATGTATCTGCAGGTCTGCGATTATTTTCATGCTACGCACGCTTTGCCACTCCGTTCTTGGGGCACATTTTTTCTATTGGACATCTGCTGCATTCAGGGACCTTCCCACAGATCGATTTGCCGTGAGCCTTCAGCACATATGCGAACCTGCCCCACAGCGCTTTTGGCACTACAGCCTCCAAGTCCTCTTCTATCTTCTCGGGTTTTGTGTTTGCGCTAAGGCCGAGGCGTGGAGCGAGCTTTATCACCCAGGTATCCACAGGTATTCCTTCGACCTTGCCGTACGCATTTATCAGTATTGTGTTTGCGGTCTTTCTCCCTATTCCTGGCAGAGAGACAAGCGCATCTATATTATCAGGCACAACGCCGCCATATTCATCGACGATCGTTCTGCAAGCCGAAATGATGTTTTTTGCCTTATTCCCTGCGAAGGATACCTTTGATATGTCCTTTGCGAGCTGCGATGGCTGCGCACTCGCATAATCTTTCGCGGTTTTGTATTTTTTGAATAGCGCGGGTGTGATCGCATTAACTGTTTCGTCCCTTGTCTGGGCAGAGATTATCGCCGCAACTAAAAGGTCTATTGGCGTCTTGAAGTTGAGATAATAGTGAACATCCTTGTATGCGTCTGATAGCGCACATGCAAGCTTGGAAGCCTCATCCCTTGCAAGCGTCGTGTTTGGCATGAAGATAAATAACTGTATAAATATTTATGACCATTATATCGTTCATGAGACTAATCCTCTTAACAGATTTTATTATAGGATATAGATGCAATAGACATCTAAAAGTGATGAACACATTTAAGGTATTAGAATGTCGAAACGAAGCGCTGAATATTGGATTGCTGAAGTGATAGCAAGGTTAAAGCGCAGGTACAGGCGTGAGATGCGCACCTCGCTCAACCATAGCAATGCGTGGGAGCTGCTTGTCGCGACTATGCTTTCCGCACAGGCGCAGGACGCACAGGTAAATAAGGTTACGCCAGGCCTTTTCAGGAGATATCCTGATATTGAAAGTTACGTTCATCTCAGGCCCGTACAGCTATATCCTTACATAAGTAGCATCGGCCTTTTCAGGAGCAAGGCAAAAAACATAATCGGCTCCGCCAGATATATATCTGAGCATTTCTGCGGCACGGTGCCGAATGATATGGACAGCATGCTTATGCTGCCTGGCGTCGGCAGGAAGACGGCTAACGTGGTTCTGGCGAATTATTTCGGTAAGAATTACGGAATTGCTGTTGATACGCACTGCATAACAGTATCGATGAGGCTTTTCCGATATAGAACGAAGAACGCAGAGGTTATAGAAAGGAGACTCATGAGATTTGTTCCGCAAAAGGAATGGGGCAATGTCAACCACCTTTTCATAGCATTAGGAAGGGATACCTGCAAGGCCAGGCGAAAAGAGTGCGGAAGATGCGCGCTTATAGATCTATGTCCGTCAAGCGATTTGAGAATGAAGAAACGATGAGATATTGAACCTGACCTAGGAATTGCCTTTGAACCTGCTGATTATGAACCACATGGCTTGGCGCTTAGGTATAAATAACTGTTCCCCATAATGTTACACATTACAGTGCGTGTTTTTATGAAGGATGACAGCATAAATGACAAACTAGTTGCGATTGTACGCATAAGGGGGCGCGTAAACGTGCGCTCGGACATAACGGAGACGCTGAACAGGTTGCACC
>JAJYYC010000013.1 GCA_021801385.1 Microcaldota archaeon | reverse complement strand
TTAACTTAACAACTTAATACTTTAAGGGTTCTCCTTAGGCGAGTTGACGGTCGATTATATGAATATAGAGAATTTAGAGGAATCAGGAAACACGATGCGATTTACGCTTAGCGGCGCACGCAATGGTCAGGCAAATTTCATACGCAGGATGGCCACCAGTTACGTGAAATGTTTTGCGATAAACAGGGTCACGGTATATGAAAACAGTAGCGCTATGTTCGACGAATATATTGCACACCGCATAGGGCTTGTACCGATATCAACCCCTGAGAAGTTCAACGACACTGATGAGATACTTATGACGCTTGATGCCACAGGCCCAAAGACAGTATATTCCGGCGAGATCGAATCACAGGATAAATACGTCAAGGTGGCAAACAAAAAGATACCGATCATTAAGCTCGGAAATGAGCAGCGCATAAAGATGGAATGCACAGCCACAGTCGGAATTGGCGCAAAGCACGCAAAGTTCCAGACCGGCCTAGTCACATACGAAGACAAAGGCGGCGAGAACTTTGCGTTTGAGATAGAGTCATTCGGCCAGATGGAGCCGCGTGAGATACTCGAGAATGCGCTTAACGCCGTAAAGGAGGAGCTCAAGGAAGCGCTGAAGGATGCTAAGAAAATCTGAGCGGGGGTGGCACAGCATGGTCAACTGCGCTGGATTGAGGTTCCAGTGTCCTAGCGACTACGAGAGTTCAAATCTCTCCCCCCGCATTATAATTTATGCTGAACTATGAAACGGTTCCTTGTGTTTTTAGGTAGTACCTGAACCCTTTTTCTATAGCCTCGAGAGCCGACATCAATATGTCTGAGTCTACGCCAACTGTTCTGAAGGATCCTTTTTCGTGTCTAAATTCTATCTCAGTCCTTACAGTGCTGGACTCCTCCCGCCTGTTCGCAATCTCCACCCCAAAATTATCGAGATGCAGCGCATCAACAGCATCGTAATGATTTGATAGAACGCTTTTGAAGAGTTTGTATGCCGCTTCTACAGGCCCGCCAGTAAGTTCGATAGATTCTTTTGATACGTTGCCCCCGACATTGAATGTCGCAGAAAACAGGCTTGTGTCGCTGTGGTTCCTTGATATGCTGAACCTTGGCTCATTGAGTTCGAAAAACCTTTTCGCCTTTCCGAAATATTTATCTACGAGCAGATACTGCTCGGCTTCTATCTCACCCATCCGGTAACCTTTCATCTCCATCCGCTTCAGCTCCTCTAGCATGCCTCTTGATGCCGATATCACAGAAGGGTCTTTCTTATCCAGCGCATAGCCAAACTTCTCTGCAGCCACAAGAACACCTATCCTTCCGCCAAGGCTGTTCAATGACAAAGACCGTGAATTGCCGACCATTTTTGGTGGAACATGTTCATAACTTGCGGCTTTGCCGATAGCGTCTATGTGTACTCCGCCCCTGTGGGTAAAGGCGTTGCGACCCACATAGAGCTGGTTATTCGGCATCTGAAGGCCAGCGGTTCGGTATGCATGCTCCACAGTTTGCTTGAGAAGATCAAGTCTGAACCTTGGCAGGTGACCGTTCATCTTCAATATATACCCGGCCGCAAACGCCCCTATGTTGAGATTGCCTATCCGCTCGCCTGTGCCGTTTATTGTTCCCTGTACCTGTCTGACCCATGGCATAGTGGCGAATGCGTTAGCGAGCGCTAACCCTGAATCGTCATGGAAGTGAGTGCCGAGCGTTGTGCTGATGTGCTCGGATTTGAGCCACTCGCTTGTCTTCTTTACTATCGATGCTGCGACTTCTGGCATCGTTCCGCCGTTTGTATCGCAGAGTATTATCCGTTCTGCGCCCGCATCTGCTGCCGCTTTGATGGTCGAAAGCGCATATTCCTGATCGTCCATAAATCCATCAAAATAGTGTTCTGCATCATAGAAAACCCGCTTTACGCTGCGCCGCAACAGATCCACGCTTCCGCTTATCTTTTCTATATTTTCATCTTTTGATATGCCGAGCTGGTTTGAGACATGCTGCACCCAGCTCTTGCCGAATATGCACGCAACATCTGGCGAAACTTGTATGATCATGCGCAGATTTTCATCGTCTTTCGGATCCCTGCGTATTGATGTGGATCCGAATGCGACTATGCTAGCCCTATTCTGCTCGCGCCTGCATAGCCTGAACGCATCGCGTATATCCTCTGAAACTATCGGCCATCCAACCTCCACATAGTCCATGCCGATCCTGTCCAGTGCCATGAATAGCGACGCGCGCCCTTCTTTGCTGAAGCTTGCGCCGGGAGTCTGCTCCCCGTCCCTGAGCGTAGTATCGAAAAGCTCAACTCCTTGAGCTTTTATCGCATCATCTTTTTGCACGGAATGATTCCGTACGGTTTTTGTTTTATCAGCCATCATAACACCATAAACAAAATCGCCATTAGACCACCTAAGCCCTGGAGAGCCAGGGCTATGCTATGATGATTATCGCATGCTGCTCCTGTCTCTTATTAACAAATAGGGAAACCGAACCTAACGGCTCATAGAGTGCGCGAGCGCATGCCCAATCCATGATAGGAATCGAAAAGCAACAGATAAATGCCTTCCGTACAGCGGATCAACAGCAGTTATTTATGTGCCAAAACATTCATTTTTTGCACAAATGACGTTGCCCTTAAAAGCTATTTATATATGGCCAAACAGGATCTTAACATGGAGAAGCGCGCTTCGAAGCAGGAAGTCGTTGATATACCACTAGGGACTCTTCACAGGATGACCACATGGATGGAAAGGGTTTATGGCGATGGCAATGTGGTGCTTATAGGAGGGCGTGCGATTAATCTCTTTTGTTCCATAAGTTACAGGAAGACTCATGATGTCGATATCGTACTCCCAAGGCGTCTTACTGAACACGACATTGAGATGCTGCCTGACAAAGAGCATTGTTTAGATGAATATTTCAGCTACAGAGGTAAAATTGGCGATAAGGCAAGGTCCAAGCTGCAATTTGTTGCACAGGGGATGGATAGACCGATAGAGATAGACATGTACTATCCGTTCTGGGCGACGCATGGCAGTTTCAACAGAGACGGGATGAGCATAGGCGGAGTTGTGCCTGTGCCGATTGAGGCCGTGTTGGGCCAGAGCACGACTGTCAAGATGGGCGGTTTTAGCTTCAGGGTCGCAAAGCTTGAGGTGCTAGCGGTAATGAAATACAACACTATGATCGAACGCGGAATCCCACAAGATGACTCCAGGGATAAAACGGATCTCACTACTATATTTAGAAACCATGCGAACAACCGTCATGATTTTATTTTGATGATGAGCAAGATAGATAGATTTTTGGATTGTTATATGCCAGAACACAGAGATTCCGCGATCTCAGGAATCTTAAGAGCGATAGACTTTAATGGCATAAACAGAGATGTCGGTAATGAAGCAAGGCTTCTGTTGAGAGATCCTTCAAGGCTGAGATAGAAACCTTAATATAGGTATCTTAGAGAATATAGCTATAACTGCACTCTCTTGCAGTTGCTCTGCGTGAAAAGATGAAGATTACTGTTGAAAAGGATAGCGTTAAGAGATGGCTTGCACTGCTAAGCGAAGCGTCGAAAGGCAAGCATTACCCTGCATTATGGAAACGTGTTCATTCGCTCTCTGCTGTCCCTTCAAGAAGCAGGAGGAACGTCAACCTCTACAAACTTGATAGGAACACAAATGATGGGGACAATGTGATAATACCAGGAAAGCTCCTCTCAGAGGGCAAGCTGACCCACAAAGTCAACGTCTGTGCGATAGAGTATTCTGCCGCTGCGCTCGACGCCCTTAAGGGTTCCGATTCTAAGGTTGTCCCGCTTGACGAGATGATCAAAGCGAACAAGGTAAAGATTATAGCTTGATTTTTATGGAAGTTGAAAAATTTGATGTTGTGATAGATGCCAAGGACAGGGTCCTTGGTCGTATCGCAAGCAGGGCCGCAAAGGAGGCGCTCTCAGGCAAGAGCGTTGCGGTCGTTAATGCAGAAAGTGCTTTCATAACGGGGAGTAAGCGCGTAGTCGCGAAAAGATACAGGACCAGACTCAACTTGCAAGAGAAGGCCAACCCAGAACATTCACCATACTGGTCAAGAAGGCCGGACATGCTCGTGAGGCGCGTTATACGCGGTATGATGCCATACAGAAAACCGACGGGCAAGAGTGCATACAGGAGGCTAAGGGTATACAGCGGTATGCCGAAAGAGCTTGCAAACCATCATGTGCTGCATATAGAGACTAGCAACCCGAAGACGATTTATGTTAAATATGTATATATAAAAGAGCTTTCAAAGCTACTTGGTTATAACAGGGAATGAAATGGCAGACGATAAGGTTCAAAACGCAAATCAGGAACAGCAGGATAAGACCGCTGCGCCTTCTAAGAAGCCCGCGGCAAAAAGGAAGAGGGCTACAAAGAAGTCCGCTTCCATCATTATGGTGAGGAGTAAAAGGAAGCGCGCTATCGCGCGAGCTTCTGTCAGAGCGGGCTCAGGCATAATACGTGTTAACAGAGAGAGCATCGAAATAATAGAGCCTGTAGAGCTCCGCAGACTCATGGTAGAGCCGATAGAGGTATCCTCTGCGACATCTAGCGCTTTCAAAGGCATAGACATAGATGTGAAGGTGCGCGGTGGAGGATCTGTTTCTCAGGCTCAGGCGGTGCGCGGAGTGATTGCGAAAGGGATCGTCAAGTTCTCAGGCAGCGACGCCATCCGCGATGACTATTTAAGGTATGACAGATTCATGATAGTGGACGACCCGCGAAGGGTTGAGCCGAAGAAGTTCTTAGGTACAAAAGCGCGTGCGAGGTTCCAGAAATCTTATAGGTGATTATGATGATGATGCCAGTCAGGTGTTTCAGTTGCGGTGCGGTCATAGCCGACAGATGGGAGGAGTATGACACGCGAGTCAACAAGAACAAGGAGGACGCGGCAAAGGTGCTTGACGACCTCGGAATAAAGAGGTATTGTTGCAGGCGCATGTTCATAAGCAACGTAGAGCTTATAGATGAGTTGATAAATTTCGGAAGAAAATGATTGTGCTATTGGGGCCGTAGGCTAGCCTGGTAGGCTTCCGGCATGGGGTGCCGGAGACCCGAGTAGGCCAATATGGCCTCGGGAATTCAAAATGAGAATGAAAATCTCGGCGGCCCCATATAGGTGTTTTATATGACTGAAGAAGAATTTTTGGCGAACCAAATAGATTATCTCGAAGCGGGAATACACATTGCTACTAAGATGAAGAGCCCCGGCATGAAGAAATTCATATACAAGACAAGAGACGACGGGCTCTACCTGCTCGATCTCAAGACCATCGATTCACGCATAAGGATAGCCAGCAAGATGATCGCCGCTTACAACCCAAAGGATGTTGTCGTTACCGCTTCAAGAATATATGCGATAGTTCCGGCACAGAAGTTCGCAGAGATAACTAACGCCACATTCCTCAAGGGAAGGGTCACACCAGGCATATTCACAAATCCCAACAGAGAGAACTTCATGGAGCCCAAGCTCATACTCATAAGCGACTCAAGGAACGAAAAGCAGGCGATAAAGGAGGCGAGCAAGATAAGCATGCCGATCATCGCGCTCAGCGACACGGACAACTCCACAAAATATATTGATCTCGTCCTACCGGTAAACAATAGAGGCAGGCGTTCGCTCGCTTTTGTCTACTATCTGATGGCGCGTGAGGTCCTCAAGGAGAGAGGGACAATAAAGAGCAACGAAGAGTTCAAGTTCACGATATCAGACTTTGAGGCTAAGGTCGATGCGACAGCACAGCAGCCTGGCGGAGAAAGATACCAAAGAAATGAAGACCATGGCAACCGGCAAGCAGAGATTCCGCAGTCGCAGCGCGCATAGTTCTATTTTTCGCTGCGCAATTCACAGCGGCAGATAAACGAAAGCAGACGCAAGATATACCAATAGGGCAATAGTCATTGCGATTAGGCTTAGGTTTCTCGAAACGTTCCTATGGAACCTATCTGGATGTTTTGACATTACGCCTTCAACTGCGACATAACCGAGCATGATATCTACAACAATTATCGGTGCCAGATACGCGAGGTTTCCCGCAAAAGGCCTGAACAGGAAGAACATGTATATGCTTATCGCTATCGCCTCCAGATAAAGTATTAGAGAAAAGTATGCGGAGCGCGTGCCACCCATGTGGGTCACAACATTAGATATGTTCCGAGCACTGGAATCGCCGTGATGGTCACGTATCATGCCGTGTATCTCGCGCGCAAGTCCGCTCAGGAACGTTACAATTACTACGAGCCAGATTACAGGCGGGACTGTACCTGAAGAGACCGCCGCGCCATATATGAACGGTATCGCCATAGAGAACGCTATGTATATATTGCCGATGAGAAGCGTGCCTTTCAGTATGTAACTGTATAGGAACGCGAGCAGCGCAAATATCACCGAGCGGGGGCCGGGGGCGGGCCACGAGACGCCATATCCTGTTCGACCT
>JAJYYC010000016.1 GCA_021801385.1 Microcaldota archaeon | reverse complement strand
TTGCGCTAGTCTGTTTAAGAAAATAAAATGTGATGATAGGAGATCATCACTTGTAGATAGACTGGTACTTGTTTCCTGAGTCGTCAATGATGTGTATGCATTCGCCTTCGCACTCAATCAGGCATGCCTGGCAGAGTATGCATGAACTTCCGTTCACACCGACTGAGAGTCCTCCGCTGGTGCCGTCGTTTTCATCCGCATAGTGCTTGTGCCCATCATTAACGTTTGCCCACTTGGCGTGTATGTCCGCATGAGGCTTGCCGTCCCATTTCATCTCCTGAGGCGCGTTGTCCGCGTTTGATGCGGACATGTCCTTCCTGCTGTGCATTTCGAATACTGCGACGGGACAGACATCCTTGCAGTGCTGGCACCCTGTGCACTTGGGTTTATCGACATAGACATCCATACAAACACACTCTTATACCACAATGGCATTATATTCATTATCCAAAATAGATTATATCTGGATATATGAATTCGGATTAGCCGAATAGACCTGCTAGTCCGCCGGCAGCCTCCTCCTCCTTGTGAGCTGAGTCCTCCTTAGGCTCCTCTTTCTTCTTGCCCTGTGCGCCAGCGGCTGCTGGTGCAGCGGCAGGAGCTGCTGCAGGAGCTGCAACGTGGGCGTTCTTTATAACGTCCTTTATGTTTACGCCCTTGAGCGATGCAACGATAGCCTTAGCCTGGGCTGCATCAGGAGTAATCCCTGCGGCCTTAACCACGTTCTCTATATCCTTTTCGTTTATCTCTTTGCCTGCTGCGTCAAGAAGCAGTGCAGCATATACATATTCCATCAGATTCACCTTAACATGATATTATTGTTTGTTCAGCGCAGTTGCGCTTGAGACCGCGCCAGATATCAGCAGCTCTATTATGCCGCTGTCGTATATCTTGGCCTCAACTCCAAGGCAGACCGCACTATTGTAGGCTTTGGTTATCAAGCTATTTATAGTGTATTGGTTTACGATGTTACATTGTAATGCTATTGAAAGTGCGCCGCTGAAGGCCTTCGACATGTCGGCCATTACAGAATCCCTTGTTATGCTGAGCGCTGCGCGTGTAAATGTTATCCCGCCTGATATGAGCATGGAAGGATCCAGAACAGCGTTGAACGGCATAACATCGAGTATCCTGAGCGCCTTCGCGACTGACGGGCTTATCTGTGCTCCCTTCTTTACGATGACCTTATCCTTGGCTATCACCACTTTACCCTTCTGTATCTGCACGTCTATGCCGGCTGATTTCAGTTCGGTGACCGTCTGGCCAGGCATTATGCTCGTCTCACCAGCCTTTACCTCTACATCTTCAGGAGCGATCTGGCCCGGTTTGGCCGCAAGCTTTATGGCGCCTGACCTGAACTCGTTGTAAAGCTCGAACGGATCCGCATCGCTGATTATTATCGCAGATGTGCCAGTAACGCCTTCTGATAGTGCCTTGCCGTCTGGTGCGGCCTCGAGTATTTTTAGTAGTAATGTTTTCCTGCCCATGATGAACCTCGTTGAACCTCGGGTTCTGTTCTTCATCGACTGCAATAGTCGATCCGGAAGGCCGTTTGTGTTCACTACGCCGACAAGTTTTGCTGACTTTATCGCCTTTTTGTTGGCCTCTACAAATTTTATCTTTTCTGATTTCGTTAACATGATCATTCACCTATATCCGGATCGAAGGGCTCATCGTGAGCTTCAGGAACACGGATTTTATGTATTGCTTGCCAACCTTTGATGCGACAGCATTGAGCACCTCATCGATGTTGGCGGTTATCTGGCCGGTCTCCATCGATTCATTGCCGACTATGCAATGCACAGTAGGAAGATATTTGCCCTTACTCCTTAAGTATATCGATTTTGTGACTGCTCCGACCGCAGCTCCGACATCGCCGCCGAGTAACGGCTTAGGCATCTTGTTCCTAGGGCCGAGAAACTGACCGAAGGCCTTTGCAACCTGAGGCATCAGGCTAGGCTGGGCGAGCATCTCGTAATTGAGCAATCCGTTGAGCTTTGCCTTGTCGGTCGCTATCGAAGTCATTTCAGAGCTTGGTATGACTTTGGCGCCAGCCTCGTTCGCCTTAGCAGCGATATTCTTGTCGTCTGCGAAGACTATGACGCTCTGGGCTTTGCCCTTTCCGTTGGGTAGCCTCACCTCAAGATTAAGCCTGTTCTGCTGCTTTGACATGTCGAGCCCAGAGAAGTTTATTGCTAGCTCTACGCTCTGGACGAACTTGCGTTTGCCCTTATGCGTGTTTATGAATGCACCTATCGTTTCAACTTTTTCCTTGTCCATTTTACCCCTCCTGCAAATTGCAGTATACGGGAAAATAAGCACTATTATTATCCCGGAAAAGCTTATAAGCGTTATGTTGCGTTGCTTGCCGTTAAAACCTCAATCTCAAAACCGTCCTACTTCAGATATTTAGGGACCGGCTTGTTTTTGAATTTGTCAAGAAGCGGCTTGCCGTAGATAAGCCGCGATAGCGATTCCGCGACCATTTCCGCGCCTGTGAGTGCGTTGTGCGGATCCGGCTCCTCCCCTATCCCAACATATTTGAACACATAGTCTGAGTTTACATCGGTCTTTCCGTTTCGGGTAGGCGGATTTATCCCTCTTGAGAGTATGTGCGCATAAGTGATGCCGTGCGTATCTACACCTCTGTGCCCGAATGAGAATTTTATTCCGTATCTCTTGATCCCGTCAGCAAGATATGCAAGGTCGAGATTTTGGCTGTGCCCGCCGAGTGTATGGTCTTCAGCCACATCGGCCCATTTGCAGAAATCAATAAGTATGCGTTTTGGCGAGTCCTTTTTCTTATCTGTTATCTGCTTCACTGTGAACCCGTTAACCTTCAGCGCCCTCGTTTCGTAGGTGGATCCTGCTCTGAGCTTGCATTCCCTATAGAAGGTGCGCGTGGGATTTGAGAAGTCTACCGCACCTATGCTCAGTATTGAATGTTTTTCAGGATTTAGGCCTGAAAACTCTAAGTCTACAACAATCAATTAACCACTTAGATATTTGTGTATCTATTTATATATACTTTCAGCCGCTTAAATCCATTATGGATGGAGATTTGGACTTCGCATATAGATATCCATTCTCAGCAGCAGCGAAGAGAATCGTCGAACAGCAGCGGTCGGCGATAGAGATAAAGTACATAGATCGTGCAGAGAAGCACATCGAGGCCGCAAGGAGCGGAAAGCTGCACTACATCGATGTCTCATTAGATTATCTGAAGCTTGACTATGTAATGACATACCTCTATGCGCGCATGATTCTTAGTGCGATGGGCGACAGGAACGCATCGCTTGAATACTCGATAGCAGAATCTAAAAGATCCGCAGAGGCGCTAGGGACCGCGAACGACGCGCAGGTTGCCGCCGTTGCCGCCGAGATCGGACTGGAGATCAAAAAATCAAAGATAGGCATGGATGAGTTTTCCATACCGTTTACGAATTATATAACAAATGCGCCTAAAAGGCCGGAATATGCCCTTGTCAATCAACCCATTAGGGAGGGCAATGTCATATTAGGACGCGCCAGTCTGATAGGCCTTATCGCAAACGCAGCGGCGATGCGCATGGCAAGCGGAATAGCGGTTAAGACTGCTGAATTACCGAAGGAGATAATTGCGCGCGCAAAGGCTATGAAAGCGGCCGCGCTGAAAAACATGGAAGCTACAGAGCGGCACAAAGGCTCCTCGCGCAGTAGCGAATGGATAGAGAAACTAATAAAGACACCGATACCAGATGCGAGACACAGGACGGTCAACCTTATTCTTGCCCCATATCTTGTAAACGTAAAGAAGTTGAATGATGATGATGCGATAAGGATAATACTAGATTACATAGAGCGATGCAAGGGGATAGAGCCAAATACCAAGATCAATGAGCAGTACATACGTTACCAATGCGATTATGCCCGTAAAAAGGGGCTGAAGCCCATGTCGTTTGAAAATGCGAAGGAGCTCATCGGTGAATATATTTCATGACTACATCATGAAAGAGTCTTTTGACGCATCTTGTCCTTCTTCACTACTTATCCTTAGTAATCCCTTCAGATCCACTTCTGTATGCACTTTTTCAACATTATCGTGTCTTTCATTATTGCCTGTTTGCTTTTCTTTTGGTTTTGCCGCACGCTTCTTATTTTCTGCCATTTTTAACACTGGTTACAATTAAGTTCTTGGAAATATAATAACATTTTGGTGGGAAAATGCGATTTGGCTTTTAGCATTATTTTAATTGTTAGACTGTTCCGACCGCACGCACATATGTCTTAAATATCTTTCCAATCAGAAATATGATTGTCAAACGGTAATTGGAGAGGGGAAACGCCCGAACCCATTCCGAACTCGGAAGCTAAGCCCTCTCACGACATGTTTGTACTGCCTTCGGGTGGGAATGCATGTTTCTGTTTGGCATTATACTTATTTTTTTCAGATTTCTATGGACGAGACTCCCGCATGGATGGTGTGCACCAACCTGCTTAACAAGATAAAGAGCGAGCTCGTCACAGAGGCGATGGAGGAGCTTGACAACCAGATCTCAAAAAGAAACATTGACGTAAAAGGGACGCTGATAACGCTTCCAGAGAGACCCGAAGAGACCGACATGAAAATGTTTATCATACGCAAGCTCGTGTCCGAAGTCGGAAAGATACGTGAACTCTATTCCGATCTTGCTAAATCCGATTCTAACGACAGTAAGATAGTTGAACAGCGAGAGCGGTCAAGAATATTCCTTTTGGGTGTTGAGAAGATTGTGCTGCTCATGCATTATGAGTCTATGATCGACAGCTGGTCTTATGACGTTGGCAAGATGGCTGGTTTGAATGATGCCGTGGAGGTGATGAAAGGCACATTGGAAAACCCAGAACGTGAAGAACTTATAAGGTTTGTGCTCGGAAGCAACAAGATGATTGAGGAGAAGGTGCTTTCAGATGATGAACGCGACATTCTTGAACGCACGATATTGCCAAAGTAATACGTAGCTATAGCCCCATGCGCCGCTTTATTTCTTGATAGGCATTTGTGGCCTATTTGAACTTGTCAGCAGCACCAGGGTCAGGGTTAGCGTCAGGGTGGAACTGTTTCACTTTTGCCCTGTAAGCCGCTTTCACTTCATCAATCGTCGCATTCGGACTTATCCCAAGGACCGCATAAGGATCGTTTGGTTCGACCGGAGGAGTTGGTGTATTTTCTCGCCCAGGATCGGATGGATTCTGGCCCCCTGGTCGAGGCGTTGCGGCAGGGCCGATCGGCATTATTGCAACGCCGGCGCCTGCCGGGTTTTGGCCAGGTTGATACTTAACGTTCTTTCTTGGCACCCACTTTAGCCGTATCGGATCTAATCTGTAATTCCTTGCGAACTGCCCCATCGTAACAGCGCCAGGTCTGCTCGCGAGATCTCTCGAATATGCGCCCATCTCCTCATTGAAATCTTTCACATTACGTTTGATGCGCTGATACATGTTGCCGCTAACAGCCATCCTTACCTTTTTAGGTTCTGGCAGAGCTTTTGCTTTGGCTTCCTTATATGCATTATACGATTCCTTGAGGTTTTTAGCTTCATCACGTACATTTTTTACACTTTTTACAGGATCCCCAAATGAATGCTGCTCTATCACTCCCTTGCTTCGCCCATAATCGGTTTTCTTCAGTCGCCTCCCAGCCTTGCCGCTGCCTATTCCTGATGCGATGTTTGTGAGGCTTGCGAACCCCATATACTGGAATATTGTACCGCCTTGTCCAGTCGATGCCCTTGCGGCAAGTATGAGTATCAGTATTATGATTATCGGAGCCCATGCATATATGTTGCCCAATTCGAGCAGAGCGCTGCCGTTCTGGAATGTTGTTATAGTATAGTTTGGTGAATCGTAGTAGTTATATTCTGGTGATGTTAACAACGATGATTGGAGTAGCTTGGCGCTCGCTGAATTCTCAAGGTTTGGCTGCTGGCCATAGAGCGGCTGTGGGGGCGGGTTGCCATAGTATTCTGCTATCACCTTGTTCTGGCTGGTTCCGCATGCATTGAACGTGTAACTGAAAGCGCCTTGGGAGTTGGTCTGCACAGTGGTGATCATACCGAGCTGGGATGTGAACACACCAGTGCCATTGAGGAATTCTGGCACACAATACATAGGACCATTAGGGCCTATCGCATATGATGGCAGTTCATCCGTTGGTATGACCTGGCCTTGTGGTACGCCCAGCTGGCTTGCGATGTCCCCAATCACAGATTCGCCCTGGAATGCGCCTGGCAATGGCTTTCCGTATATGTTGCAGTCATAAGCAGGCAGAGCAAGCAGGCTGTTAGGCGGCGGTATGCAAGAGTTTGAACCGGCCTTGTAGTCAGGCGCGTATGTGACAGGCTGCGATTCGACAAGCTGTGCGGTGTTAATTAATGTGTTGCTGCTTCCGCAGTCGAGCGGATTTGCAAGCACACATCCTATGGAGTTGACAGCGTAGGCACAATCTGTGGCGTATTTTGTATAAGAGGGATCGAGATTCTGCAGGTTTGTGAGTGATGACTCGCTTATCCCCAGAGACGATTCAACTGATGAAAGGCCAGGCGTTCCAAGATCGGA
>JAJYYC010000005.1 GCA_021801385.1 Microcaldota archaeon | reverse complement strand
CCTGAAGCGCGTTAACAACTGCGCCCTGATAAAGGTGACGGACTCATATCACGGCATGATAGAGAAGTGCGGCAATTATGTCGCATATGGCGAGATAGATGAACCGACGCTTTCGAAGCTGATATCTAAAAGAGGCGTTGGCCTGGACGCGAAGGAGATCCTTAGCGGCGCACTGGACAACAAGAAGCTCGCCGAGAGCATGCCGCTCAGGCTGCACCCGCCAAGGCATGGATTCAAGAGCACAAAGCTTAGCGTTAAACAAGGCGGCGACCTTGGTTACCTAGGTGCAGGCATAAACGCCCTTATTTCGAGGATGATTTGATGGTAGTAAGGCATGACAAACGCAAGCGCAAGTACTTCGGCACTAGGCGCTGGGGCGTAGGAAACATAAAGAACGCCCGTGGAAAGGGCGGCAAGGGCGGAGCAGGAAAGGCCGGAAGGAAACATAAGTTCACTTACATCACTGCAAAGCACCCAGAACTCATAAAAAGCGTCGGATTTGTTCCTTGGAACAGGAAGCGCATGAAGGAGATAACGATAAAGGAGATAGAGCGCAGGCTCGCCTCCAGCGGAACCAGAGAGATAACGCTCAGGAGCTTCAAGGTGCTCAGCAATGGCTCGCTATCGTCTGCAGCCAAGATAAGCGCATCGGGATTCACGAAGACCGCAGAAGAGAAGATAAAACAGTCCGGCGGCGAAGCTATAAAAATATAGTATAAGAAAGTTAGTAGATGGCTAGGTCATTGAAGATCGCTTTTTACAGTGACAGTTTTCTGCCCGCTGTTGACGGCGTAGTAATATCCATGCTTAACTTCAGGAAGGAGCTGATGCGTCGTGGACACGAAGTTCACATATACGCCTCTGGCAATTCTGAGACTGAGAGGCTTAAACGCAAATACAGCAACCTGCATGTGATAAGGGGTTTGAGTTTCAGGCGCTACCCTCAGTATAGCATCGCATTCCTGCCCGGAGCGACCGCGATACGCAACATGGGCATAGATTTTGACGTCGCACACCTCCAGACGCCATTCACCGTCGGCGTGCAGGGCATGATCATCGCCAAGGTCAACAAAACCCCGACGGTAGGCACATTCCATACGATGTTCACCAATACAGCCGTCGTCAAGGAGTACACCTCAAACAGCAAGATGGTCAGGGAGTTCATAAAACGCTATTCTTGGCTATATTTAAGGCATTTCTACAGCAGATGCGATTCCATCCTTGCGCCAAGCGATGTGATAAGCAAGATGCTAGACAGGAGGGGCATACATAACGTGGGAGTTGTGCCGAATAGCGTCGACATATCAAGGTTCAATCTTAATGTCGACGGAAGTAAGATAAGGCGAGCACTCAATATAACTGATAGAGAGCACATGATACTGTTCGCAGGCCGTGTCAGCAGAGAGAAGAATCTGGAGGTCATGATCAATGCTGCTCGGCTACTCAAGAACGAGAATTACAGGTTTGTGGTCGCAGGCACCGGACCAGGATACGAGCACTATACGAAGATGGTTGATCGTGCAGGGTTAGGCGATCTCTTCGATTTCGTCGGCTTCGTCGACAACGCAGACCTTCCCGAGTACTACGCGGCGGCAGACGCGTTCTGCATGCCGTCGACGTTTGAGACCCAGGGGATCGTGACGCTCGAGGCGATGGCGTGCGGCATTCCTGTGATCGGCGCTGACTATCTTGCGCTCAAAGACCTGATCGTCAACGGCGAAAACGGGGAGAAATTCCCTGCTGGGGATTATATGGCATGCGCAAGAAAAATAAGGAAGGTTATAAATAATATTGAGTCCTATAAAGGTATGTGGGATACTGCAAAACAGTATTCACTCCAAAAAACAACAGACAGGCTCTTAGATGCTTATAAAAATATCATTCGTTAGCAGTGGGCGATTCACTGGATAATGCGATAATTGATGAAAAGACAGAAGCTACATCCGCGAAGGCGGATCATGGTAGTAGCACGGCTTCTCCTGTTAACTCACTCAACGAGATAGTAAAAAGGTCCAACAACCCTGATGCGGTTAAGGCAAAGGAGGCCATAGACGAGCTCAGAAAGGAGCGCGCCAAAAGCGTGGCCAGAATAAAGGAATGCAGGCGCAGACTGCTTTACAAAGAGAATGAACTCGTTGCGGTGGAAAAGCTCGTAAAGATGAACCAGGAGTCTGGCAAGTCGGAGGAGGGCAACAGGCGTTTCGGATACCTAAAGAGGCTAAAGAACAGGCTGGAGTTCAGGATATCCACAGAGGCGAGCTCGCTCAATCAGGAGAAGGAGATTATACGCAAGATCAGCGAGATAAACAAAGAGCTCAATGACCTTGGCGCTACGGTAAGGGTTGAGAGGAAGCTTAAGCTCGTAAAAGGCGATATCGAGATGCTTAAGGGCGAGATCGCAAAGCTTGACCCGGAGATAGCTGAAATGGACAGAAAGCTTGACGACATGTATATCGGCCTGCGCAAAGTACTCGGATTGACACGCAGCGCTGCTCCGCAGCAGCAGAAGCCGAGAAGGCCAAGGATGCGCGATAAGGACAGGGCGCAGGAGATGCCTGAGATAAACCTGCAGGACATAGCTGTCATAAGCAAGAAGTGAACCTATTTGCAGTTATTTGGACAGACAGAACAATACATAAAACATTATATACTATATAGAGACAGTGATTAATTGAAAATTACTTTTTTTGGCGGTGCTGGAGAGGTTGGAAGGAGCTGCATACTTGTGAGCTCCGGAAGCACCAAGATACTGCTTGATGCGGGCATAAAGCTAGGCAAGCAGGAGGAAAAACCACAGATACCGGACAGCATACTAGGCGAACTTGACGGGATATTCCTGTCGCATGCACACCTTGACCACGTGGCATACCTGCCGCATATATTCAGCGCAGGATACAGGGGTCAGGTGCATGCTACGAAACCGACGATGGAGCTTTCCGCTGTGATAATCGCAGACTACATGAGGCTTTCGGAGCCGAAGGATGTCACGAAGGACGGCCTCAATAGGCTCAGGAAGAGCTTCAAGGTGCACGAGTTCAGGGAGACCATTACGGTCAAGAACCTCAAGATCATGTTTATCCCAGCTGGGCACATCATTGGCAGCTCGATGATACTCGTTGATGACGGTAAGAACAGGCTCCTATACAGCGGAGACGCAAATATGGCGAAGACTCGGCTCCTCAACGGCGCCGACATCAAAAACCTGTCGGCGGACACGCTAATAGTCGAGAGCACATACGGATCGAAGAACGACGTCATAAAGACCGATGAAGATTCGACTAAGAAGGCGATGCAGAGCATGAAGGATACGATTCTTGCTGGAGGCAAGGTCCTCATACCCGCATTCGCAGTAGGTAGGGCACAGGAGGTGCTCTTCATGCTTGATGACTACATGAATTCTGGCCTTCTGCCGAAAGCTCCGATATATGTTGACGGCATGATAAACAGGGCTATGCGCATATACAGGCACAACGTCATATACTGCCGTGATGAGGTACAGAAGCGCATACTGATGAGCGATTATGACCCGTTCAGGAGCCCTAACTTCGTCCCAATAGAAGGCAAGGGCGTGCGCGGAGGTGTCATAAAGAAAGACGAGGGCTGCATCATCGTCACAACAAGCGGCATGATGACAGGCGGACCCATAATATCATATCTCGCAAAGCTAGGCAGCAACCCAGCTAATAAGCTTGTAATCGTCGGTTACCAGGCAGTCGGAACCCCCGGAAGGGAGATACTGAACGGGGCGAAGACTGTTCAGGTGGAAAAGACAACGCTGCACCTGAACATACCGGTAGAGACGTACCATCTGATGGCACACGCTGACCGCAGACAGTTAGAGATGTTCATAAGCAAAATAAAGGGGCTCAAGAATATCTTCTTGGTGCACGGCGAAATCACTAAACTTAATGAGTTCAAGGATGACCTTTCTGGCAAATATAAGTCATTCGTTCCGGAGATAGGGGTTGAATACACAATATAGGTCTGTAGATGGACCGGATCAGAGGCACCATAAAGGAGGCGCCTGAGGATTTCAAGGTTGAAGAGATAACCAGCGCGGGCTTTGTGCTTGAAATCGGCAGGAGGTATTCACCGAATGATATCGGGCTTTCTGAAGATCCTAATGGCAGCTTCACTATGTTTGTGCTGCAGAAAAGGAACTGGAACACCACCCAGGCGCTCAAGGCGATTGCAAACAGCGTCAGCAGAGGCCCAAAATCAGTGGGTTTCGCAGGCACCAAGGACAGAATCGCCGAATCGGTCCAGCTCGCGACGATATATGGAACGCTGCCTGAAGATCTCGCAAGACTTGACATAAAGGATATCAGGATAAATGGCGCATGGAGATCGAACACTAGGATATCGATGGGAGATCTTTTAGGCAACAGGTTCGCCATACGCATCATGACAGATGGCAAGGTAAGCGAATTTAATGAATTAGAATCGTCATTGGGCGGGATGTTTCCGAATTACTTCGGTATGCAACGTTTCGGGGTGCGTGGCAATAACCATAGGATAGGGCTTGATATGCTCAAAGGGGATTTCGAATCAGCTGTCATGAGATTCCTTACAGAACCAGGCAACGAGACGAACAATGAGGCGCGCGGCGCGAGGGAAAGGCTTGGGAAAAGCTATGATTTTGCGGATGCGCTTTCGTATTTCCCGAATCATCTAAAGTATGAGAGATCATTGATAAATTACCTCGCCGTACACGACTCTGATTGGGTCGGAGCGATAAGGTCGCTTCCGAGACAGCTTGCATTGATGTTCGTGCATTCTGTCGAAAATGCGATATTCAACGCAGAGGTCATGGACAGGATCGCGCCAGGGTCGTTGCGCCCGAAAGATGATGATCTAGTTTGCGCGCATGACAATTCCCGCTTCTTCGACATTGAAAAGATCGTTTCTGGAAAGGAAAACCCTGATGGCATTGTGCTGCTAAACATATTGGGTTACGCTACAGAACACATCACCGAATTTGAGAAGGAGGCCATGGATGTACTTGGGATCGAACCGGCAGACTTCAAAGTCAGAGGAATCGGCGAACTCGGTTGCAAAGGGTCGTTGCGCGCGATGATGTCCCCATACAAGGAATTCTCTGCAACTCAAGATGAGGGCTCATTGGTTGCAAGATTCTGCCTGCCCGCAGGATCTTATGCGACTGTCATGCTCTCCCAGTTGGTTGATTACCCCGGTTGCGAATTGATTTATACCTTTACTGAAAAATAGGTTTGATTTGATGATGCCGAATATGGATCCGCGAACTATGAGAAGCCTTATGGCAAAGATGGGCATAAGATCAACAGAACTAGCAGCAACGAAAGTAACAATAGAGCTTGAGGGCAAGCAGATAATAGTTTCTAACCCTCAAGTGACCAAAATAGAGGCACAGGGCGCGTTAAGCTTTCAGGTAACCGGCGATGTGAGCGAGGTAGACGCATATAAGGCCGAGATAACAGATGAAGACATAAAGACAGTCTCTGAGCAGACAGGAATATCTGATTCCGAGAAGGTGAAGGCCGCGCTCGAGGCAGAAAACGGAGATATAGCGAAAGCGATAATGCGTCTAAATAATACTAATGCTCCTTGAACTTGAATGCGTTTGCATACGGCACGCCTTTCACTGTCTTTACGTGCTCCTTTTCTATAATGCCCTTGCTGAGCGCGACTGAGACAGATGACCTGCCGATAACGTTGACAGACCATAATTTATCCTTGTTGATTGATGAATCAGCCTCTGGCTCGCTCGATAGAGTCCCAATATAGAATTCGGAGTAGTCCTTAAGGTCTATCAATATATTTCCCTCTTCAAGCACCTTTCCGATAAGGTCTGAATCGCACATCGCTAGTATGATTCCGTTCTCTGTGATGTGCTGCTTTATGTATATCATTTGAAAACCCTAACCGTATTTATACGCCATCAGAGTGGTGCAGAGGTATAGCATGCCATAGAATAGCAGCCAGATGCCACCGGTGATGTTGTTACTTATCGCGGCGAGATAACCGAATATGAACAGTATGCCAGAGAACGAAAGCTCGTACTTGGTATTGCGTATTGCGCTTACAATATCTAATCTGCGCACATCTATGCTTCGTTTCCACGTCCCGGACGGGTCGATCTTCAAAAGCGCAGATACGAAAGCCTTTGTCCTTGCTATGATGAGAGCAAAATTCAGCAGGAATAGCATTATACCTTTTCTCGTGCTCTTGAAATACATCTTTGTCAATATTATCGGAACCATTAGCGATAATACGAATGACATTGCACCGACTGTCTCAAAGTAGAACGCCATGCTGTTGAGATTGGCGAATTGAAATATGCTTAGGTGGGTGAACGGTAGGTTCGAGAACACGATCATTATTGATGCTAGTGTGAAGAGCAGCAGCATCACAGAAAGGTAGTTTAGCCCGAACCCGTGTGTCAGGTAGTCTATACTCCAAAGCTTTGATCCTCGCTTTATGTCCTTTGGTTTGTTTTTCAGGAAGTAGAACAGGAACTGGGTATCGCCATAGTTATAGCGCCACTGCTGCTTTACCAGTGCGGTGAAAGTATTTATCGGCTCGCCATGCGCATATACTTTCGGAAGGTAGAGCCCTTTGTAGTTATGGACATCTGATTCGAAGCTGAAGAAGGTATCCTCTATGACATACTCTGGGAATCCGCCCACGTCTTCGAGCGTCTTCTTTCTTATGATGCCACAGGAGCCAGCGAATATCGCGGTGTTGTCAAGAGCCCTTGCGGGTTGTATGAACTTGAAAAAGAACCCGTCAAACAGCTTGACCGAATCGGAGAAGAAGTTACCGTCTGCATTCTGCTTCTCTGTCTGGACGTAACCCACTTTCTCATCCTGAAAGAATGGGACAGTGTCGATAAGGAAATTGGTGTTTATAAGATATTCATCATAGTCAAATATCGCTATGAGCTCTTCCCTGCACTGGCGGATCATGTTATTCAGGTTGCCGGCCTTGAATCCACTCCGGTCTTTCCGATGGATATATGTTGCTCCGACTGATTTGCAGAACGCTTCTAGACTAGAACGGTTATACGGCTTGGTTGAGTCATCGAGCATGTAGTATTTTACCATGTTGCGCGGGTATTTTAGCCCCATTAGGCGCTTGAAGTTCTTTTTTACCATCGCTGGGTCCTCGTTGTATACAGTCATTGCAATAGCAACGCTTGGAAACTTTGTCAATGGTTTAAGCTTTGATTTCAGACGCTCTATGTATGTGTTATAGTAATGCGACCTGTAATACAGAAATGCGGCGAATATGTTGAAAAGGCCCGAGATTATTGAGAGTACGAGAAGGAATATCCCAAGCACTACCATGTAGATGGTTGTCGCAACCGAGATTATGTATAAGGCAAAAGCCATTCCTGCAAATGCGAGCAAAATGAACAGCGAGACTGCGATTATGCGCATGTAGCTATCCTTTCGCGATTGGCCATCCATGAAACCTACTTATCCTTATTACAAGTATATATTAATAGTTCGCTTAATAAATTTAATACTATGCCGGGGTGGCGGAATCCGGTAACGCGCCGGTCTCGAGATTCGCATCTCGAGAGCTGATTAGTGATGCGAACAGGCTAACCGGTGCCCTCACGGGCTTTAGGGTTCAAATCCCTACCCCGGCGAACGCTTTAGACAACGCGCAGGTCGACCCAAACACCCATATACAGTAGTTTTGTTGATTCCGGTATTTTGTATCAAGGCTGCAGAAAAACTATTTATATATTATTTGGTTTAGTTGTATTGGTGTTGGTATGAGTAGGATCGCAACGGCTCCAATTGTTGTTCCGGAACATAAGCGCATCGAAGGTTTTATACGTGGCGTCGAATTCTGGAATAAGGATGTCGAATATAAAAAAATATATAAGGGCTTCAAATCGGTTTATGATATTGCTTCGACGCACCGCATAAGGGAAAGGGTTCTTCCGGGACTTGCTGAAATGCGTGAGGTGTTGAACAACATCGAACAATATGCGATCATCGCCGCGAATGACACAGAACAATATGAAAAAATAAACATGATGCTTAGACGTATAGATCGTGACACCATAGAGCCTTTTGTGGATTTTCTCAGAGTGCATTCAGACGAAGCCAAACAATCCTCTAGCAGACATCAGGTATTGGCAATAATGAACGACATAGCAATGGATCGTGACCATGGCAGTAGGATCACTTTGGCACGCCTAGACGCTTCGACAGGCATGCTCTACCACCATTTGATAGCATGAATATGCCGCTTGGCATCGGTCAATCATAACGAAAGTATGACTATTCCGGAAATTATGAATATTATTCCAATCGCTTGGTTTATCTCGACCTTCTCCCCTTTGAGTGCCATCGCTAATATCACAGTTATCAGAGGCGCTGCTCCTGTGATCGGGCCCACAACTGCTATCGACCCGATGTTTGTTCCTATGCTATAAAAAAGAAACGCTGCTGTCCCTATCGTCGCATATGCGAATAAATTTCTTTTTATCTTTAATGGAAACGCTGTGTCTATCTTCCCAAACCAAGAGTATATAAACAGCGCTATTGCGCTCCCAACTGATATGATAAACACAGGGTAGAACCATCCAAGGCTTTTGGATATGATGCCTATTGATGCGTACAGTATGCCCCAACCAAATAGTGCAATTAACGCGTATTTAACACCCGGAATCGCCTTGCTTAATTTGAGCTTCCTCAGTTCATGCATTTTGAACGATGCGAATACAGCTCCAAGTATTATTAATACAATGCCTGCGCCTAACGAGATTGTTATTGCCTCGTTCAGTAGCAGCACACCCGCAAAGACTATGACGATCGGATATGCGCTGGCTATGGGGGAAACGATGGATATGCTCCCGACCTTCAATCCCTTTAGAAAAGCGAGGAGGGAGAATGCGCTTAGGACTGAGAGTGTTGCGAATATGGCTATGTAGACCGTTGGTATCGCAGGCGGTTTTACGAATAACAAACCTATGATTGCCATGATTATGCTGCTTACCGCAAAGTACCAAAAGGTTATCTTTACTGTGCCCTCAGATCTTGCAAGGATAGCGCCGATATAGTCGATAATCCCGTAGGATAGCATCGAGAGGCCTCCGAAGATCATGCTTAGATAGAGCAATGAGAGTGTCATGCGATCATCTTAGACCGTTAAAGTACCGTTTATTTTATGTACATTGTGGCTTAAGGCATATGGGTTTCAACCGCCTCATTATTGCGGCACTCACAACAGTTAATAAGATTTCCTTCCAAATTAATCATAAGTGATAGCATGAGCCAGTTTGGAGTTCAACTTCATGTAAAATCAGGCACAAAGGGCAGAGGCAACGGCAAGCGCAAGATTAAGTTTAGGGACAGGAAGCGCAGCGAGGTGGGAAACTACTTCTCTGCCACGAAGTTGGCTGACGCCAACGTAAACAGCCAGATGCGGCGCCGCGGCGGTGAGGTCACCGCGAGGCTCAAACGCGCTTCGGTCGCGAATCTTCTCACAAAAGAGGGCTACAAAAAGGCAAAAATAACCAGCGTTGTGGAATCCCGAGACAACCGTAACTTCGCAAGGCAGAATATAATAACAAAGGGCGCTATCATAATGACGGAATCGGGCAAAGCCGTAGTCATAAACAGGCCCGGAAGGGACGGTGCGGTTAACGCACGCCTTCTTTAGGTGTTTGGCTGACCGAAAGGGTCTATGTATGCGCACAGGAGGAGGTCGAGGCGTTAAAGAAACGAATAGCTTACGACCCTTATACCGACCCGAACGTAATACCGCCTTTGAGCGCAAGCATGACGCCTGAAGAGGAGAAGGCTCGTGATGAAAAGGTCAAGACCGCGCTCGCCAAACTCGCATCTGAAAAATATTCTAATCTTATATTCAACAGGCAGGAGTACAGCCTGCGCGACGGCAGATCCATAGGGCTTTCTGACCACGCATCATATCTTTACATCAACGCAACAGACGCATTTCTTAAGGATTGCGACTTGATGTTCAGCGAAAAGTTCAAAACTGTTAAGCGCGCCAAGCCGGAGGAGGAATCAAAGCTCGTTGGCATAATCAACGACGAGAAAGAGCGCGCCAACAGCGGATTCGGAATGATATTCGGTGGTTGACTGAACTTTTTGGGATCCGACGACCTGTCCAAAGATGAGATATATAAGGTATTTGGCCTAGCCGAACGACTTGACAGCAACAAGGAACGGCTTGCGCTCTCTGAAAACAGCACGGTCGGCCTATATTTCACAGAGCCTTCCACGCGCACGCGCGTTTCGTTCGAGGCCGCTGTCGCGCAGCTCGGCGGCACACCAATATATATAGATTCTAAGAGCACGCAGGTCTCGCGCGGGGAGGCGTTGTCCGACACCGCGCGCATGCTCAGCATGTATTGCGATATGATAGCGGTACGCACAGTTGAGCATTCAGACCTGCTCGAGATAGCGCACAGTTCAAGAGTCCCGGTGATAAACGCGCTCACCAAACTGGAGCACCCCACTCAGGCGCTCGCGGACGTATACACGATCATAAAGGAGAAGGGCAGAATAGACGGCCTGCGCATCGCTTTTGTCGGGGACATATCCCAAAACACCTGCAATTCGCTCATGATAACAGCTACAAAACTGGGCGCGAACGTTTCGCTTGTCGGGCCCGCCACATTTAAGCCGGAGCCGGAATCTTATGCCAAGGCGCTGAGTTACAACAGCCGCATCAGCATCACAGATTCACTTGAGGAGGGACTGCATGATGCCGATATAATATACACAGACACGTTTGTGAGCATGGGTGACGATGCAGAACGCGAGGTCCGGCTCAGAAACCTGCATAATTACCAGCTTAACGCGGGCGCGCTCAGATTCGCACCGTCATCAGCAAGGGTCATGCACCCGTTGCCCGCACATAGAGGCGAAGAGATAACTGGCGATGTCATAGACGGAGATCAGAGCATCGTATGGAAGCAGGCAGCCAACAAGCTCATAATCGAGAAGGCGCTGATACTCTTCCTTGAGCAGTCAACAGAATAATCTTAATAGTTGTTGAACGATAGGTATGTAAGGTCAGTACATGGAACTTTTAGAGAGAGTTGCAATACTCGCGATAATAATCGTGGTCGTAATAGCAGGTCTGGTATTCTTATATGGAGATAGCATCAAACCCGCTCCGCTAACGGAATCGCAGGCGATCCAGATAGTCGGCAGCGACATCCGTGCAGGAAACCCTGCCGCAAACATAACGCTCATTAGTGCGTCCAACTCCACCGCAGAAAACAATAGCTGGAACATCATATATAGCGTGGCATACAACGTCACCAGGGCATGCCCGACCCTGCAGATAGAGGGCTTCGACTACCCTGCCACAGGCCTTGTGCCTTCGATAGACAATCTTTACACTCAGAACTGCACGATATATGGCATATCCGATGCCCCAACATATGTCATTAGCACTCCCGAGATAGCGATCGTCCGCTCGTATACGATCCATAACTCGACGATCGATAGCTACGTCTCCGACTACGGATACAACAACACATACGTATACGCCCGGTTCTACCAGAATCTGCCCGCCAACGAAACGCCGAACGGAGCCAACATGAGTGCGGTGTGGGTCGTCAAGTACAGTTCGCCCGCATCTGCGGCTTCAGAATATGCAATCATGAATCAGGCGGGAGACAAACTGATTGAGGTTTTCTCCTCGACAAACAATGCGATAGCGGTCTAAACCCCATTTTATATTGCTTTCTTTGATTTACCCCGTTATTGATGATTTTACTTAAGTAAATATTTATTTACTCAGGTATTGCGTAATGCCTCTATCCCGAGAAAAACACAAGGTTTTTAAAGGTTACATGGTATGAATGAGCGGCGATCAGATGAACGACATGGTGAACGATGTCTTCGGGCAGAAACAGCAGTCAGATGAGGAGCTCTTCAGCTCCACGCAGATAAAGATAGTCACAGCGGGTTTCGGCGGAGCGGGTTGCAATATAGTGAACCGTTTACAGAAAGTTGGTGTCAAGGGCACAGACTTTGTGGCGGTGAACACGGATGCACAGCACTTCAAGATAATTGACGACCGAATAAAGAAGGTACTCATAGGGAGGAGCCTGACAAAGGGTCTCGGCGCAGGTGGAAATCCAGAAGTTGGCGCAAAGGCGGCTGAAGTCGACAGGAACCTTCTCGAGCAGGTATTCTCAGGCGCACACCTTGTGTTTATAACAGCAGGAATGGGAGGTGGAACCGGAAGCGGTTCCGCATACGTGGCTGCACAGATAGCGAAGGAGCAGGGCGCAATAGTCGTTGCGATGGTAACATATCCATTCGACCTTGAGCGCGTAAGGAAGGTCAAGGCAGAGGAAGCGATCCAGAAGCTCAGGAAGTATGCTGACAGCGTCATCATACTGGACAACAACAGGCTCGTAAAGATAGCTCCAAACCTTCCGATGAACGAGGCGTTCGCATTAGCTGACGATGTTCTTGCAAAGGCGATAGGCGGGCTCGTATGGACGATAACACAACCAAGCCTCATAAACATAGACTTTGCTGACGTGCGCAGCATCATGGGCGGAGGCGATGTGGGCTTCATAGCGGTTGGTCTCGGCCGTGGCACAAACAAAGTCGATGTCGCATCAGAATCCGTGCTGAAGAACCGTCTGCTTGACGTGGACTTCGAAGGCGCATCTGGCGCTCTGATACACATATCAGGCGGGGCATCGATGACGATAGGCGACGCGATAAAGGCAGGAGAGATCATCTCTGAGAAGATGGACTTCAACGCCAACATCAAGTGGGGCGCAAGGCTCGTACCGGGCTATGACGACCAGCTTGAGATCGTAGCGATAGTCACAGGAGTAAAGGGAGCAAGCATCGTAAGCCACCTTGAAGACAAGAAGAAGACATCATATGATGGCCTTGAGATGGTAGGTTAATCCTACCATCATTTCTTTTCCTTTACCTTTTCCTTTTTATTCTTTTCCCTTCATATTTATGCGAAGTGTGGTGTTTATGGACCAATGGGACGAATTTGTGGCTAAGATCGCAGTAGTCGGAGCGGGCGGGCAGGGAAGCAACCTTGTCAACAGGCTTTATAATATGGGCATAAAGAGTGCCACGACAATCGCGATGAATACTGACGTGAAACATCTTAACATGATTAAGGCCCACAAGAAGCTGCTCATCGGAAAGGAGCTGACCAAGGGTCTCGGCGCAGGTGGTTTCCCAGAGATCGGTGCAAAAGCCGCAGACTCAAGCAGAGAGGAGATCCGCGAAGCTGTCAGAGGATACAACATGGTGTTCATCGGGGCGGGAATGGGCGGCGGCACAGGCGGCGGATCCGCGAAGATAATATCTGACATAGCGAAAGAGGAGGGTGCGTTAGTGGTCGCATTCGTTACATATCCGTTCTCTCTCGAAAGAAGCAGGAAGCAGAAGGCGAACTGGGGCATCAGCGAACTCACAAAGTCAGCAGACACGACAATAGTGATAGAGAATGACAAGGTGCTCAGGTATGCGCCGAACCTTCCAATGGACAAAGCGTTTGAGCTCGTGGACAGTATAGCATGCAATGCGGTTAAAGGAATATCAGACACGATCATGATGCCAAGCCTCATAAATCTAGATTATGCCGATGTAAGGTCGGTGCTTGGCGGCGGCGGAGCAGCGGTCATAAACGTGGGCAGTGGATCTGGCCCTGACAAAGTTGATCAGGCGATAAGGAACACGGTCTCACATCCATTGCTCGACATTGATATCACAGGCGCCAAGCGCGCACTGGTGCACGTATCTGGAGGTGAGGGTCTGACAATAGAGGAGGCGACAAAGATAGGCCAGGGCGTCACGGAGAACATGGCTGAAGACGCGAACGTGATATTTGGGGCAAGGCTCGATGGAGATGCGAGCAACACGATAAAGGTCATGTCGATCGTTGCCGGGATGAACCCGAAGCTGCTTCTGGAGAGAAACCAGGAGCGCTCTGCGGAGAGATCGTCCGGCTCAACCGATGAGATGATCTCCGACCTGATCTGATCGCTGTGCGTAGTGTATATATAACCGAGCGACAAATAGGTTTAAGTATTACATACTTAGAGGCATTTATATGGCGGAAGACGAGATACAACACTCATCGATGAAAGAGATAAAGGTAGGGAGGTTCGTCCTGATAGACGGCGTGCCATGCAAGATAGTCAACATAGATACCAGCGCACCAGGTAAGCACGGTTCTGCGAAGATGCGCGTGACAGGCATAGGGATATTCGACGGACAGAAGAAGGTGCTGTTAAAGCCTAGCAGCGGAGACGTAGACGTGCCGGTGATAAACAAGCGCAAGGCGCAGGTGGTCTCGGTATCGGAGACCTCCGCACAGCTTATGGATTCTGAGACATTTGAGGTCTATGACATGCAGGTGCCTGAAGAGATGCGCGGCAAGCTTGTCGCAGGCGCTGAAGTCGAGGTCATGGAGGCGATGGGCAGGAAGGCGCTCATGCGCGTATAGGCGATATTATGGAAATAAAAGTGATTTCAAAAGTGGAAAACAAGCTCATGCACCGTAAGGAGGTCGCGTTTGCGATAATAGGAGAGCCGGCAGTCAAGGCTGATAGCGTTAAGACAGAGTTATGCAAGCTCGAGGGCCTCAGCCCAGACACCGCTGTGATATCCAGAATAGACCAGGCATACGGATCGCTCCGCCAGACTGGAGTGATGCATGCGTACGAGAGCGCCGAACATATGAAGCGCTTCGAGAGCAGGCCGGTACTCACACGTGCAGGCATATTAGAAAAGAAGGCGAAGACCAAGAAGGCGGCGCCGACGAAGGCAACAGGATCTAAGTGAGTGATATTATGGCTGATAAAAAGAGGGAGTTCAAGCAGTACAAGCCGGGAAAGCTCTGTCCGAAGTGCCACGCCAGGATGGGCGAGCACAAGGACAGGACATCATGCGGCAAGTGCGGATATACCGAATTCTCAAAGCACGATAAAAAATAATGATATGATGCGAAAGGCGAAAAAGTCGAAAAGGACGAATGCCATAAAGATGGTATTCTACTCCGTGACAATATTCGCTTTGCTCATCACTATCGCCGTGCCGTTGCTCTATGCGCTCGGGTACCCAATATCGCTAAACACAGCTAACCTTGTTTCGACGGTTTCTCTCTCATTCTTCCTAGGTACTGTTGCGATATCATGGATGCTCCATAAACGCATAAAACCGGAAAATCTGACCGGCGAGCTCGGATTGTCTAGAGACAGGCTCACGCTCAAGAACATAGGATATGGAATACTGATATTCATCTCTTACTTGATAATAACAGTCGCGATAAGCGAGATAACCCAACTCACCCACACAAGCATAAACAGCAACGCCGCATCTGTGCTTGGCATATTTCCGCTCTGGCTCCTTCCGTTCACCATGATACTGGCTCCGCTGAACGAGGAGATACTCTTTAGAGGGTTTATGGTGCCAAGGGTCGGAATCGTAATAAGTGCGCTCATATTCGCTGCGCTGCACAGTGGCTACGCATCTTATCTGGAGTTCTTCATGGCGCTCTGGTTCGGGCTTGTCGCAGGATATGCATTTAAGAGGACCAAGTCACTCTATCCCTCACTCGTGACCCACATGCTCGTAAACAGCACCACGGTGTTAGCACTAGTTGGCAGCGGCATGATAGCGATGGTGCATATATTATGAAACAGGCGCTAAAGATCAGGGTGGTGCTTGTCGAACCAAAGTACCAGTTAAACCTCGGTTATGTGTGCAGGGTGATGAAGAACTTCGGAGTTGATGACCTTTATATTGTAAATCCGAGATGCGATGTCAAGGGCAAGAAGGCGATCCAGTACGCAAAACACGGAAGGGACGTACTTGAGGGTGCGAAGGTCGTGAAGAGCCTTGAGAGAGCGGCATCGGGATTGATGCTAGGAACTACAGGCGTATGGCGCAAGTCGGATTCGGTATTCCATAAAGTAATACCGCTTGACGCGTTAAGAAACATGCGATTGCGCAACCCTAATCTGACTCTGGTAATAGGCAGGGACGACAGCGGGCTAAACAGGGAGGAGATGGCATCGTGCGATGCTGTACTGTTCATAGCCGCGGACGAACGTTATCCTGTGCTGAACATATCGCATGCGGTTGCGGTTATGCTCTATGAGCTGACAAGCCAGAAGTACAACTTCTCGAAATATCTTGCAGGTAAGGACAGGATAAATGCGCTTGAACGACTTTTCAGCGAAAGGATAAAACGTGACGGATACGTGAGGGACAAACGCACCGTATTGTCGGCATTCTCTAAGGTATTGAAAAGATCTGCCCCGACTGTGGAAGAGGTCAATGCGCTTATGGCGGCATTCTCCGCCAAGTCAGGTACAAATAAAAAAATGAGAAAAGGAAAAGAATAGAGCCATCACTTCTTCTGTGCTGGCTTCTTTGTCTTTATGATCTTTATCTTTGCAGGGGTTATGAGGACCTTGTCTTCATCTATCCTTGCTATGTCTCCACCCTGCCTGTCTGAATAGACCTTAAGCTCGTCTATTATGCCCTTCAATGTGTTCGGGCGCTTTGCCATCTCAGATATGTTGAGCAGCACGATGTTATGCGATGAGAGCTCCTTCTTTATGAGCTCTACGTCAGTCTGCTGCTGCAGCGCTATTGGTTTTATATAGTGGTCAGCAGGCTCATGCATGACATCGACATCGCTTATCTCAGCCGCATTCATATATTCTTCAACGTCCATCTCCTTCGACGGCACACCCATGCTTTTGCCTATCTTTTCAAAAATGCTCATAGTTAACACCAACAACAGTCGTGTTAACTAATTATGTCCTATATTGTTTTTTAATACTTTCTATATTCGGCGATACTTTACTTCATGCGCTGATGTGCCAGCAATGATGTTTTTGGCGCCATATTATTGCCATTTATTGACAAATTTTATCAAAATGCCCTTAACGGATTCGTCTTCCAGGTTTTTTGTATGACTCACTTATGCGGTCTTTTCCAACGATTATCAATTAAAGCTGCACGGCATAATCTGAAAAACATTAATTTGTACGGCATGAACGCCAGCCATACCCAAAGGCTTAAATGCGCTTGTTGAATATTCTTATGTCCGGTGTTTTGCTGATAAAGATCAAAAGGATCTACGACAGATATGACATTTCCGATGGAACCGCAGTGCTCGTCGACAGACTATGGCCCAGAGGGGTGAGGAAGACCACACCAAACGTTGAGATATGGCTCAAGGAGATCGGCCCTAGCGACGAATTGAGGAAATGGTGGGGACATGAGCCTAACCACTGGAAGGGGTTTGTGTTGAGATATACGAAAGAGCTCAAGACCAACAAAGCTGTCAGAAAGCTAGTGGACATAATAGGTGCGCATGGAACAGTCACATTGATGTATGCGACGAGCGACAGGCAGCACAACAACGCTGTTGTGCTCAAAGATTACATAAAAGCTAATATGAAGCGCATCCGCAATGAGATGAGAAACGGCGATTGATTGCGCATACTGGTCGATACCAGCTCGATACTGTTCGGGTTTGAGAACAAGAAGAGCGTTTTTGAGTCGATCTACGATGGGCTTGCAGGTTATGAACCAGAGGTCTCGAAAGGTATAATAAACGAGCTAAACAGAATATCAGATAGGCGCAGCAAAAAAGGCTTGGCTGCAAGCGCTGCGCTGAGCGAGATAAGTGCTAAAAAGGTTAAGATATCAAACATATCTGACTACCCTGACTCCTGGATTGCGCGCGAGGCACGGCTTCACCCGGAAATTGCGGTCGTGACAAACGACACAAGGCTCGCACGCAGCATCAGAGGAGTTATGGTGTTCAAGATGTCGCGCGACGGCATACTGAAGCGCTTTGTTGCGCGAAAATGAGATGGTGAAAACATGTACTATGTGCACACGGTAAAAGACGCATTCAAGATAGCCCCTGAGTACTTTGACAGGCCCATAGATAAAGTGGCGATCGATGTCCTCAAGAAGAAATATGAGGGTACGATAGACCAGAAAGCGGGCGTTGTCGTATCGGTGTTTGGGGTCAGAAACATCAGCAGCGGAATCATATACCCAGGTGATCCTGCGATACACCACAAGGTGGAGTTTGACATGCTCACTTACCTCCCATATGTAGAGGAGGTCGTAGTCGGGGAGGTGACCGAACTAGCCGAGTTCGGCGCATTCGTAAGGATAGGGCCGATAGAGGGTCTTGTACATGTATCTCAGATAACCAATGACTTCCTCTCACTCGACAAAAAGGTGCCCGCTTTCGTATCTAAACGCAGCGGAAAGAACCTCAAGAAGGGCGACACAGTATATGCAAAGATATCGACAGTGAGCATGAAGACCTCTGTAAGGGATTCGAAGATAGCACTAACGATGAAAGCTGAAGGTCTTGGCAAGGAGGAATGGATAAGCGAGGCCTCCAAACTGAAGGCAAGGACGCAGAATAAGAAGAAGTGATGATATGGATGATAAAGCTTGCAGGAACTGCCACATGCTAATAGGCCACGGAGACACATGCCCAGTCTGCGGAGGTAAAGATCTCACAGACAGATGGTCCGGTTACGTGGTCATGTTCAACGCAGAGAAATCATCGCTCGCCAAGATACTAGGCATAAAGGTAAACAGCGCATATGCGGTAAGCGTAGAATAATCTCATTCTGGTGATTCTGGCGGCGCCACAGGCCGCTTGTAGGTCTCTGTTACGTTGACCTTTTCAGCATCTTTGAAGTATGTGAATAGCGCAGCGACTAGATTCGCCTTGCCGATAAAGTAATTCGCATTCTTTGGCACAGATTCGCCATAATGGAGTTCGACCGTTGAGCCTGATTCCTTCGCGGATGTGGGCTCTGCCCTATATGTCTTGCCCAGCGCGGATATCTTCTCCTCTGGTTTAGTCAGATGGCGCTTCACTGTAACATCATAGATAAGCTCCAGACCTGCGTACGGATGGTTAGCATCGACAACAACCCTGCCCGAGTTTACGCTTTTTACCACTACATCGACGTTGTCTATGTCTATGTGCATGCCCGGCCTAGGCTCGATGTCCCTCTTCCTGAAGTCTGAGAGCGGCATTATCCTTACAAGGTCCTGATTGCGATCGCCGAACGCCTCTGCCGGCTTAAGCGTAACTGTCTTTGAAGATCCAACATCCATCGCCTTTATCGTGTTGTCAAGCCCTTTCACTATGCCGCCTGATCCTATTATCACAAGCACAGGGCCGTAGCTTATCTTGTCATTGTATATGCCTGCGCTCTTCGCCTGCGACTCATCGGTCGTTTCGAGCATGCGGTTATCAGCAGCGCTGCGTGCGCTGTACGCAACTTCCAGGAAGTCTCCATCTTTGAATGCCATGTTACCACTTTACTAAACAAACAGAATAGTTTTATACTACATCAATAAAATACTTCTGCAGATGAGTGAATGGACAGCGAAACTAAAAAAAGGGCTATAGCGATAGGCGTGCCGATACTTATACTTATTGCTTTCATAAGCGCGGCCGCATCTTTCGGCAATAACAACCTATCTGGAACGACCTCCACCACGACGATTAAGTCAACAACAACAGCGATTGTATACGGCACAGCCAACGCGGTTGTTGAGAACTACACAGATTATGGTAATCTTACGATCAAGGATATTACCCCGAACACGATAAAAGCGGTGAATGAGACACTCTCTAAAATGGAGTCTAACGGGTCGATATACACATACATATATTCGAACGGCGTTTATGAGGTTGAGCTAGGCACAGCGAGCCTTTACGGGCTTAGGAACATGACATCCAAGATAAGCAACTCCGTCGTGAGCGGGATAGAATATGTGTCGATACCTAAAGAGATCAGTATGGGTTATGACTCTCAACATATCCTAGTATCGGTTCCAGCGACAAACTATACGGTCTATGTGAATTCGGTCCAACCGATCGGAACCGTACTGCCGGTGAAGATCACGGCGCAGATAACCTCGAACGGCACGGTGTTTGACAACCAGATAGAGCTGCAGAGCGCATGACAGACCTAAAATCAATAGCGAGGAAATACGCGGTCAAGAACGCGCACGATTACGGGAGTGCGCGCGCCGAGCCTATAATCGGCAGGCTGCTCGCAATCACAAAGGGGGCAGACCCTGCAGGGGCCAGAGCCGCAGCATCAGACGCAGTTGCATGGGCAAACGCTCTAGATCGCGATTCGCTCGAAAAGGAATACTCGGCATACGAAAAGGAGTTTGCTGCGGAGCAGGAGAGCAAAGAGGCTGAGACCGCAAAGCCAAAGCTCGTTCTTGAAGGCGCAGCACATGGCAAGGTCATCACCAGGATATCTCCGGAACCGAGTGGCTACATGCATGTGGGCCACGTCAAACAGGCGCTTCTCAGCGCAGAGTCTGCAAGGCTTTACTCTGGTAAGATATACCGATATTTTGATGACACTAACCCTGAGAAATGCAAACAGGAGTATGTCGATGCGATGAAAAAAGACCATGAATGGCTCGGCATGAAGTTCGACAGAGAGTACTACGCGAGCGACCAGATAGGATTTATATATGAATGCGCGGAGAAGCTGATAGGATTGGGGAAAGCCTATGTCTGCACATGCGCACGCGAACAGATGCAGCAGATGAGGTATGACGGCATAAGCTGCGAACATCGCTCTCAATCAGTTGTAGTCAACAAGGAACTCTTTGCAAAAATGCTGAACGGCGGTTTCAGCGACGGAGAGGCCACACTCAGATTCATGGGTGACATGAAAGCAGCAAACACGACGCTGCGCGACCCTGTGATAGCGAGAATTGTGACAGCGCCGCATTACAAGCAGGGCACCAAATACAGGGTTTGGCCTCTTTATGATTTCAACACGCCCGTGCTTGACTCCGCAAACGGCGTTACCGACATAATACGCAGCAAAGAGTACGAGCTCAGAGATGAACTTGATAAGCGGATACTTGAGGCGCTTGATATGCGGGTGCCGCGCATGCATCTTGAAGCGCGGCTGAATGTGAAAGGGAACGAGACGCATAAGCGAGAGATTCGCAAGCTAATAGAGGATGGCAAGATAAGTGGATGGGATGACCCGCGCCTCATGACGATTATGGCGCTAAGGCGCAGAGGCATACGCCCCGAGGCGATAAGAGAGTTCGTGATGCGGTTCGGATTCAGCAAAACAGACAGCGAGGTGCCGCTTGAGATGCTGCTGGCTGAGAACAAGAGCATCATAGACAAATCCGCAAAGCACCTCTTCTTCGTTCCTGAACCGATTATGATGGAGGTGCATGGATGGAACGGAGCAGATGCAAAACTTAGGTTGCATCCGTCCGCAGATATCGGATTCAGAGAGTACAAAACCTCCGGAAAGTTCTACATACCAAAAGATGACGCTTCTTTGATCAATATAGGTGGAATCTTACGGCTGAAGGACCTTAGCGATGTCAAGATAATCGCAAGCAGTAATACCATCATAGCAGAGCGGATCGAAGATGGCGCTAAAGGGAGGATCGTTCAGTGGGTTGACGCCAATAATCCGATAAAATGCGAGGTCGTTATACCAGGTGAGATACTCGATGACCGCGGAGAGTTCAACCCTGACAGCATCAGAACCGTTCATGGAGTTGTGGAGCCGTATGCGGCATCGCTCAAAAAAGGTGAGATCGTTCAGTTCGAGAGGTTCGGATACTGCATACTCGATGACAAAGATAGTATGAGATTCATATTCACTTCGAAATAGTCATACGATTGAATCTGCTGTTATCGCTTCTGCAAGATGGTTTAGCTTTGCGGGATCTATCACTCCCTTTAGCATCGAGAGCATCTTGAGCGGGTTTGGCTTCCGGGTCTTGAAATTAAGGAATGCGATATAATAAAAGATGTTTATTGGGGGATTTTCAGCCTTTGCGATCCTTTCAGCAATTACAGCTGCGCTCTGGTATTCTGCAGATGTTATATATAGCAGCATTTTGGAGTAATCAGCATGCTCGTTCGCTGACTCTAGCTCATCGCATACGCGCTTTGCACGACGCAGCTCTCCGATCCTCAATAGGCACAATATGAGGTTGTATGCAAGGTCTGCGGATTTGTTTCCAGACAACGCCGCAGATTCTGAATGGTATGCGGATTTTGCGAAGAGCCGCTTTGCCTCGGACAGCATCTTGAAGCCGTAATCTCGTGCACGAGCGTTTGATTCCATGAATCCATTAAGGTCGTACCTTATCTTAGATATTAACAGATTAGAATATTCGACATATGCGAGCCCATGGCAGTAGAGCAGCTGCGGGCTTTGGGAGGCTTTAGTCAGTTCCGCATATAAATTTAGCACTGTATCGAAGTCGCCGGCTGCGGTTGCAGACCTTATCTTATCTAAGCTTTCCACAAGCATCGGATTTTTTGATGCGAGTTCATGTTTTTCTGAGGCAACGACCGATTCACAATTGGAGCAGTATGATTTTTCAGTACCGGACAGCGTCTCTTCTCCACAGAATTCGCAGAAGATCGTCTTGTATGAGGATTTTGCGCTGTCCAAACGTCTCTGGTATTCTCTGAGCTCCATAGATCGCTTACTCAATTAAGGTTAATCAATCTTTCTGAGCACCACGAAGAGGTGATCGCTGTCATATGGCTCTAGGTCTATGCGCTCGAGAACCTCGAATGTTTTGGCGAGCTTCCCCAGTTCATCCTTATAGATCTCTTTCGGATCCCTTGAGATGTCTATGCTCTGTGATTTTATCACGAAATATGCATATCCACCGGGTTTCAGGGCGATACTGTTGTTTAGCAATATATCAGCCTGGTTCTTCGAGGCTATGTCCTGGTATATCACATCGAAAGTTCCCGCGCCTTCCAGATAAGCTGGTTCAGACGCATCAGCGAGTATCGGCAACATATTCTGCCTGCGCTCGCAGAGTGCGACAAGTTGACGCATGCTGCGCTCGGATATCTCTATGCAGTACATGACTCCTTTATTTCCGATGATATCGCTTACGTGGCTTGGCGTGGTGCCACTAGCCGCCCCAAGATATAACACCTTAGACTCAGGCTTTATCTGCATATTTTTCATGTGGTTAAGAATTGCCGCAGCGAGCTTGCTCCTGTAAGGGTTCCAGAGCCGGTATTCTGTCCCTGAATCGTTAATCAGGTCTTCACCATAGACCTTTATTCCCCTTACAAGGTTTGCGGTCGCTATCTTGCCGTTTATCGAAAATACCCCATCGAACGTCTTGCGCACTGACACGCATAGTAATTATTAGCAAGGATTATTATCGTTACGCCCAAAATGCAACGTCTTTTATAGATATAAATTGCGATGCATGCGTTTTGGTCCTCCTTTCTTCTACCCGTAAAACACGACAAGCGTATTATTACTTTTGCTCCATTACATAACAGTGATCGGTATGGTAAGTAACGTTGCGGCTGGGAGCGGCCTGAGTGACATATATGCAATGGTTAGCAGCAAACAGCAGGTTACGTTCAATGAGCTTAATGATATCTCTTTAAGCAGGGGCATACCGAAATCAAGGCTTGAGGATGCGTTACGCGAACTAGAACGCATGAAGGTTATCGTATCCAGGAACAGCGGTGGCGTACTTACATATTATCCATTGCAGGAGGAGGACAGCCTGCGCAAGGTTCTCATTGTAGAGGACGACAAGAACATCAACAAGCTCATGGCACTATCTATAGGCAAGGGCTTTGAGGTAAAACAGATATACGATGGTGGGGAGGCTGTTCCAACGGTCAGGAAGACCCGCCCAGACCTTGTCATACTCGACCTCATGCTTCCGAACAAGGACGGCATCGACATATGCAAGACCATAAAAAGCGATCCTGAAGTGAGCGACACTATCGTGATAATAGTGAGCGCGATGGATCCAATCGCGAGCAGGTACAAGGGCATCGAGAGCGGCGCCGATTATTACATAAAGAAACCGTTCGACCCGATAGAATTGCGAAGCCTCGTGACGATATTTCTGAAGAAGAAGGGCAAACGCTTCGATCCGCTCATAGACCTGCCCACACTTGACGGAATATCCAAGGAGATAAACCATTCCATATCCGAAGGCGAAGGCTACTCTATAGGCACGATAAAGGTGGACGGGCTCGGAGAATACGCGACAAAGTTCGGACCCAACAGCGCGGTGGTCATATTAAGGCTAGTCTCACAGCTCATGCAGGACATAACCAAGCAGAAAGCAGGCAATATGTTCGTCGGTTTCCTTGACAGCGAAATATTTGTTATAGCGGGCGAAAAATCGATGGTCAAGTCTGCAGTTGGAGAGCTGAACCGTGAATTTGATGCTGTGCTGCCATTCATATTGCAGGATGAAGGCTACAAATCCGTCGACCTTGACATAACGAACCTGTTCGAATCGAAAGAGGTGCCAAAGCTCTCGCTCGTTTACAACGAGACGCTGAAGAAGGAGATTGTTGAGCGGCGCGGCGAGATAATGAAAAGCAAGGGGGATGCGAAGGGCGACATCGGCTCATACACATATGATGAGATAATACAGCTCTTTGGGAACAACGATCTTGACATAAGAATAACAAGAGACTCTGGAGGCACAAGGCTCCATGTTGGCAAGGACAACAGACCTTCCAAAGAGGATTAGAGTTTATGCACAATCTGAAGAGCCAGGCTGGCGTTGACTACCTGACATCATACGGATTTGTCATACTATTCATAGCGATAGCCGCATATGTGGTACTTCAGCTCGGCGTGCTCAACTATAGGGTTGAACCTGAATTCTGCAATCCAAGCCCTTATCTGAACTGCGTCTCTTATACGATAAACACGATAGGCGCAATGACGGTCATAATATCGCAGTCAACAGGCGGGATAATGGACATCCACGGAGCTGCATGTTCGAGCGCAATCAACACAACAGGCAACAACCCCGAGTTCGGCAACGTAAATGTGGTGCCTTATTCTGATACTAACAATTATTACCCGAATGCGCAGTTCAGCAACACCATAGTACTATATTCTGACACTGAGGAGGAGTTTTCACTCTATTGTTATAATGCGAACGGATTGGCGAGCTCAAACCTTGGGAATGTGTTCACAGGCTATCTCTGGCTAAATTACACCTATTCGGAACTTCCCCCCACGAGCAATGACATATGGGAGGTCGCATCGATGAGCATGAAGTACACGTGAGCTCGTGAGGATTTTCATAACTGGTTTTGCGGGGAGCGGAAAGAGCACTGCTGCTTCGATCCTGCGCAGGATGGGATTCAAGGTCTTTGAAGTTTCTTACACAATAAAGCGGGAAATGAGATCTCGCAAGATCCGCATCACGCCTGAAAGCTTAGAAGAATACACAGCGCATGAAAAGAGATTGAGAGGGAATGACTTTGCTGCGATCGATACCGCTAAGAGGGCATCGAAAGCGAGAGGCGATATCGTGATGGTGGGATTCAGGTCGCATGATGAGCTATTAGCGGCACGGAAGATTCTCGGGAACATACCACTAGTGTTGGTTTTAGCGCCATATAAGATGCGGCTATTGAGGGTGAAGAGCAGGAAGGCGATGCGGATGGGTGCAAGCGAACTTAGGATGAAAGACAGGAGCAATATAAACATGGGGATGCGCAGGGTGTTGCGCGACGCAGATTACATTATATACAATACAGGAACCGTGGCAGAGCTAAAACAAAACATTAGGATGGTTCTAGACATAATGAATAAAGGTTAATAAATCTTGGCTGATATTTAGATACCGGTAAGATGCGTACTGCTTTATCTGCTGTGATCGTTTCGTTTTTGCTCGTTTCAGCAGCGCACGCAGCATCTGGATACGTAAACGTCCTTGAACCTTACAACTATACTGTTTACAACAACGGCACGATATATCTCGGTAATGTGGGGCCAGGGCAGCCTTTCTACGTTACGATATCTTCAACCACATCTAACAGCACCGGTTTCTTGCTCAACTACGGCTGGAACAAACTCGTTGTCACGGGTCTGCCAAGCGGCTGGATAGGGGTGAACTCATCGCTCAACAATCAGGCTCTCTCAGCGAAGGTATCTGTGGCGCCTCTTGCCAGTAATGGAAAGTACACCTTCAAGCTCACCGCAATAAACATAGGCAACTATTCTAAGATCGGCTCTGTCACATTCAACGCGGTGGTAAATGTGACGCCCAATGTATTCTCCACCAAGGTCAGTCCGCTGCGCGTCACAACGGGGCCAGGGCAGCCCGCAGACATACATGTGTTTATAAACAACACGGGCGTGTCAGACAGCCCGTTCGTGATAAGCATAGACGGGCTACCTGCATGGACCTACCAATCCACAGTGATAGCATTGCACCACACATCAGGCAGCTTCTTATACCCTGTCTATGAGAATGAACCTGGCGTGTATAATCTGCGCCTTAATGTCACCTCCGCATCAAGCCCGCTCATACACAGCTCAACAAACATGACGTTGGTCATCAAGGCAAGCCTGCCAGGGGATTATTCCGCCATAGGCGAAGGTTCTGTCGGATTCCCGATAATATATGCTCCAGCATATGCTGTGATGTATATCATAGGAGAGATAGGAAAACTGCTCTGAATTGGTACATTTATGCCAGGTAAAAACAACAGGGAAAAGAATTCGCTCGATGCGGCTTATATAAGGCTAGAGTCTCTTTCAGACCTTGCGAGGTTCGCGCTGGGTTCCCATAGCTACGTCAAATCCGTAGTGCATGGCAAGAACCACAGGCTTATGCTTGAGGGGGAGGTGATAGGGCCATCGATAGTCTATTATTTTGATTCCACAGCATCAGGAAGGTATCTGCTCTACGCACCCGATTCAGATGGAAAGGAGAAGGTTTCAGTGACTTCTAGCCAAGGAGAATATTCCAGTTCGCTGAGGTTTCCGATAGTGGAGCTGTCGAAGGATCCAAGAGTTGAATCGACCAACTTCAAGAAGGTAGAATGCGTGATGGCGAAGGACGTTGAATCGCTAGTGAGGGCGCTCGTTAGCGCCGCCGCAGAGTATGACTATGTACCGAAGATTTATTCGTTCAACCATTCGGGATCGAGGTATTTTGCCACAATGGATCTGTTCGGCAGAAAAGAGCATGTTCTTGTATATGCAAAGTCCGATGAAAAGGCAAAGTTTGCGGCATACAAATATGATTACATAAACGACAGGATAGAGCATTCTGATTCGGTAAGCAACGGAGGCACTTACATCAGGGTCATAAACCTTGCAGAACCGTTTCAGTTCTTCAAGCCTTGAACTTAACAAGAGCTGCGATTGAATCTGTACTGTCATCTGGCGCGGCCTTTACGCTCTTCTTTTCACCGCAGCGCTCGCACGCATATTCGATCCTGTATGTTCCGCGGTATATAAGTGCACGCAATGGCTTCATCATGCCGTGGCATGCTGATGCCCTGTCACCGGGGTCTATGTCCAGATGCATGCTCCAAAGGCATTTCGGGCAATGGTCGGTGTATCCAGTTCCATGGACCTCTGTGCCACAAACAGCGCATATGAAGTCTTCACGTCTTCTTATGAAAGCCAATCAACCAGCTATATCGCTATGTGGAAATGAATCCGGGCGTAGTATCCGAGAAGGATGGTTATTGCGGCAATCCCGAATGTTATCAGCAACGTCGTGACAATACGTTTTATGACAGGCTTGTTGCCTATTATGGATATCAGAGCAGATGAAAAAACAAGCACCAGCGCGGTGAGCATAATCGATATCGCAATCCCATGATAGCCACCTATACCGAAAATGAACGGCATGAGCGGAAACATGGCGCCGATAATGTATGATATACCGACATATGCCGCGGATTTTATAGGGGACATGTACTTGTAGTTTTTGTCTCTTGATTTTTCAATCGTGTTCTGGTAATCTGTAGAAAGGTATGCGCCTCCGGCCATAGAGAGTGTTCCGGATATCGCGACGATCATTCCTGCTACGATAACTAGTATCGGAGTCTGTAGCGCGGCGCCAATTCCAGACACTGCTGCAACGATTTCCACTAGCCCATCGTTCATGCCGAATACAACATCGCGTATGTTGCTTAATATCGGACTGAACGAAAGCACCTTTGCCTTTATCATCTCCTCTTCGTGTTCGCTCTTTATCGCCGCTTTGACCTCCTTCCCATATAGATCCATATGTTCTTCTATCTCAGATTCCATTCGTGATTCCCTGTTCTCCATTATCTTTATCACAAGCTCTGTGCCGATAATCGACTTTAGCATGACTATAATCCGTACGATTAGCCAATTCACTTCTATGTTTTTAATGCCTGAAACTCTGGAGTAGATAGAGACGTGCTCAGACTCTATTTTGTGAAGTCGAAGAAGTATCTCTTTATGCCATGGGTCGGACTCTCGATCTGCGAGCCTCTTATAGACCTCACGGTGAATCGCTTCCTCCTCGCAGAATCGCACGATTAGCGGATCTCTTTTCATCTGATTGATTTGAACGCTTTGATTTATAACGCTTTTTAACATGAATGGCACAATGATATAGATTTATAGATGATTATTTCTATAATTAAATGTGGCAAGCAAAATGCGTCGACGCTTTCGGAATCATAAAGTCACAAAACATGATAGTTCACAGAGCGCAATGGAATACCTAATAACATACAGTTGGGCGATTTTACTAATAGCCATAGTTATTGCAATGATGTTCGAACTTAACCTTTTCAACTTCACTGAAAAGGCTCTTCCAGGGCAATGTATGGTATACAGAATTAACGGGCCATATTCACTGCTTGGGATAAACCTTGAAGGGATATGCAAAAACCTTGAACCGGAGTTCCTGATGGATTTTGGCAGTAGCTATTCATATGGTGGTGTGAAGAGAAGTGGAAACGGGAAAGGCCAGGGGGATATAACATATCCGAGCTACGTTGGCGTAGCGCCAATACCTGAATTAGGTACAGGGAATGGTTTTACAATCACCGCATGGGTGGATTGGTATGGCGCTTCCGCAGGAAATTGCCAGGGTCTATTTGGTTCAAACCCTAGCCCGGGGGATGGTTTTGCCTTATGGGGTTATGGAAACAATAATGGTGAGTGCGGACCATTATGGGTTAACGGTTCGTATGACCACTGGCCAGACACCAGCAATGCGTTTGTACAGGATAGGTTGACCTTTGTAGCAGCAGTATACAACCAAAGCACAGGGGTTGGGACAGTATATGAAAATGGTGAAGTTTTTACTACAGCAACAAAATATGCTACAGCCTTCAATTCGCTAACCCCGCTAACGATAGGCGGGATAATAGAACCGAGCGGAGTCGTTTATGCTTTCAACGGTATAGTTTCAAATGTTCAACTTTACAATGCTACGCTGAGTCCTGAGACGCTTAATTCTATGTATGCCGAGGGAATTGGGGGTGACCCTATAGATTTGGAAAATCTTGTTGGATGGTGGCCGCTGAATGGCAACGCCAACGATTACAGCGGTAATTTAAACAACGGCCAATCATTCAATGCGTTTTCGAGTAGAAGCTAGTTTAATATATTATAGAAGTAACGCCCAAGGGCATTTCGGTTGATGTGAACAGATTAATCGGACCATCTAATAATTACACTTTTAATATTCGGGCTATTAATATTCTGGCAATAATGATAATGGTATATGAGTTTATGGCACTGAAGAATATAATATAATTTTTCCATATAAGGGATAAAATTAGAGACCAATTTTAGATACATTAAACTCTGTTAATAAGATGAGGTTCGGCTATCACCTTAGGAGCAGTTTGTTGAAAACACAGAGAGATGAAAGTCGTAGATGTGATCTACAAAATTCACCGATATCTCAATTATGTTGTATCAGTTGTGGCAGGATTTCTACAAATACTATTTCTTCAAAGTGAATTTATGATTTCTAATTTTTTTAGATATAACAATATTTAACATTTTTTTAAATTGACTATCTGAAATTATTTCTTGCGATCTCAACCAATTAATCTCCTCTAATAATAGATCCCTCTTATTTCCGCTTATTTTAAACTTCTCTTCAGTTCTTGGAGTATTTGGATTTGTTGAATGACCTGAATTTTGAAGTGCCATTTGAAATTCTTCTTCTGAAGAAAACAAACCATTTTTCTTTAGATCCCAAAGAGCGTCTGTGTTTTTTTGTTTTGTTGTGATTTTTGTGCTTTGGTTTATTTTATTTGAAGGTGCATTTACAAGTTCAACATCTGGATTTATCATACCATTTGTTAATAAAAATGCTATGTGTGGGGCAGTTACTGGATTACTAAGCATGGACATAATCGCTTTTCTTCCGTCTGAAATATCTTCAAGAGAATCTTTTATGGATTCATCAAAACTAATACGTATTTTGTTTTCGCCAGAAATTACTGCAGAAACTCCAGGTACTATTTGTATTCCAAGCGGATGATTCATTTCTATATTGTAAAATGATTCTTTGTTATTTATAAGGAATTTGGCTAATTCACCAAATTGATTTAAATTTGCATAAAGTACTAGTTTATTGTGACTAAACTGATTATCAAAAGTATAAAATTTACCCTCAAAGCTGACATCATTATTTTTAGCAAAGTTTGCCATTTGAGAAGTAAAATTAGTTATTGAATCGTCTTTAATAGCACAATAAATTTTCATAATATTGTCTTCTTGATTGTCTAATCCTTGACCAACAAAAAAACGTACAACTGCGTTAGTTGCTCCATTACCGTTTATTAGTTTTTTCCCAGAGACAAGTTCTGCGTTTTTTATTCCAAGTTTTGCTTTGTTTTCTCCCTCTGTGCCATTATAATTACTATTAATTTTTTTATTAGACCTCGCCCTATAATCTCTTTCAATCCACATGCCATTCAAGATCGGATATTTTTCATCTAAAAAGGTAGTTGAAAACACTTTACCGGTATGTTCATATCTCTGCAAGGTTTCAGGATCGATCTTTGGATATTTAATGGTTGTTCCTTTCAATTCATTAAGAGTTTTTTCGATGCATCTAAAATCTGATTCATATCTTTGCCTTATTTTTTTAGCTGGTTCTAAAACATATGTACTTTTTTGTGTGGGAATTTCTGAATTAATATTTTGAGTTTGCATTACTTTGGAATTAGGATTTTGAGTTCTAATTAAACTTTGTAATTCTTCTCTTTTTTCTGAGACCTTTAAATATGAACTTTTCATCATAGTTGCTGCTTTTTTAATTTTATTTGTTTTTTTAGATTTTTTATTCAAGATTTTATTTATTGCATAATATACAATTTCTAATTGATAAAGATTGTCAATATCCAAATCATAATTATCTAATAAAGACGTTGTGAGTTCAGATAGATGATTTGCATGAGCCAATACATAATCAGGTTGAAAATCATTAGCATAATTAATACTTTCTAAAAAATTTTGAGATAACTTTTGAATTGCTTCCACTCCGAATTTTTTCATTCAATCATAAATAGTAGTAAAAATAGAATTAATAACCTTTGGCAGTTGTTTATTTCAACGTTTGACGCTTCTAAAGAATCGTTGAAGTTCCGCTTCTTTAAACGCCTTGCTAATAGAGCCGTATTTAGGCTCTGTTGGCGTTTTGAAGCGCTTCTTTAGACCTTGTGTAATGTGGGCTTAAGATCTTAGCTTTTCCTGCGGCAGGCTGTTCGCTGCCAGTTCCAAATGTTGCCAAAACTGACTGAAATCGAACCTACGAGCTATTTCAGGCTTATGGTAGGCTTTACTAAAGAATCCGGCCTGTCAGCAATAGAATAAAACGCCTTGGCCGGGATTCGAACCCGGGTTACAACCGTGACAGGGTCGCGTGCTGACCACTACACTACCAAGGCATGATATGTTTTTGTAGGCATTGTATTAAATGCCATCCCGTTGGGGTGAATCGAACACCCAACCTGTCGCTTTCCAACATGATTGTACAACATACTACAGGCGACCGCTCTGCCCTTGAGCTACAACGGGTTTAATAAGCACTAAATTATCTATATGATGTTTTATTTAAGTGTTTCGAGGGAAACAATAATAAATGGTTAGATGGCTTCAAATGAGCAAACTACTGGTCCGGAGGTACGCACACTCATCTCTAACGAGGTAATAAGGAAGCACCAGAGCACCCCTATGACGCTATACAGGATAAGAGACGCATATGACACCATAGTTTCTAACGACAACTTTACCGACGCCATGCTCGCGACCATAGGATTCATAGCGCTCAGCGCGGCTCTGCCATTTTATCCCATAACCCTAACAGTGCTGCTTGCGGCTCTGGTGTTCTATGCGGGGCTTCGTCACGGGTTCCTCGGCCTCATACTCATGTTTTTGCTCGCATTCCCAATGCTCGCTTACCAGGTTCCTGCAATTGCGCTATTATTCATTATAGTGATGTCGTTTTCACTGATATACGGCTACATGCACTATCGTACCATCGCGTTCCTTTATATATTGATTGCGCTCCCGTTCTCTCCCATAGGTTATCTTCTTGAGATACCGATATTCATGTTCGCGGTCATAACGATAGGTCATAAACGGTCTATCGTTCTTGCGCTTCTTGTGGTGTTTGGAGTCGTCGCACTTTCTGGAATGACAGGCATATCAAACATGGGCTACATACCATATAGCCAAACAACCGCGCACACCTCAGTCGCAAGCCTGCCGATCGCTAATTATTCCACGCCGGTATATAGACGCCCTAACCTTATTACGTTCGCTAATGCGACTGGCACCGCAGGATCTAATATGGCCAACAGATACATAACCGATTATTCTTCCTATGCGTTCGTAGGACTTGCGATACCGCTTGGCGACAACGTGCTAAGCTATCTGGGATTTCTCGCTGTTCTGATCATCATGATATTCGGAATCGATATGTTCGCAGTCGCAAGCAGATCGAGATACAAGGGCACAGAGGCCACCATGATCGCGGTTTTATACCCTATATCTTACGCGATACTTTCTAAAGCGAATGTGGCCTCGGATGTGCTTGCATTCGCGAGCTTCTTCTTCGGACTTGCGATAATCTTCGTACTCGAATTTTATGGCACAGACGTCGTCAAATCGCTTGAGGTTCGGAAGAATGACACGCGTCTGAAGTTCGGAGATGCGTTTGAGTCTTTATCTGACCAGAACTCGGCGGATAGGTTCAGTAACATAGGCAACTATGAGTCGACCAAAAAGGAGCTCTTCGATGCGATCATATCACCGATAGAGCAGCGCGGCGTCTCCAACGCATACAATGTCCGCCCGGTAAAGGGTGTGCTTCTGTTTGGACCCCCCGGAACAGGAAAGACAAAATTGATGCGCGCCATGGCGAATGAGATACATGCGAACTTCTACGTGGTAAAAGCTGCAAATATCGTGTCAGCGGTACCTGGCGAGAGCGAACGCATGATAGCCAACATATTCAGCATAGCACGCAAGAACGCTCCGTGCGTGCTCTTCATAGATGAAATAGATGCGATCGCTCGGAGCAGGAAAAATGAGTATGTTGACGAGACGCATAGGCAGATACTATCGCAGCTGTTGGTTGAGATGGATGGCATAGAGAAGACAAAGAAGGTTATTATCGTGGGCGCCACAAACGTTCCTCAAACGATAGATGCCGCTATACTCAGGCCAGGAAGGTTCGACCGCATCATATACGTTCCTGTCCCTGACCTGAACGGCAGGAAGGCGATATTTGATATATACCTGAAAAGACTGCCCGTATCTCGAAAGCTGAGCACTCTGAACCTCGCAAAGGCGACAGAACGGTATAGCGGTGCGGATATAAAATCGATATGCGAAAGCGTGGCGCAGGAGGTTGCTAGGGAAGCCGCAGAGCGCCATACTGTGCTAGAAATAACAGAAGAGGATCTGATCGCCGCTATTAAGAAGATGAAACCCTCTTCGAACATCGCAATGATAGAGGAGTATAACAAGTTCAGGATCGACTTTGAACGCCGAGTGCTCGGCCAGACAAACATCGAGGCAAAGAAGAAAATGATGATATCAGACATAATAGGCCTTGATGATGCGAAAAAGGCGGTGCGCGATGCGGTTGAAATACCGCTGCTCCACCGCGACCTTATGGACCAGTACGGAATTAAGAGCATAAAGGGTTTGCTGATGTTCGGCCCACCAGGCAACGGAAAAACGATGCTCATGAAGGCGATAGCATCTGAACTTGACGATCTCACTGTTCTGCAGATAAGCGGTTCTGACCTGCTGAACCAGAGCATAGAGGGCGCGATAACTGCTATACGGGAAACCTTCAACCGCGCATCCGAGAACGCCCCTGCGATAATACTGATCGATGAGATAGACGGGCTTGTGCCTGTGCGCAAGTCTTCCGACAGGTTCGGCATACAGATAACCAATGAGATTCTGCAGCAGCTTGATGGTGTGAACGAACGCAGCGGTGTTATGCTCGTCGGCGCGACAAACAGGCCATACGCGATTGACCCAGCTATACTTAGGCCTGGACGTCTTGACAAGATCGTATTTGTGCGTCCCCCCAACCAGAAAGAAAGGTCTGAACTATTCAAGCATTACCTTTCTGATGCGCCTATTGAAGAGATAGATTTTGTAAAGCTCGGCTTGGAGTCAAACGGCTATACAGGTGCAGACATAAGCAACATATGCAGAGAGGCAAAGAACTCTGCGATGCACACCACATTGAGCACAGGTTCCAAGTCACTGATCAGCATCTCTCTTGTTGAAACGATAATGAAGTCGGTGAAACCCTCTGCACCGCCCAGCGTTGTCAAGCAATATGAGCAGTTCATGCAGAGATATGGAGAACGCTAAGGCTTTGAACGTCTGCTTAGGCTATCGTGCGCCAGCACCCTTGTGCTGTCCAGCGCATTCACAGTCATAATACCATCAGATACTTTGATGTTGCAGAACTCCAATTTAACCCAGCCGTTGGCCTTTATTTTTGTGGTTGCAAGCGCGGAAGAGCCCCAAAATGATGCGGCCACGTTCATTTTTCCGTCGCTTAGTATACAGGATGAAACCGGAATCGGGCGCATGCCTCCGAGTCTCTCTATGTGCCTTATAGGGCCTATTTCTGTCAACATCCCTATTATGTCTACGCCATTCACAGATGATATGACCACAGAATAATCGGTGATCGAAATATTGCTGGTATGTTTTATCTTCTTTATCGAACCTGAAGGCGTCACCGAGCCTGTCCCATCTGCGGATATTGATATGCCTTTTATCTCCACTTCGTCCCCGCGTTCAAATGGAACAGCGTCTATCGTTTCTGCTAGCTTTCCTAACGCTCTTACAGCTAGCGTACTGCCTTCCTCGCCTATCACTATGATCCTTTTTTCCACCGCTGAACCGCGCTCGGAATTGAATATCCTGTATATTCTGTCTGTTATGTTTGCGAGCATCTGCCCACCGCCGATTTCCGATAGATGCGAGATTGTCTCCTTTACGTTAGCGTTCGGCCGGGTTGATGCGATGAACTTTGGGTTTCCGAACCTGCCGTCTGAGATCGCCTGCGCCTGATCCTTAGTGACCATGCCGCCTAACGAATCGATGATCTCAGCCGCATTGAGATGATGGTCCTTTTCCACTGATTAGAATCTCAAATAGCGGTTAAATATTTTTCTGGTTTTACAGGGAAACCTTGGACAAGTGATTTATTAGTTACCAGAGATACGATGATGTGATTTGGTGAGGGCCACTGTTTTTGATGGTGTTGTAGAATATCTGCAGGTCATGGATGAAAACGGCAACATTGACCAGAGCCTCATGCCGGAGGGTCTCTCTGACGCCGGCATAGTTAATATGTACAAGTACATGTCTTATGCCAGGGCTCTTGACGAGAAGATGCTAAGCCTTCAGCGGCAGGGCCGTGCGGTAACCTATGCGCCGCTCGTAGGCGAAGAGGCGACCCAGATAGGGAGCGCGCTAGCGATGCGCGATGGCGATCTTTTTGTCCCTAATTTCAGGCAGCATGGGGTCTTCCTCGCACGCGGCATGCCTCTTGACATGTTCTTCTTATACTGGCGAGGTTTTGAGGAGGGCGGAAACATACCAAAGGAG
>JAJYYC010000011.1 GCA_021801385.1 Microcaldota archaeon | reverse complement strand
TGCCACTGTTTCAATCCTATTCTGGTGCTCCTCATTCCGGTGGATTTTCCAGCGGTGTCGCGAACGTTTATATCATCTATGAATCCGACGCCAGTGATCAGAAGAAGAGAGAGCATCGCACCAAACAGGTCTTCGCGCGGTGCGACTGGAATATAAAGCCCAAAACTTGCTCCGAACGTATATGCGAGCAAACCTATCGTTATGCCGAACGAGAGCGCTGTGCCCATGCCGCAAGGCAGCACAGGTCTGTTCTTCTTGTTCATATCGATTGCTGTTATGCCTGCGCCCAGCATATAGGGCATGAGGAACCAGATTGCTCCGAATGTGAAAACAAACGTTATTAGCATAGGGATTGCGATCGTAACGAACGTATGGTACATGGTTGCACCAGCATATCTTGCAGAACCATATGCTAAATAATTATCGTTTTAAAGCCATTCGAATTCCAAAGCAGTTCATAATGTTTAAAAACGATTTACCTGACAAAGAAATTTTTAGGAAGGTAGAATCCTCTCTCAAAAATCCTTGCATATGCAATCCTACCTGTGTTTTTTGATATCAAAGAGCCTCTGCGCATCCCATAATTTTCGATCTCTTCGATCGACTGGCTCTTAATAAACCATCCGCTTAACCCATCCCTGTGTGCGACCCTTATGGGATTTATGTCTGTCAAGACGCCTATGTGCCTGGTGTTTACCCAGTCTGTAGCTATGAACATACGGTCCAACTGCACATGTTTTCCTGTCCATGCGACTATGCATCCGACTACCGGATTGCTAATCTTACCAAGCCTAGAGAGGTAATCTGCATAGAGCGTTTTTGGCTCAACATAACTGTCTTTTTCTGCATCGCCAACCAGATAGAGCGCTGTGCCGGCGCAGTTTACGTCCCTCCTGAGCAGCCTGCTCATGATTTTGCCGCGTTCGCATGATTCGATCCTTTTTGCAAGGCCATCAAGATAACTTCTAGAGGCGGTTGCGGATTCGACTGTTTTCTCCATTTTAACACAAAACTATAGCTGCGATACAATATTTATAATTTATGAATAAAAAAAATCGCAGATGCCTTTAGATCAGACGCGTGAAAGCGCAGCGATCATCGCGTTTTTGTCTATGCCTTCGAACATATCAGGGTCAGACTCAAGAGCCTTTATAATCGAGGCCTTCAGCAGCGATTCGAATGTGCCCGTGTCAAGCCAGTAACCATCAACTTTCGTCGCCCTGAGCTTTCCTGTGTTTATATAATGGTTATTCACATCGGTTATCTCAAATTCCCCTCTCTCGCTCGGTTTCATGCTTTTTATAAATTCAAACACGTCATCTGGATATATATAAAGCCCAGTTACCGCATGGGCTGTTTTTGGCCTCTTAGGTTTCTCTTCTATGCGGGTGACATGCCCGCTATTGTCGAGCTCTGCTACTCCAAATCGCTGCGGGTGCGCAACGTCCTTAAGGAATATATAAGCGAATTCGTCTTCGAGTGCGGATCTGTCTACTTTAACTTTTTCATAGATGTTGTCTCCTAGCGTCGCGACTACTTTGCTGCCCTTGAAGAAATCCTCTGCCTGTAGGAGCGCATGCGCAATACCAAGAGGCTTGTCCTGCACAATGTATGTAAATTTAACGTTGAATGTGGAGCCGTCGCCTAGAAATTTCATGAAGCTTGATAGGTGCTCCTTGCTCGTTACTATACATATGTCCTCGACGCCCAATGCCTTGAGCGTATTTATCGGACCGACTATCATCGGTTGGTCAAACACTGGAAGGAGTATCTTGTTGGTCACCTCAGTTAGAGGCCTCAGCCTGGTGCCCTTTCCCGCTGCGAGTATGACTCCCTTATATTTTACGATCAAACCACCAATATTAGTTTGGCAGATCAGCTTAAATTACCTGCGCAGGATTGCTCATGCCACAATCCCGAGGAAATGCAGTATTATTATTACGACCATACCTGGGAGCCCGAATATAGCGGCAGCAAGTATTATGATCGGCGTTATCGTTATGCCAAGCCCGAATAGCGAATTCAATGCGAACAGCGATATAACACCAAGAATCGCATTGATTATAAGCCCGCCTAATATCTTAAGGATAAACTTGCCGATAAGAAATACGATAAGAAGTACTGCTATAATCATCGCGAACAGCACCGCCTCGCTCGCGACCCCGCCCGCAATTCCGCTCAGAAGAAGGAACCACATGCTTGTATAGCTCAGCGAAAACTAAAAAGACTTTCTGATTATTTCAGTTAGCGTTACCCAATCCTGAGATGATGGCTGTATGGTCCCCTGTTTGGCGAATATAGGCTTTGGTCGCTATCATAGCAGATTATGTGCCATCCTGTGAACTTTGGGATATCATAAAGCGCCGCCTTCAGAGTTCCTGCAACAACAATCCAATCCGCATTATCTTTCAAGATTGGGACCCCTACGGACCATGTTCCAAACAGATTTACTGTAAACAGTTCGCTGTCCAGCTGCATAACGCCACATTTAAGCGGAGTCACTCTATTCCCTTTGATGAAATCAGCGTTATTTAATCGTTCGATAATTCCTGAATGAACCGAACCTCTGTTCTCAATGTCCCTGCGCCCCTCTGAAATGCAGAATACCATATTGCCGGTTTCTCCATTTTTGCAATCAGCACGAATAAACACAAACGTGTGGATCTGCCCGTCTCTGCAGATATGCGGTTCTTGCGACCTTATATCATAAGAGCCCCTAGCTCCGACTACCACTACATCAGGTATGCTCCTACTTGTCTTCTGCCTGTTCATAGCATCACATTCAAATCGGGCATTAAATAAGCAGATTCCCTAATATAAATGTATTTCCTCACGGTTCGCAAAGTTCGCCACTGCACACTTTATCTGCTGTATAAATAAGGATGGATTATCATTTGATTATGTGCTCATGTATCTTCTTGTGGATGTTTGCGACAGCAGTCCTGGAAGATTCAAGATAAAGATTGTTTTCATCTGAGAAACTCATCCATTTGAGCTGACCTACATCTTTCTGTTTTACCTCTCCGCTCCATTTTGTGATCGCATAAAAATAGCAATCCTGCACCTCATCCTGCATATTGCGGGTGTTTCTATGCACTAAGGTGTATTCCACGGGCAATATATCAAGCTCCTCCTTACATTCGCGGATTAATGCCTCCTCAAGCTTTTCTCCAGATTCCACATGCCCTGCGGGCAGCATCATTCTGCCAGGGTCAGTGTCATTGTTAGGCCGTATCTCAGCCAAGAATGTCTCATCCCTGATTGGGAAGAAAACAACGCATTTTACATTATTCATTTATGTCACCTTAAGTAGTAGAATTGTCTGCTGCTTACTGGTCAAAAAACTATAATCATAAGGATTTAAATAGGTTGATAAATTTCATATGCATCCTTGTCCAAATTTTACATCCATTAATAGTTGTGTGAACGGCCATAAAGCAATTTAAAACGATATTTTTTGCATGTGCGTCAAGGTATATATAGCTGAACTCCAATTTAATCTCAGTATTCGGGTTGTTTCATGCCAATAGGGAAGCTTATCGTTATAGAGGGTACCGATGGTTCCGGCAAGACCACGCAGGTAAAGCTGCTATTGAGACATCTGGAACAGATTGGATATTCGACCGCATATGCGGACTTTCCGCAGTACGGGCAGAAAAGCGCCGGAATGGTAGAGAACTATCTTTCAGGTAAATATGGCGGTGCAGATGATGTTGATCCTCGCGTAGCTTCTATCTTCTATGCGATTGATAGGTATGACGCATCGATGGGCATAAAGAAAGGGCTGGCAGAGGGGCGGGTGATCGTGTGCAACCGGTATGTATCTGCGAGCATGGGCCACCAAGGTGGAAAAATACATGATAAATCTGCGAGGGATGAATACATACACTGGCTGGAAGAGCTGGAGTTTGACTTCTTCAAGATTCCCAAGCCAGATATGACAATACTTTTATATGTTCCCTACAAAACGGCTCAGAGGTTGGTCGAAAATAAGGGTTATAGGGAGTATATTGGCGGGATAAAGAAGGATATACACGAGGAGAACCGACAGCACCTAATCGATGCGGAGCAAGCGTTCAAGTCTATCGCAGAGGAGAAGAACTGGAACGTGATCGACTGCACTAAAGGCGATGGGATAATGGGCATAGAAGAAATACATGGGATCGTCTGGTCAGAAGTTTCGAAATTCCTTGAGAATTCAGGTATGAAGCCTAGCAGACAGGGAAAGCTGAACGAAAAAGATGATTGAATGAATAAGATAATAGCGGTCCCGTTGGACCCAAGCCTTGGCGAATTCATAGGAAAGAAAGGGTCTGAGGGTTCGATAACCTTCTACAACAGAAAGATGGATAACGGGGTTATCGTCGCGATGGCGCCAGTCGAGCTAGGAGAGAAGATATCTGCGCTACCAAGCACACTGCTTATGGCTGAACAGATTGTGATAAGCACCGCAAACATAGACAGGTTGTTCGGAGAGGTTCTAATAGCATCATTGCTGCTCAAAAAACACATAATATTCACTAAAGACGGCGATATAAGCGGGTTAATCGCAGGAATGGATCCCCAAACATTTACATTCGCATCGAATGACGAACTGCTTGAAAAGATCGAATCTTATGATGGGGGAACGCAAAACGGATCTACAAAGGTTGAAGTGGATAGGTGCTTCAATGTAAAAGGTTCAGGCACAGTGCTTCTTGGCATCGTTACTAGGGGCACAGTCTCAAAGCATGACAAACTCTATTCAAAGGACGGAAAGGAGATATCTGTAAGATCAATACAATGCCAGGATGTCGATGTGGAGAGCGCAGAATGCGGATCAAGGGTTGGGCTTGCTATAAAAGGCGCAGATGAGAACGACATAAGAAAAGGCGATATTCTCTCAAGCGCGAAAATACCTGCGATAACTGAAGTGAATGTAACATTGACCCAAAGCGCCCTGGCAAAGGAGCAGATTACCGAGGGAAAGCAATACAACATCTTTTCAGGATTCAGCAGCGGGAGCTGTATGGTTGTATCAATATCCGGTGAGAAAGCGACATTGAAGATAGACAAAATGATGCAGATAGAGCATGGTGACACTATAATGCTAGGCAGGCAGAATGCACCAAGAATATTCGCAGCGGGTAAGGTATTATGACAGGCCAGGATATTGAGGTCGGATTCGAAACCGCGAAGAGGCTAGCCGATTCAGGTTCTATGGTCGTCTGGGTAAAATGTGAACCAGACGCAAGAGAGAGTGCATTACTCGAAGAGCTTTCAAGCAACTATCTCTCATTCTGTCCTGACGAACTGGTGGGTAATGATTCTGATGCGATTCGTGCAATAGGCAAGAAACCTGTTATTGTCTGTTCGCATGGGGTGACATCAATGTATGTCGCAAGACATTTGCGCGCGATGCAGGTAGAGGCGTATTCATTGAAGGGAGGCGTAGAGGGCCCTGGCTGATGCGATGGTAAAAACCATACGTGAGCGTGTAAGCGCAATCAAAGAGATAAGATTGAGTGCAGAGTGCGAACTCAACGAATCCGAGAAAGGCACGCTGAACAGGCTTGCAGCTGTATCAAGGATAATGGACTCGATAATGTTCAGGCAGATATGGTCTGGCATGCCGGATGCAATATCTAGGCTAGCATCAGAAGGTGGCGAAAGCAGGGAAACGTTGAAATACCTGGTCTTTTCGCGCGGACCGTGGGATTTGTTGGATGGCGACTGCGATTTCATGGGGTGCGGACCTAGGGATCCAAGGGCAGAATTCTATCCCAAGGATATGACAAAAGATGAGTTTGAAGAAACGATCGCTAAGCACCCTGAGCTTGAAGCCCAATTTAGGGGCTATAGGACTGTAATAAGAAGGTCTAATGGCGTTTTGACCGCAGTCCCATACCACATCGAATACCATGAATTCGTGGAAGCGGCATCGGCAAGGCTGAAGGAAGCCGCATCAATCACACAGGACAAATCGCTTAGAAGGTACCTAAACAGCAGGGCGTCTGCATTGTTATCGGATGATTATTACGAATCTGATTTGGACTGGTTGGAGTTGAACGGTAAGATTGAGGCGATAATCGGAGCATATGAGATGTATGATGACCGTCTATTCTCATACAAAACTACTTTCAGTTCAACAATAGCAATAGTCGATGAAGAAGCAACCGCACGTGCTAAGATATACATGAACAACATGGACGAGATGAACCGCAAGCTCCCAATATCTAAAGATTATAAATTCAGACTTGGCAAGCAGAATCCAATACTAAGAGTAACAAATCTAGTGTTTGCGGGCGGACAGGCGAAAGGGGCGCTCTCTATTGTGGCGTGCAATCTACCTAATGACAAGCGGTTCATAGAGAAACACGGTAGCAAGAAGGTGCTGTTCAGGAACTCGATGAAGGCCAAGTTTGATGCGCTTTTCGCCCCATCTGCATTAATCCTGTTTGAAGAAGATCAGAGCGGCATGGCGAAATTTGAGTCACTGTTCGACATAATATTAGCGCATGAGATATCACATGGGCTCGGACCAATGCGTGTTTCAACAAAAGAACGCGATAAACCCATAAACGAAACGATGCTTGACCTGTACAACGAGTTTGAGGAGTGCAAGGCAAACGTACTTGGCGTGCACTACCTTGGTTTCCTAATGGAAAAAGGAACGATTGCGGAAAACAGAGAGAGCCTATATGTTACCTATCTTTTAGACATTCTCAGGATGGCAAGGGTCGGAATTGGCGAGGCGCATACAGCCGCGGCAACAATGGAATACAATTTTTTGAAAGAGACCGGTGTGATAAAGTATAATTCATCAAAAACAAAGTTCAGCGCCGACATCAGAATATTCCAAAAGGCGATAGAGGAAATGACAGGACGTATACTTGACATACAGGCATCAGGGAGCTATTCGATTGCAAAAGAGTTTCACGAACGGTACTGTAAAGAGCCGGATGAGATGGAAGCAGTTCGTGCAGCTGTGAAGGGCCTGCCACTTGATATAAACCTAACTTTCTATAATCTTTGATCAAGGGTGCAACCTTGGCATGGAAAGATGATGAATCGTTATAGCAGATGGAGAAGAGACGATAAAGTTGGAATGCCGCACAGTCACATATCCTATGGAATCATTAGGTCCATACAATAGCCTTTTTGAGCTCAACGTGCCACAGAAAATATTATGTGACGATCTCTTAAGTAGGTGGATATGGCCTAAGAAAAGATATGTTTGGCTATCAGTATTGTGCACCAAGCGTGTCATATTTGAAATAAGAGCAGGGAGCGCATGTTTTCCAATTGGTCCTGTCATGCGCAATATTCGAAATCCTGCATCCTCTATAAATCTATTGAAAGTTCCATTACCATTGGAAAGATACTTTTCAACATTACCATGGAAGAATTCCATGTTTCCTATTTTAAACACAAAAGGATCGGTATTCATGAAATTTTGATTAGAGACATATTCGCATATGCCAGTATTTTTTTTGAAATCATTGTCCCCTATTATGTAAGCGGTTTTAGACCGCTTATGCAGACCCGAAAATTCCCGGATGAATCTTTTGTGAAGCTCAAGAATATTCTGGCTAGGGTCAGCTTGGATGTTGTCACCTAAAAAGACTACATGATCTGGGCGTTCGCGCTGTATTACCTGCCTGTATAACATACTGTATGGCTTTGGAAAATGCGTATCGGATATTATTAGCAGTTTCATATTTTCCCCCAATCCCTTTACTTGGTTTTATTGGGAAACTTTAGTCCTTTTTTGCCAGTGTGATATGCAGCTCCAAATAATCAGTCCAGAGACTTTGTATTTGGCATCAGTCAAATCTTTTTGGGTGGGCGTATAGCTATTACCTTTATTTCAAAGTTCAAGGTCTTGCCTGCAAGCGGAGGGTTAAAATCAATAACTACGCTGTTGTTTGTAAGGCCTGTAACAATTCCCTGTTGCCCTGTTGTGGCGCTAACCAACATACCGTTAGTTACAAGAGCATTGCCAAATGATGTACGTGGTACAGTGATAATCAATGATTGGTTTACCTCGCCATAAGCCTCGCTTGGCGGAATCGTTATATTCTTGGTCTCACCGACTTTCATCCCAATTACTCCCTGATCAAATCCCTTAATCATCTCATTTGCGCCTACAGTAAAATTAAGCGGAGTCTTACCAAAATTAGATTGGAATACTGTCCCATTGGCGTAACTACCAGAATAGTAAACGCTGACATTGTCACCGTTCGAAACAACCTGTGCATTGTTATTTGTAGCCATATAAACAACCAATATCCCAACAATCACAATCGCAGCAACTATAATTGCGGCATATCTAAGGTCAAATTTTTTATTGTTGCCTTCCATTAACTTACCGCTAAATTATATACCGCAAAAGCTAATAGCCTTATTTGGTGCGACCGCCGGGATTTGAACCCGGGTTTTTGCCTTGGAGGGGCAAAGTCCTACCAGGCTAGACTACGATCGCATTTATCATATTTAGATATCAATAAATATTTAAACAGGGCATAAAGATTGTGATAAAATGAGCCAGCAGAGGCTGCGAAAGGCAGCGTCACGAACAGACTTCAATGGGAACCATGAGCATGATGAAGCATCAGCCACAATGCTCATAAGGCGGGCAGAGAGGGCAACCACAAGAGAGGAGATACTGGATGTTGATCATATCATAAACGCGGGTCTTAAATTATGGCAAAACATGTACAGATCGGAGCGCCGTCACCATGTAGCCAGATGGGAACCTGTTATAAGAACAGTGATAAAGACAACATATGCTGCAAACTATGAATTAATGCGAAAAGAAAACTACCCTAATTCTCTATTTATAAAAAATTGCGGGCTGTTAAACGGAATGACGCAATACG
>JAJYYC010000025.1 GCA_021801385.1 Microcaldota archaeon | reverse complement strand
ATTCAGGACGAAATATTTGAAATCTGTTTTAGCTATACAGGTAACAGACTTAGCAATAACGAGGTTCTGCTGCTTTTTATACTAAAAACAAGGGCAGAATCAGATTCAAACGGCGCATCAGGCAATAAAAGAAAACACATCGTAGGAATCAGCAAGGAAAATAAAGAGAAGCTGGACAAAATCCTCTTAAATGGATATCTACAAAGGGAATTTCAGGAATCTCAAGATGGTTTACTTAATCGTTTAATGCGCAGTTAATATAATGCTGTTTACGGAGCAGTTTAATAGTTTGCCTATAAAAATAATGAGTGGGGTCCGTAACTCAGCATGGCTAGAGTGGCTGGCTTTTAACCAGTAAGTCGTGGGTTCAAATCCCACCGGGCCCGAATGATTTTTTTATTAGATAGCAGTGATATCCGCACCCAATGGTGTATTTTTGGCTGATGAATACCAGTACTCTGAATATGACAAAAGAGAAGCGCGGCGCGAGTCGAAATACGGCCACAGCTACAAATGGATAGCGCTGTCCAACACCACGCTAGGCGTGATGATGGCAACGATCGACAGCTCCATACTTATCATATCGCTGCCTGCGATATTCAACGGATTGGGCATAAATCCACTTACCCCGGGCAATATAACGCTTCTTCTGTGGTTGCTGCTCGGATATATCATCATGTCTTCAACCGTTGTGATCACCATAGGAAGGCTTTCTGATATGTTTGGAAGGGTGAGGCTTTACAACCTCGGTTTTGCGATATTTGCGATCGGCTCTACGTTGCTATACGTCGCATCATACGCGTTTAAAGGGACTACCGCAGTGGAGATGTTCATAATATTGAGGCTCGTTCAGGGTTTGGGAGGGGGCTTCCTTTTCGCAAACAGCACAGCGATAATAACTGATGCGTTCCCCAAGAACCAGCGCGGTACTGCGATGGGCATAAACCAGATATCCGCAATAATGGGAAGCCTGCTTGGGCTCATAATCGGAGGGGTATTGGCGACAATAGACTGGCATCTCATATTCCTTATCAGCGTGCCAGTAGGAATTATTGGCGCCATATGGTCATATGTCGCTCTTCACGAGATCGCAGAGATACGCAAGGATCAGAAGATAGACATTTTTGGTAATATCACTTTCGCATTAGGCCTGACCGTGATACTACTATCCATGACGTATGGTTTGCTGCCGTACGGTAACGCAAACACAGGATGGCATAATCCGTATGTGGTTGGGGGCATGGCATTAGGGGTATCGCTCATAATAGCGTTTATCATCATAGAGTTAAAATCAAAGGACCCGATGTTCAATCTTGGCCTCTTCAAGATAAAGGAGTTCTCATCAGGCATAGTAAGCCTGTTTCTTTCCGGAATAGCGCGTGGCGGACTGCAGTTCATGCTCATCATCTGGCTGCAGGGCATATGGCTGCCGCTGCATGGCGTCAATTTCATAAACACACCGCTGCAAGCGGGCATAGATATGACGCCTTTACTGGCCGGGTTCCTGTTATTCGGCCCCACATCAGGATACCTATCAGATAGGTACGGGGCACGTAGATTGAAGATAATAGGGATGACAATAAACGTGTTTGGCTTTTTGATGCTTGCCATATTGCCCGTAAACTTCGCTTATGCGGATTTCGCAGTCATAATATTCCTTCTTGGCGCAGGGCAGGGCATGTTTGCCGCGCCTAACACAATATCGATAATGAATTCGGTGCCGCCACAGAACAGAGGCGCAACATCTGGCATACAGGGCACGCTGACAAACGCGTCGTTTATGTTCAGTATGGTGGTGTTCTTCACGATACTGATATTCGGGCTCGGAGCGACCTTGCCGAAGGTGCTATACAACGGCTTGATTATGCAGAACGTACCGAATCAGACCGCCGCAACAGTATCAAAACTTCCACCTACGTCTGCGCTGTTCGCTGCGCTTTTGGGATACAACCCGATGCAGACGCTTTTAAGCAATGCGACATCGTCAATACCAAAGGCCAACCTCACTGTGATAACAGGCACAAAGTTCTTCCCGAGCCTTATCTCAAATTCGTTCAAGAGCGGGATGCGCATCGTCATGTTCGTCGCTGCGGCTATGGCGGCGATCGTGGCTATAATCTCCGCGCTGAGAAAGGAAACGAAAATAAAAGAGGCTGGCGCGCAATAGCATGGGTTTAATAATAAACACATATATCTTATCCTGATGATCGTATGAATACGCCTGACGAATCTGAGATTAGAAAGCACATGGAATCTGTCACAAACGAGCTTAATGAGAACATAAAAAGAATAGGTATGCAGCCCGTATTTGCAGACAGCATATCGATAGCTACGCGGATAAAAGGAAACAAAAAGGGGGAGATGCAGGGCTTCCTTGAAATAATATTTATGGACTCCACGAAGAATCAGCCGCTAGGCAGATTTATACTCGACAATTTTACAGCAGGGGATCTTGACAGGGTGTTGCAGGATTCTTTGAAAAAACTCAATGAGATACTTAAGAAGAAAAAGATACCGCAGCAGCCGCAGACCAAAGAGCAACAACAGAGTTCATATCGTTGATTGTGAAATTGGATGTAAAGTATATATATTTCATAAGTCGCGTGAATAACGTGACTTTATGGAAAACACCAAAAATAACAGCGCTGAAGAACATAAGAGTAATAGATTTAATACCATGCTTAGAGGTGGGATCGTGACCATAGCGGTCGCAATAGGCGCGGCAGGGCAGGTACAGCAGAGCAAGACAGAGGCTGCGGGAATAAGAATCGGATTTGTAGGAAACAGGTTTGGCAGCGGTTTGGATATTGGCGGATGGACCAATGGATTTGCAGGCAATATAAGGCTCGGGAATGGTTTTGCGCCAGAATACAGATACTTTGGCAATAATTATGATTACTACAGGCCTTATTACAATTACGCACCGTATCAAAACTATATTTATAGGCAGTACTACAGCCCTGCAATAACCCAGCCTTATTACAACCCTGTTGTAGCGCAGCCTTATTACAACCCTGGGCTTCAATACCAGATAGCCGCAGCACAGGCATCGGCTCAAGCCGCTGCTGAAAAGCAGCAGATTGCGCAGCAAAAGCAGTCTCAGATTAATGCTTCAGTGGCATCTGAAGACCGTTCAGTCCCAAAGGTAACACAGAAAAAAATATATGAAGGTATATTCGGAAAATATTCTTCGAACGAAAAAAAGTATTACCAGAAACCCGAAAATAAGATCAACCCGCCCGGTTTCATTCTGCCTGCAAATTGGCAGCATAGCCCGAGGGACATACAGGTTATGCTCAGGGATGTAGGCACAAAAAGCTACATAAAAAGATATGGCGATGGTGAAAAGGTTCTAGGAAAAGGCACCACTTGGACTAAATATCTGTCTGGGATGCTGCACAAGTTAGAGCATAATTAATAATAGATTTATCGGTATGAACATAGCAAGCTCTAAATATAGGACAATGCAAATATCTTCGATGCCGGGGTGGCGGAATCCGGTAACGCGTGCGCCTGGAAACTTTTCCGGGAAGCGCATGGCCTCACGGCCTTTTGGGTTCAAAATATTATTATGAAAATCCCAACCCCGGCGTTTATATTCTATTTTAAAGAAGCGGCATCAGTTCGCGCCCATTTCTTTCAAGGCAGATGGTATGCGCTCCACCAGATCCATCGGAGTTATATGATCGCCAAACTTCTTATGCAGAATGTCGCCGATCATTGCGTGCAGATACGCGCCTGCGACTGCTGAAACGAACCCATCTTTATTTATCGCAGAGAGCCCGCCTATGATTCCTGAAAGCACGTCGCCTGTCCCCATAGTGGCTAGAGCGGCGCTTTTGCTCCTCACTATTTTTGTCGATGTTCCGTTGCTGATTATCGTCTCATGGCCTTTGAGCATTATGCACGCATTCATTTTATTTGCTGTATCCTCGACCTTTTTTATCGCTTTTGCTTTGTTTTTCGGAACCGCTCCGAATTCCCGCTCAAACTCGATACGATTTGGTGTGAATACCACATTTTTACAGAGTTCTTCAAGATTCGCTCCGGAATCTATCGCATCAGCATCAACAATCACAATCTTGTTCATCTTCACGCAGTGTTTTATTATTGACTTTGCGGCGTTTATGGAATTTGCTCGCCTGCCAAGGCCTGGCCCTATGACAATTGAATCTGAACGGCCCGCATGCTCGAATATTTGTTTCAGGTCTGCTTTTGACAAGATGTTAGACCTGAAGGGCCTAACTATGACGCATGGCGAGACAGATCTATTTGCCATAAGCGCAGATCTCGGAACGAATGCGCTAACATAACCGGCCCCTGTGCGCATGGCTGAGAGCATCGCATACGCGGCAGAGTATGAAAGCGCCGGTGCTCCATGGAAATCTGCGCTTCCCCCTATAACAAGCACACGGCCGTTAGAATATTTATCCGAGTGTGATCTGCGTGGGATTAGTGCAAGGTTTAGGTCTTTGAACCCCGCAGTGCTTATGCGCATATCAAATCACCATCTTATTGCCATTCTCGCACAGAAGGTTCATAGCTCTTTGTGCAAAGGGATTTAGAATCAGGTTTTGTCATCTTTTGTTGTTTGTGCCAAAACGCCAAAATGTATGATTTCCCGCTTACATCGTTAACCTTTAAATAAGTATATGAAAGATATAGTTGTGGATTCCTTCTATGTTTAAATCCGAGAAGGTTCCATCTAAAAGCTCAAGGTGCCAGATTGGCTGAAGAGAAGCAGGAAAAACAAGACGCTAAGGATTCGAAGCCGCAACACGGCCGCAGGCAGGGCCAGCAGATTAGCGGCGCCGCCTCGATAGTAAGAGTCGCAGGCAAGGACATGGATGGCGGACTAAATATGCCCAGAGCGCTAGCAAAGATAAAGGGCATAAGCCACAACATGGCTCATGCGATCTCATTGATGGCGGAAACAAAGCTCAACATACCGCAGAGCACCAAGATAGGCTCTCTTTCAGAAACACAGGTTGATGATCTTGAAAAGATAATAAAAGATCCCGCTTCAGTTGGCATACCATTATACATGCTCAACAAGAACAAGGACATGGAGACAGGCAAGAACCTGCACATAGTGAGCAATGATCTCGTATTTAGTACTAAACAGGACATATCCCGCGAAGTTAATGTCGGTACATGGCGCGGATACAGACACCAGTACGGCCAGAGGGTGCGCGGACAGCGCACAAGATCCACAGGCAGGACCGGCGCGACCATCGGTGTCATAAAGAAGAAGGAGGGCGCTCCGACACAGGCCGCGGCAGCCGCAGGTGCACAAGCCGCACAGAATGCAAGCAAGGAGGTTAAAAAGGCAGAGAAGAAAGCGTGATTGATTGGGAGCACCTAAGCGTAACCGAAGGACATACAAGAAACCAAAGGAGATGTGGGATCTTGACAGGATAAAGGCGGACCGAACGCTCATAGAGGAATATGGGCTCAAGAACATGAAGGAGCTCTGGAAGGTACAGTCAGAGATAAGGCGCATAAGAAGGAATGCGCGTATATTGCTATCTGGCGAATCCGGACACGGAGACATGAAGCAGAAGATGCTAAACAGGCTTGCGATCATAGGATTGGCGAAAGAGAACGCCACTCTTGACGACCTCCTCGATCTTAAAGAGAGGGTGCTGCTCGAACGCAGATTGCAGACAATCGTGTTCAGAAAGGGGCTTGCAAGGACGATAAAGCAGGCCAGGCAGCTGACAGTCCATGGATTTATATCGATGGACGGCAGGCGCGTCAACAAGCCAGGTTATATAGTTGATGTTAAATCAGAGGCAGGAATCGGGTACTATAAACCGATAGATATAACAGTCAAGGCTCCAAAGGAGGAAAAACCTGAAAGCGAGACGAATGATGCTGCGCCTGCACAGACTGAGGAAAAACCTGAGGCGCAGGCAACAGCAACTAATGGTGTTTGATTATGGCAGGCAAGAAAAAGATACCCAAGAAACAGACTCAGCAACAGGCGCCTGCGAAGAAAGAAGAGGAGAAGATATCTTATGAGGCTAAGGCGATGGGTCAGGAGCTCATCAGGCCGAGAGAGGAGCGTTGGGCAGTAGCACACGTATACTCATCCAAAAACGATACGCTGCTCACACTTACCGATATGACAGGCGCAGAGACCATAGCGAAGGCATCAGGTGGAATGATGGTCAACGCAGACTCGCAGGAGGGATCGCCATTCGCTGCGATGCAGGCCGCATATAAGGTTGCAGCAGAAGCTAAGGCCAAAGGGATAAAGAATGTGATAATCAAGATCAGGGCGCCGGGCGGACACGGGTCTAAAACGCCTGGACCTGGCGCGCAAGCGATCGTTAGGGTACTCGCAAGGAGCGGACTGAGAGTGCTAAAGATAGAGGATGTCACGCCTATGCCTACCGATACCACAAGAAGGCCAGGCGGACGAAGGGGAAGAAGGGTATAGTTCGCATCTGTAACGTAACAGTTGCGATTATTTATTTTTAACTATTAGCGATAGCAATGAAAAAGCGTTGTTTCATATTATTTAATTTGAAGCGATAGTTATCGGTTGGTAATTTGCTGATTATTCTGAGAGAGGACAGAATATTAGGTTAGCCATATTAACTTTTCTTGCAATATGATAGCGATTTCATGGATAATAATTCTTCTATAGAGGCGCATAAGAAAAACAGGGGCAAGCTAGGGATGGTCGGGAGGGTTCCGGTAGCAACCACTGAAGAACTTGCCACTTATTACACCCCTGGAGTCGCATATCCGTGCCTTGCGATAAAGGAAGACAATTCCAAATCTTTCGATTACACCATGCGAGGCAGGACAGCTGCGATAGTGACAGACGGCACAAGAGTCTTAGGATTGGGTAAGATAGGTCCGGTTGCAGGCATGCCCGTGATGGAAGGAAAGGCGCTCCTTTTGAAGAAGTTTGCGGGTGTTGACGCTATGCCCATATGCATAGATGAACACGATGAGGACAGGCTTGTCGGAATAATAAAATCTCTTGAGCCGACGCTTGGAACCATAAACATAGAGGACATTGAGACGCCTAAGTGCCTTAACATCGTCACGAGACTTAGAGGGGAGATGCACATACCAATATTCCATGACGATAGCGAAGGAGTCGCGACTGTTACACTCGCAGGATTGATTAACTCGATGAAACTCTCAAGTAAAAAGCTCGAAAGGTGTAAGATAGTGATAAACGGCACAGGAGCGGCAGGCGTAGGTATTGCAAGGCTTCTCATACACGCAGGTGTGGAGAACATCGTGATGGTCGATACTGCCGGCGCATTATACAAGGGAAGGCAGGGGAACATGAACCCGATAAAGGATGAGATAGCCGCAAAGACCAATATTAGGATGGAAAAAGGGGACCTTTCAGATGTTTCGCGGGGAGCTGACATACTGATAGGCGCATCTGTAAAAGGTGCGTTCACGCCTGATATGATAAAATCCATGGCGGAAAGGCCGATCGTATTCGCATTGGCCAATCCGTTCCCTGAGATTGATTACGATGAGGCCAAGATGGCCGGCGCATACATAGTTGCGACAGGAAGGAGTGACAGACCAAACCAGGTGAATAACCTGCTAGCGTTCCCAGGAGTTATACGCGGACTGCTTGAATCTCGTCCTACGCGTGTAGACCAGAAGATGCTGGTAGATTCGGCAAAGGTGATAGCCAAGTTCTTGGGCAGAGATGCTACTACAGAGAAGATAGTCCCGAATCCGGTAGACAAGAAAGCGGTACGGGGGCTTGCAGCAAAGGTGGCAGCAGAGGTCGTCAAGGTGGCAAACGAATTGGGGATAGCGACAGCATCGAAGGACCCGAAGGAAGTTGAGGCGAGGACCAGAAGTGATGTGGTCGCATACGCAAAATACGAGAAAAGAATGCTGAAATAATCATCTGTTGCGCAAAATAGTATCGAGCTCTGCAATAGAGCCGACCAATAGGTCAGGATTTTCATAGCGCAGAAGCGATTCGTTTTGATAGCCTGTTGTCACAGATATCGGCATGATGCCTGCCGCTCTCGCGGATGTGATGTCATAGGTCATATCGCCAACATAAGCGGCAGATTGGGATGGAATTTCACGCAATAGAGACAGCAGTTCTTTGGACTTGTTTTTTACTGAACCTATTATTCGGCTGAAAAGCGTTTCGATTCCATATCCGCGTGCCTCATCAACCACATGAGATTTTGGATGACCGCTTAATACAGATATGTCTATTCCTCTTGACCTTATCGATCTCAATGCCTCTTCTGCTCCCGGATATATCGATGGAGCAAATCCGTTTTCTTTCAGATGATTGAAATGTGATATTGTCTCAAGAACCAATTCATCAGCATCGCCGCTGATGCCCATACGCCTGTAGAACCCAACCGCATTATAATCCGCGTTCTGCAACCACTTTGCATATGATATGCGTTTAAGGCCATGCGATTCTAGCACGCGCATGTTTGCCTCATGTACGAGCTTTCGGTCATCGCTTATCGTTCCGCTCCAATCGAAAATAATATGGGTTAATGAGCCGATTTTATACTTTCCCATTTTTACCGCTATTGCTCTGTTGCTCCAAATATTTGAATTTTTCGCTGTAAGGCCTAACAAGGTCCGCGAATCTTGATGGAGAACGCATGCGGAATACGCCGCGGCCGGTGACCCTGATACCAAGGCGTTCTAGCACTATTACATCGACAGGATTTAGGTGCTTCAGGAATATGCCTTTTCTGTCGACTCCGCCGCGGACGTCGAATATGCCGGCGAAGTAGCTTCCGGAATAGTCATTGAAGTACTTTAATATCCTGTCGCGTTCTGACATGAGATTGAGCAGCTTCTTCTTGAGAATCGAGTTATAGAAGCCGACCGTCTTGATGCCTTCTGATTCTTCAAATGATATCTTTTTAGGGTCGATCTTGAAGCGGCCGATCGCGGTCTTTATGAACCTGTCGGTAACATGGTCATCCGCACTGCTCACGCTTATGAGCGGAACCTCGCCATTGATTGTGCATATGCCGAGCATGTAGCACACATCCGGATCTATCGGAAGGCGATTGGACATTTAAACACGATATTATTGTATGGGACATCTTTAATATTCAGTGCGTAAGCGCATGA
>JAJYYC010000022.1 GCA_021801385.1 Microcaldota archaeon | reverse complement strand
AGGCATTATCGATCCCAGCTCACCCAACTGAAGCGCGACCATGAGCATTATGATGCCAACAAGTATGAATGCCACTACCGAATATGGCCCTGATACTGATATCGCGGCTCCGCTGAGCACGAATATCCCTGCTCCAATGATCGCACCAAGGCTGACGGCAGTCGCCACCTTGAGGCTTATTGTCGCACCTGCCATATTCTATAATTTACAACCAGCAACTAAAAAGATTGCCCTTCAGCAGCCATGTGCGATATCATCAATGCTGATCTGTTTGGCTTCGTAGCCGTAATAGCGTTGGTATATCTCATGGATTCTTTTAGCCTCATCAGAGTTTATGCGCACCTTATCATCGAGTTTTAACTTTACCTTGGAAAGAAACTCCGCATCAGCCCCAGAAGCGAATGGAAATCCATCGGTTTCACCAAGCCTGCCAAGGTCGCCAACCATACGCGCGACCACATTCTGCAATGTCGGCCTGTTATCTTTCCTAAGGTCTGCGCGCCTTTCACATCAGTGTGATTCCTAATTAGCGTATTAAGCTCTTTCAGAAGTTGCGCGTGCCTGTCTGTTGAATCTACATCGCCTTTTCTTGAGGTTGTTTTTCCCATATTATCACTTATAACACTTATGGCAATTAATATTAAAACCTGCCGGAATAGCCGCGCAGTGGCCTATGAAGTATTAATAAGCTATTAGAAAGATTATACTAAAATGCAGGGATAGCAAAGCTTGGTCAAATGCGCTAGGTTCAGGGCCTAGTCCCGTAGGGGTTCGAGAGTTCAAATCTCTCTCCCTGCATAAATATCGAATCACAATCGCTCTATCGCACTAGCGATCCCATCTTTTTTGAAATTTTGAATAGTGCGTCAGGTTTATAATTTTGGCATATTAATCCGATATCCAAATAAATAATTTTTATCATTTCTTGAACGAAACGCTGAAACCCCCTGCTGGCGGGAGCTGTCTCATTATGTAGTCTATGTCGTTGTATCCGAGCATCTTAGCTATCTGCTTTGCCGCATCAGACTTTTTCATCTCTCCCTGAACAACGTTGACGAATTCTTTTTCCTTTATCCTGCCCGATTCTATCGATGGTATCACGTTAAGTTTGCCATTAATCAAAAAGAAAGAGAGTCTCAGCGGCACGTTACGGTACCATTCTCTTTCCCCTTTAAGAAGGAAGCTTCCTGTTCCAAGAGATCCCTTGCCTGTTGATTTGCTAACCTGATCGCGTCGCATACCGTAAACATCGGTGTTCCTCGTTCCGCTAGCCCATGCGCTCGAGTAACATGCTGCGAAGTGTGCCGTTTCCTCTCTGGACTCTTGCTTTGCACCAAAACCATCTTTTAGTATGAACACCGATGCCCCAAAAACGTCTGCATGGAAGAACATGTCGTTCTCCGTGAAATACCTAGAGTTCATCAGCTCGTTCTGCCGTGCATCCCTGCCTCCTATCGCGAGCAGGCCGTCGCTCGTCCTAAACCAATGGAAGCTCTCATACCACTCCCTGTCTGTATTGATTACTTTGCGAACCTCCTGGCGCTTCTCAAGCGCCTTTCTTTCAGCATCTTTAAGATTGCGCTCCATCTCCTTTATCGCTTTCTCTGCGCCCGCGCGTTTCTGTACCAGACGCTTCGCACGGTCATAATAGTCGCCCGCATTCTCATGCGCTGATTTTGTGTAATCTATCTTTATCTCCATGTGAAGCACTCAGATTCAAATCAACTCCAATATATTTCATATCAGAGCGAGCGATCCTGTTATTATCAGCGAAACTATTATCGCTATGATGAGTCCCAACACGCCTATAAGCACTATGCCAAGTATTATGATCTTTGCGGCTTTGTCGAAGTCGTGCCTGCCTGGCTTATGGCTCACGCTCATTACGTGCTTGGAGTTCTCTATGAACCTGCTTAACGACTTTAAGATGTCCATCTGAACTATATGATATGCAAGGAAAACTATATATAGTATATTAAATTCAACTACTAACCGTGATAAATATGGAAAGCGTTACGAAAAAACCAAATGCGTCTGGCGTTGCGGTGCATATACTAAGGCATGAATCACCAGGCACTGATTTCATTTCAGCGCAGAAACTCATAAATGAAGGTAAAGGGATAAGGTTCCCAACAAATCATGAGGCTGACATTGCACTGCAAGAAAAACCTCGCACATTCGATAATAAATCAATGTACTGGTTGGGCACAGGGTTGATCTACGAAGCACCAGGAGAGCCATTCAAAAGAACAGTTGAATTTATATATGAGAAGGATCAAAAAACCCAAACTACATTGAAAGTGATAGTGGAGATACCTACTGAGTATCAAGGCAAGAGAGATTCCGCCATCATATTACATCAACCGCATTGGACTATGGAACAATCCGGCGGCAATCATGTATTCAAAATCTTAGAGCCAAAAATTCACATCATAGAGAACTTCCCAAATAAGGAGGGCTGGTGGCACACGGACAAAGGCACGGGCATACCAATAGGGATTGTATCAAGCCCTAACAACAGCCCAGACTCAAGATATCTGTATAGAGCAAAAGGCGCATGGGTCGGCCCACTGGCTCGCGGGGGAGAATATTTCGGCGGATGCGGCGATCTTGCAATAAACGCCAACAGCGGCCCTAACCGCAGATTAGGGATAGCAGTTATTAGGACATGAATGGCAGATTTGAAATAACGACATTTCATGATTCTATCAATGCTATACCTTATTAATCATAAAGTTGTCAATCAATCATGCGGTCCAAATCTGCGCTTGGAGATGTCATATCTGTCCATTTCGGAGAACTATGGCTGAAAGGCGGCAATAGGCACAAGTTCATAAAGATCTTGCAAGAAAACCTCTCCGAATCCCTATCCGGGTCAGGCGCAGGCCGAGTTTTGCCTGAACGCGATAGGATACTAATCCAAATTAAAAAAGGATCGGATTTCAATCTCATTTACGGCAGGCTGTCTAAAGTTTTCGGCATCAGCTGGTTCGGCAGGTCCATAATATCAAGGAGCACAATCCCATCAATAATAGCGTCTTCAAGGCGCCTTGCGGGAAGAGGCGACTCGATTCGCCTTGAGGCCCACAGGTCCTCAAAGGAGCTTAAATTCAACTCGTTTGAGCTGATATCAGCGTTCCTAAAACGCGCAGATAAACTGGCGTTCAAGCTTGACATGAATTCTGATCAAATAATACGGATAAACATTGGGAAGGAACAGACCTATTTGACAAGGAAAAGGACGAGAGGCGCTCAGGGCCTTCCGGTCGGCTCTTCCGGAACTGGAGTTTCGTTGCTATCTGGCGGGATAGATTCGCCTGTCGCATCATGGCTAGCGATGAAAAGAGGGATAAGGCCAATATACCTGCATGTCCATGGATTCGGATCAAATGACGCCCCAGAGATTAAAAAAATAATCGACACGGTGTCTGTCCTATCTGCCTATTCAGGCCCATCAAGATTGTACCTTGCTCCATTCCACATATTCCAGAGTATGTCGATGAAGATCGACAGGAAATATGAGACAGTTCTATTCAAACGTTTCCTTTATCTGCTGGCGGAATCGGTTTCAAGGAAGGAACGTGCAGATTGCATAATAACCGGAGAGAGCCTGGGGCAGGTTGCATCGCAGACGATAAAGAACCTCTCCGCGACATCCCATGGGATAAACGAGTTTGTGATACGGCCACTCATCGGGATGGACAAGCAGGAGATCGTAGATATGGCGAAATCGATCGGAACGATGGACCTATCGGTGCAAAAATACAGGGACGTATGCTCTATAGACCTTAAGCGCGTGGTTCTGAATGCAAGCCAAAGGAAAGTATTAGAATTATCCAAGCAGATTGAGATAGAAGCTGCGGTTAGAGCTACGCTCTCTCGCACATCATCTGTTGATGTCAAGGCAGTTTGGTAACTATTTTTAATGCATCATCAACGCTGATCCTGATATTGTATTTAGATGCGAAATAGTGCGTTATATTCGTTATGTCCTTACGGATGAAAACGCCAGCTTCGGGGTGATTGAGCGTAACCCCCTGGCCGATGTCGATTAGATAAGGCTTTTCATCCTTGACCAATATGTTAAATTCGCTCAGGTCTGCGTGCACCAATCCTACGGAATAAAGCAGCGCAGCCTGTTTCAGTATCTGGTTGAGCATCTCATTCGGTTCATTCAATTTTGTTTCCTTAAGCATCGGTGCAGCATTTCCGTTCTCATCCCCTATGAACTCCATCGCAAGTAAGCTTCCAACCGCAAAGTACGGCTCTGGCACGCGTGCACCTGCCTTGAGCGCTATCTTTAGGTTCCAAAACTCCTTTTCACACCATGTCTTCACCATGGTGTTCCTGCCCTTCCTCACCTTGCCAAACCGCGGATCGCCCGCTATGTAGCGTTTCATACCTCTGAAAGATTGTGACTCCAACCTGAAGAATTTGACCGCAACAAATTTTGCGCCGTCAACCTGTTCTGCACTGCCCGCAAGCGCAAGATAAACATCAGCCTCCTTGCCCGTGGATATTGGGAACTCTATTTTTTCTATTATATGTTTGTTGAACAGCTTGTGCAGGCTGAGCATGCTGTTCGTGTTGAAGACTCCTCCCTCTATCGGTTCTGTCTCCCTTTCGGTGTGTACCCCTCTGTCGGGCATCTTTCGTCTGCCAAGCCTCCGAGCCATGATAAGGTATCACCCAAACTGGTATAAATACAAACGCGGTTTGCGCAGATGAACCTTTTTAAGCATTACTATGTATATAATTGCGGTGTTACGATGCCAAGATCAAACGGTAAGGCAAAGGAGATAATAACAGTGGATCCTAGCCTGATTTGGGAGCGAAGGCTGCACTACCAGGAGAAGCAGTCGGGCTGGCAGATATACAAGGCGATATACTGGGGCATATACCTGTTCATATTCGGTATACTCGCAGTGCTTGCAGGATACGGTGTCATTCCATACGGGCTGGTAATAGGCTGGTCGATAGTGCTTCTGTCGATATTCGTGATCGTTTATGGATTTACGATGTCTCTGCACTACAAGTTCCTGAAGCGCCACGGTTAAACATAGGTTTTTATTCTTTTAATTTTAATTCTTTATTCATCTTAGTCTATTTACCATGCTGTTTTTCATGAGGAATATTTACGAGAGCAAACATTACAAGCTTTACATACTGATACCAGTACTGCTTATGCTTATCAGTCTGTATTTCGTCACAAAGATACAGCTTGACTCATCCCTGCGAGGCGGAATCGAAGTGCAGATACAGACATCCGCAAACCCTAACATACGTTCGGTCTCAAGCATGATAGATTCAAACATAACCGGATCGCAGGCGAGCGTATCGAAGACCCCTGCCGGGCTTGATATAACGCTGGTTGCGAACCAGAGCCTTTCCAATGCTGAGACGAATCTCTTGTCATTGTATGGTGCATACTCAAACTATTCCGAATATTCACTTAACACCACGCTATACCAGAATGAGCTCAAATCAAGCCCTGGAAACACAACGATCGCTTCGCTTATCGCAACAGCTTCGAAGGGCCAGAACACATCTATTGCTCAGATGCAGAGCGCATTCAAGGCGGAGATGGTTGACCTTGCGCCTGTATACAGCAATCTGCCATCATTCAACGCATCGAACTACGGCGGGAACGTAGATGCTGCGCAGCAGGCGTACTCAAACGCCTCTACGGTTTACGAAAACACAATAATCAAAAAGCTCAAAGCGATAACGCCTTTCACTGTCTATTCATATAATGATGTTACTCCTACTCTGGGCGCATTCTTCTTGAGCCAGATACGAACTATAATAATAGTCGCATTCATACTCGTCGCGATAGCGGTATTCATGATATTCAGAACTCCGATACCTTCGTTTGCGGTGGTATTCGGAGCGGCTAACGACATCATAGTAGCGTTGGGGGTCATGGGGCTATTGGGCATACCGCTCGGCATAGCATCTATAGGAGGGTTGCTCATGCTTTTGGGATACTCGATAGATACCGATATGCTTTCCAGCATACGAGTAATAAAGCGCACCGATTCTACGCCAGAGGGGCGCGCATATTCCTCGTTCAAGACAGGCGCAACCATGACGATTACCGCGATACTGTCGTTCGGCGTACTGCTCGTAGTTGCATATTTCGCATACATACCAACATACATTGAGATATCTTCAGTGGTCATGGCGGGTCTTCTTGCAGACCTGGTAACCACATGGCTGGCCAACATGCCTATAATACTCTGGTATAAGAAGCGCAAGGATGGGATTAGATGAGCGCATTAGACTACCTAAAAGATAAACGCATACTCGCGATGATCCTGATAATCGTAGCGCTCGGCGTGCTCGATGTTGTGTACGGCATACACTTCGGGATAGAGTTCGTGGGCGGCACAGAGATACCAATCACATTACAGCACCCTGTCAATGTCACTGAGATGAGCTCTCTCATATCAACGCTGCAGCAGAGGGTATCGACATTCGGGCTGAAACAGGTCACAGTCGAAGGCATAGGCGATACCAACGTATACGTTACAATACCAACAGTATCGGCTAACGAGGTAAACCAGACGATCGGGATTATAGACAGTCAAGGTGTCTTCCAAGCTGTGGTCAACGGAAGGGAAGCGCTCAACGGCACCGGAATACTCAAAGGGAGCATCGGCCAGGTCCCCGCAGAGGTATCAAACGGGACGGTGGACTGGCAGGTAGACTTCTTCATAACACAGACAGCGGCTAACCGGTTCAGCAAGGTGGTATTTGGCCAGGGCAACCAACCCGAATACCTATTCCTTGACAGGCCAACAGATGCGTTGGTCCTGATAAACCAGTCGCAGCTCACCAACACAAGCGTTACTGTTCAGACCGGAATCTTAGCTGCGAAGCGCGCTCTCGCTTTCGGCAGCAGCACGATGCCCGTTGTGACAGTGTCGCCATCACCTTCAAGCGTATCATTGGCTGAGAACACAATACTCCAATACGGAACAAAATACAGAACAGTGATTGTCAGCTCCAACCTTAACTCATCGCTATACAGTTTCCTAACTGATAATAATTATACTGTGGTGAAAGAGTCGGCAAAGAACATGACGCCGCAGTTCGCACAGATCACGATAAACGAGACAATAATAGAGTCATGGCCAGCAGTCGGCCTGTTGGCTTCTCCGATACTCAGCCCGAGCATAACCAACGGAACCACAGGGGACAGCTATGAAATATCCGGGTCTGCTCCGCAGGGGTTGAGCGTGCCGGCAAAGGAGGCATATGCCAACCTACAGTCAAAGACGATATCAAGCATACTCAACGGCGGTGCTCTGCCTGTCAGCATACTGGTCGGTACGCCTACGACAGTCCAGCCAACGCTGGGCAGCGAATTCCTCTACATAAGCGGCCTTGCCGGCGTTATCGCGATAGCGCTTGTATCGATATTCATAACGATAAGGTATCGCAGAATATTCCTTGTCGCGCCTATACTAATCATAACGCTGGCGGAGCTATTCATAATCATATCGATCATAGGGCTTGTCGGAACGATAGACCTTGCCGCTGTCGCGGGAATGATCGCTGTTGTTGGAACAGGAGTGGATGCGCAAATAATAATAACTGACGAAACACTTGAGCACAAGACGAGCGACAGCGCAGCGAAGACCTTGCTTGGCAATGCGTTCTACATTGTATGGATAGATGCAGCACTGCTTATCGTGACGATGCTCCCGCTGTTCTTCTCAACGAGCCTTGTGACAGTGGTCGGGTTCTCTGAATCGACCATCATCGGCGCGCTCCTAGGAGTGCTCGTGACGAGACCCGCATACAGCGCAATAGTGAGCAGGCACTACTCAAAATAATCTCCAGCAGCGGCAAAGCATAATATAACCGAACCCCTAATTTAAACAATGATTAGAATGACAATCTACTGCCCAACCTGCAACAGATCAAGCGATGAATGCAGATTCATCGGATCGTTCTGCGAGTTCTGTGCAGCGTCAAAGCTAAAAATGGACGTGCCTGACTTCGCAAAGATAAGCCAATGCAGGTTCTGCGAGCGCCTAAAGATAAAGGGCGAATACGTGGATATGGACATGGATTCGCTCGGAAGGGCATTGAAATATGCGTTAAATATACCGGACAGGAAGGTTGACATAGATAAATACGCCAACGGTATGGCATACATACATGTGCACAAAGAGACAGAGTCTGCAGATGCGGGCGTAGCTATGAGAATACGAGTCCGCGTGATACATGCTACCTGCAGGAGATGCTTCAGGATGAGCGCCGGTTATTACCAAGGAGTTGTGCAGCTAAGAGGAAACCGCATGAAGATTGAACGCGTGAAGGAGCAGATGAAGCGCTATCTGGAGAAGCGGGAGGAGTTCATATCAAAGGAGGAGAAGCAGACCAACGGAATAGACCTATATGTGAGCAGCAAGCAGGCCGCGAACAGCTTTTTCATGGACTTCAAGATGAAGCCAGAAAAGTCCTTCAGACTTTACGGGATGAGGAGGGGAATGAAGGTGTACAGAAACACATATTCGCTGCATCTGTGACATAAGCATTTTATACAACATTCCAAATACATAAATTTTTATATTATAATAAGCCTTAAAATTGGTACGGGATATGCTAGAAAAGAGCACCGTCTTCCTAACTTTATAGTTGGCGACGGGGTAAAACCATCAATCCCGGTAATTTCGTTGGCGGTTATAAATGGCCATACAATAAAAAAGGATGGTGTTATGGTTAGCAAGAAAGTGGAGAAACCTATTCAACTAACAACACTTAAAGAACTGAATAGCTTTCCTGAGACCTACAGATACGCAATGGGTTTGCTAAATTCAAAATCTTTTTTCAGGCTTCCAAATAACCTAGAGGCTGACAGAGTATTAAATGATAATAACGGCTATGTATTCACCAAACCGGAAATATTTTGGTTGGGCACAGGGTTGATCTACGAAGCACCAGAAAAAGAGTTCAAAAGCAACGTTGAATATGTATTCGGTCAAGGAAAATGGCGATTTATTGCAGAAATACCAAAGAGGTTTCAAGGAAAGAAAGATACAGCATTGGTCATAGAACAACCTTTTTGGGAAATTGATTGGAACAGTAATGTCTATTCATTTAAGTCAAACCCGAAACACATGACTGCAGTCGAAGCATTTCCTGTTGAAAGTATGTGGGCGCTCACAGATCCAAATACTGGAATACCTTCAGGCGCGAAGATGACAAGGGAAAATATGAATGCAAGATACCTATTGAGAAACGAGGGCTTGCCCTGGGTTGGCTCATTAGTCCGCGGAACATCTGACCTATACGGCATTAACATGCGCAGAACGATAATCGCATCCCACGAGCCAAATGAAACCTGTTCTGTCTTTGTGGTAAATACAAGAAATGCAAGTAATAATACTGATTATGATTAGCGCATCGCCAAATTTAGTGACTGCAGTATCTGGTATAGTTCCGAGTCCTAATAAGTATACTAATTATACTAAGATGACGATATATAGACGCACGGTAGCTGAGGTGCGCTGGGGCATGAGCTTTCTGCGCTCACATTGACAAGATATGTTCCCTGCGCAGTTATGGTGCCAAGCGAGCCGCTCACATTAACGGGCGTATATGCGACAACATCGCTGGGTCCGGAATTGGTGTTGATCACAAATATGATTGCACGGCCTATTCCATTGACCTGCGTTCCGACATAAACGTCCTGTACATCCGGCGGAACGTCAACAAGCACCAGCTGCTTTGCCGGAGAACCCTGGGATCCGACCGTCGCGGCGATCGCCGCGAGTTTAGATGCGGATGCCTGTGCCTCACTAACCGCAAGGTTTGATGTTGAGGAGGATATCTGTAGGAATGCAAGCACTACGATCGGCAGCAGTATGATGAGCCCAAAAGACAGGGTAACAAGAAGCTCAAGGCTGGACTGTCCGCGCACGCGTCTATTCAACATATGCAAAACCTGACCTCGATTCGAGCCTCTTCTTGGAGCTCACCGCGATCTCCTTTTGGCGCGAAACTATATCCTTCATCTTCTTCATAAGTTCAGAGAAGGCATCATGGAATGAATTGCCGCTCGAGTGTACGTTTATCATGCCTTTTTTGCCTAGTGATATCCTGGCATGCAGCTCATAAGACTTTAGCTTTACTCTCTTTATCCGCATTGTGATGTAGCCGATGTCTACCTTATGCATGCGCTCAAGGCGTTCCATAAGAGACTTTAGTTCCTCCTTGACCGAGTCCTCAAACTGGTAGGTGGTCTCATCGAAACCTGTTACAAAAACGTTCCGTTCATCAATCTTTCTGGCGCCGACAACTCCCTCAAATATGTCACGCATCGTTATGATGCCGGTTGGCTTGTGCTTGGACAAGACCACGAGCGATGAAACACCTCTCTCTATCATGATTCTTGCAGCATCAGGGAGCATCGCATTGCTGTCTATAGAAGCTACGTTGCGTTCCGTTACGCTTGCTACTTCTGCGCCAGCGGGATTCCTCGGATCGCTCTTTTCAGGGTTGCGTGCATTCATAATGCCATTAACATGTATGTCCTTGTTTGTTACAATACCATCAAACTTTTCGTTTTTCATGACTAGTAAACGATGTATCTTGTGCGATCTCATCGCAGAGATCGCCTGGGATATGCTAGCCGTGCTTTCTATAGCTAGCGCAGGTGTGGTAGCATGGTCTCCGACGCGCATCCCATCAAGGACTTTTGTGGATAGCATTATCTTGAGCAGAACGGGCCTTTCTATCGCGCCAATTATCTTGCCGTCTTCCTCATAAGGGAGCGCCTTGAGCCCTGATTTGCAGAAATAATAGGCGGTATCATTCAATGTGGTTGCGTAGGTGATTTTTGGGACGTGGACCGCAATCTTATGGACCTTTTCTGAACCGCTCATATTGGCAAACGGCATGTGCCTATATACCGCTCTCCTATCAACAATTCCGTAATAGTTGCCATCTTTTTTCACCACTAATACTGGTACCTTCTTGAGTATCTCCTTCGCTTCGCGCATAGAGGTCTTGTAGTCAATAAAAGACACTTTCGATAAAAGTTCCCTAGGGAAATCTCCGGCCATAAGTACACCGAAACTTAATCGACAAGAAAGTATATAAGGATAATCCGAACATCATCAGAAACATTGCCGTGTCGCAAGGTTTAAATCTAATGAGAACTAAAATGAGTGCGTGCCAGGATGGCAGATCGGCTATGCGCCCGCCTGCAGAGCGGAGAAGGGGGATTCAACTTCCCCTCCTGGCTCATATAAAAAACACAGTGAAAACTAAAGATAACTATGCTGCAGGTATTATTCGCGCGATCGTGCCGCTGTTGCGGTCATCATAAATGACTTTCACTCCTTCATTCTCCCTTAGACTAACCCTCTCTAGCCATTCGCCAGAGACTCTTTCGATGCCGCACAGAATCTTAAACGTCGACATGTACATCGGCCTGGAAGATAAGTGGTAACAAGTGCTAATTTTTAAGGCGGGCGATCTTGCGATCTGGTTCTCAGTCGCTTCATCGACATCCTTCTGCTGCAGAATGTAGTCTATTATTTTTGGTTCCGAAACCTGTGCGGCGACAATCCTACCGATCAGCCTGCCATCAGTTAAAGCGGGATTTCTAATAAGGTCGGCCATTATACCGCTGTGGAACTTATATCGTTCAATGAGCCTTTTCTGCAATTGCGAATCAGAAAACGATTTGTTTCGTGCGAGCGCTCCAGCAACAGAATATAATTCAGGTGCTGTGAACGGCGCCCCAAAACCATTGCCTGAGATTTCCTCGCATATGCGTGAAAGTATGTGCATCTGCGCGGGTTTAGATACTGTTTCACTCTTAAGCAGAAGAATCACGTCCGCAGCGCTTCCAGAAGCTAAAGTTTTATCAGAACGGATTGAGATTCCAAAGTTTCTGAAAGCGGGTGCATCTGTACGCATCAGTATTGCTACTTCCTTTGTGCCAACTGAATTTTTTTCACTACAAACTGTTTGTATGCATATCATTCTCCCACCGGTCAATCTCTAAGCGCCAACGATTATATTTAAGCCTTGTGTTTAACTCGCACAAATGTCTAACTCATCATAACTAATAAATACTTGGATTACGCTAATCATTCATGCTGGCTCTCATTGGCATGGCAAATTTAGCTAAGGGTTCTGCTATTTCAGGAAAGTCACGTCAGCTTTCCGGTCTTCTAAGAAGGGCAGAAGGATTAGCCGAAACTACCGCGGTTACTGCTGTTATTGTTGGTGCGGCAGCGATAGAGGTCAAATCAATTTTAAGAAAATAGGCAAATTCAACTATTTTTTTCAACCGAATGTAAATGTGTATATCTTAAATCCTGGCGTGGCCGAAATTTCAAGCTCGTGCCATCCATTATATGAAGGTCCTGAAACTATGTTGTACAATCGAGAAGCGTTTATCATTGCGGTCGCGTTGCCGTTGTATATGTTATCGCTGCTGCCAATATAAGAGCTGTTCAATGCGGTGCCGTTCAAAAATAGGCCTATCTCGGAAGTGGAATTTCCTTCCGCGACTATGTTGACATTCTTAGCTTTATATATCAAGAATATCTTTGAATCGTTTACCGCTTCAATGTATTCGGGCTTATCCATCCATTTCCCTGAAAGATATACGGTGTTGCGCAGCGTCACATTTTTAGCAGTGTAATTAACCGTGGCATTTGGGATCAGCACGTCAGAGCTTGTGAAATGGCTGCCATGGCCATCAACCTCATTATAGCCAAAATAGATCTCAGGCGTGCCTATGCCAGAAAAGTTAACTCCGAGTGGGACGTTTGTGGTATAAGATGGCACAGAATAGCCTGCGTTCTTGAGCAGTTCGCGTATCGCTTGCTCAGTTTGGTTATAGTTGCCCTCCCCATAAGAGACATAACGGATATCACCGTTTGCGTCTATAAGATATTCTGCCGGCCAGTACTCATTGCCGTATGCGTCCCATGTCGAATAATTATTGTCGAGCGCGACCGGGTATTTTATCCCGAATCGCTGGACCGCGTTTTCGACATTGCTGTAATTATGCTCGAACTGGAACTCAGGCGTCGACACACCTATTATCACGAGGCCGTTGTCTCCATACTCGTTCTCCCATGCGTTCAGATGCGGTATCTCGCGTATGCAATTAATGCAGGAGTATGTCCAGAAGTCCACCAGGACCACTTTGCCGTGCAGTTTGGTCAGGTTCAACGGAGGCGAATTTATCCATCCGGCGATGCCCTGTATGTTTGGGGCTGGAACATTATAAGTCAGGTCAGAAAGCGAAACGTTGCTTTCGGAAACATTACGGTTAAATACCGCAGTTGAAAGTGCGAATAGCGCGATTAGCGCCAAAATCACGCAAAAAACGATAACGTAAACATTGATCTTCATCTGTTCACCTCAGCTGCTGAACCTGCTATATATGAAAAGAACGCAGGTACTAATGGCAGTATGCATGGCGAAAGGAAGGTGAGCAAACCTGCGATAAAAGCAATGAACAGGTTCAGCTGGCCGCCTGCCGACATACCGCTGGAAGGATTGATGAGAAATACTGAGAGTTCACCTATGTATCCTGTAATCACAAGCAGTCCAAGAACAACCAGGAAAACACCGCTCACAACTGAAAAATACTTCATGAACTGCCTTATCCGTTTGAGAAACGAGGAGAGCCTAGAGACGAATGCGCCGACGACAATAAATGGTACGCCCAATCCGATCGAGTATGCGAGCAGAAGCAGGAAACCCAAACCGGGCGATGTTGCGGCGAAGATGTATATCGCGCCTAATATCGCACCAACGCACGGGGTCCATCCGAGTGCAAACGCGACTCCGAATACTAATGATGTAAGATAATGGCTATCGAATCTTTTTATGCGGAACTTATGCTCCTGGGAAAAGAACGGGATTATGTATCTTGTCGAGGCTATCATAAGTATTCCAAAGATTAGTATTACCGCCCCTCCTAATATTGTTAGCGTGGACATTATGGAATGCGGTGTGTGTGCAAGAAGCGTTTGGAATAGTATCCCAAGGATAGAAAACACAAGCGTGAATCCTATAACAAAGAAGACAGAATTTAGGAATATCACTTCGTCCCTTTTCACAGAATCGCAATATAATATGTTAAAGCGTTATAAAATTCTTTCCGAATCTCTCATAGATAAAAAGCTTAACATGGGCACTTGTAGATTCGACCTGCACAAATAAAATGATGGAAATGAAAATGCGAATTTAGCTGCTCAAAAAGAGTTGTGTTTATATGCAAGAATCTTTTTTCCATTCCACATATTTTACCGGATGATATGGCCGCTTTTGAGTGGGCCCGAGGAGAATCGAACTCCTGATCTTCACGTTGTCAACGTGACGTCTTACCATTCGACTACGGGCCCGTGATATCTATTGACATGCCATCCTTTGCCACTTCTGTGCGCTTGAATGCGTTTCGCGCCTCCTTGAGCAGCTCGCTGTCCTTTCTATATCTGGCACTTATATGGGTCAGAATAAGGTTATTAACATTTGCCTTCTTCGCCAGCTTTGCTGCCTCCAATGCGGTGGAATGCATCCGTTCTGCGGCTAGGTCTTTCAGTTCATCTGTATATGTTGCCTCATGTATCAGCAGATTTGCATGCCTTGCGGCTGACACTGTCTCCTTCACAGGCCGAGTGTCTGTGGCGTAAACCACCTTTCTTCCGTTCTGCATGCGTGCGACCTGGGTTATCTTAACAGTCTTACGATCGACTTTTATCGTTCCGTCCTTCTCTAGTTTGGAGTACATGGGCCCCACTATCCCCAGTCTCTCCGCTTTTTTTCTGTCAAACTTCATTTTACTATTTTCTTCAAACGAGAATCCGAACGCCGGCACGGTATGGGAAAGTCTGAATGCCTTTACCGAATAGCCTTTCCCTGTGTATATAATTCCGCTTTCCACCTTTCTTATTGCGATCTCATAACCTATCTTGGTTCCGTCGAAATCGAGCAGGCGGCGCACCGCGTTCTCATACCCTTTCGGAACAAATATCTCAAGTTTTGATGCCCTCTTGTTGAGCGCGAGCGTCCTTACAAGCCCTGCTACTCCTATCGTGTGATCTCCATGTATGTGCGACAGGAATATCGCCCTGACCTTCGAGAAGTTTATTTTGTTTATCATCATCTGGCGCTGTGTGCCCTCTCCGCAGTCGAACATGATTATGTCGCCCTCATATTCTATGCACACCGAAGGGAGCCCGCGCTGATCAGTCGGCGTCGATCCTGAAGTGCCTAGGAAAATAACCTTGAACATTCATATCTCCACAGTGATGGTCCTTTCCTTCCTGTCTATTTTTTTTATCTTTATGTGCGACGCTTTCTCTATATCGGATTCGACCGCGCTTTTGTCAGTTGCCGCCTTTATCGCAATCGTTATCGCAGCTGCGTTGGCTGTTATCGCATTGGCAGATTCCCTGCACCGCTGCTCCTCAGCTATGGTCTCTTTTATGAGTTCCTGCTGTTTTGCTATGCTTGCGCGCACCGCTTCAACATTTCTGTCGTGCTCTGTCGCAGCGCCTGTTTTAACCGAGGTATAATACTCTTCGATTGCTTCTGAAAGCTTCGCATACTCTTTTTTCTCCATGCCTGCGTATTTCGATATGCACACCATCGAGTAGTCAACGGGCATGCTGTTGCTAAGGTATAGATAACCTCTTCCTCCTGTTTCCAACTCCATTACCATTTTAACGAGTGCATCTTTCAGCATGTTGGCGCTCTCTCTGCTCTTTGCAATGTCAGTGACCTTCGCCGAAGGGTCCATCTTCGCCCTGGCCATCGCCTCCTCAAGGTATAAACCGCCGATGCCTGTCTGCCTCAACTCCTTTCCGATCCTGCCCTTCCCTGCTCCTATCAATGCGTCGACATATGTTTTCAACGACTCTGCGTTTGACAGGTCCGGCGCATCGCTCTTAGGCTCTTCATAAAGCTCTCCTGGCCTGACCGACCTGTCTGAGAACTCGTGAGGCCTGTATGCGAGAAGTATCCTGCTATTTATATCAGTTATCACCATGTTGCCCCTGCCGAACATCTCAAATATGATGCTAAACCTCTCATCCGCCTTTCCCAGATTCATCCTGACTATGCGGTCGTTGTTGAGCATCTCCAATCCCAGTATCTCTGCGTTGCTGATCCGTTTCCTCACCGCTAATGCAAAACCTGTCGCATCCTCCCTTACCTCAGGGCTTTTCGTCTCTGCGATATAGTGCGGTAGCTCGACGTGTATATTGGATTTCGAGCCGCGCAAGCCTGTTTTGATCCTGAACCTGTTTTCTGAAAGCTCGTAAAACTGGTCGACCCGCATGCCAACGCAACCGCTCAGGGATTTTACAAGCTCCTTCAGTTCGAGGAACGTCGGTTCCCTCATCATCACCTACCTGTCAAGCCTCTTCTTGGCTCCCGCTTCCTTAGCCGACTTTGATATCGCAGCCGCACGCTTGTATACCTCCTTTCCGTCTTCGAATGCGGTACCAACTTGAAGGATGTCCGCGCCGTTTGAATACGCCTCAAGCGCGTCTGCGGCTGTGCGTATGCCTCCTGCAACGATATATGGCACCTCTATATTTGCCTTGACCGCTCTTATGATGCTCTTCGGCACCGGACCAGAACCCTGCAGCTGCGGATTTGATCCTGTGTCTGTGACTATGATTCTGTTGCCCATGAACTCTCCTGCGATCGCAAGCGCCGCCGCAATCCCTGGCTTCTCTCTAGGCACAAGGTTGGCATCTCCAACCCATCCTACAGTTCCTCCAGGGCTAATCACTATGTATCCTACTGGCAACGCCTCCAGCCTTGAACTCTTTATCACAGGCGCCGCTTGCATCTGCGCCTGCGTTATCCAGTACGGGTTCCTTGAGTTGAGCAGGGACATGAAATATATCGCATCCGCTTGCGTAGTTATCGTAGCGATGTTTCCCGGGAAGAGCACCAATGGTACGTCTATTTTCTCCTTTATCATCGCTGTTATATCGTCAAGCGCCTTGCCCTGTACGCCCATGCTGCCGCCTATAAGCACCAGATCCGCGCCCCCGCGGACAGATTCGGATGCGACATCCGCCGCGGCCTCAGGTTTTTCGTAGTCCATCGGGTCTATCAGGCTGAACATCATAGCGCCCTTCGTGTCAAGCGTCTCGTTTATGTACCTCTCAACTTTTCCTATCTTCATGAAATCATCTATTCTCACTAGAATAATCTTTGTTGAACTCCTCAACCAGCGCCTTGCCCTCTGTGTAGATGCTCCGCTTTGGTGTAAAACCAAGCTCCTTCTTTATCCTTTCTATGCTTAATACCCTGTCGCTGAGCAGGAAGCGCATCTGAGAACCGTCAACCCCTGCCGCTTTCGCGGCCAGCTTAGCGATTGTGCTATTAACCCCTTTTTCCGGTATGGTCGTTCCGAGCAGTTTAGCCGCTGTCTGTAGAACACCTCTCTGGGTGTAACTTATTCCATCGCTCAGGTTGTAGACCCTATTTGCCGCATTCTCATTGTCAGCAGCGATCACTGCTATTTCTGCGACGTCGTGTTCATTCACAAGCGTAAGATGGTTATCTCCGTTTCCGATGATGCGCATGCGCCCATCCTTTATGAGCCTGAATAGCTGTTCGAATCCATAGTCGTAGCCCGGCCCGTACATCACAGCTATTCTGAATATCGTATATGTTATTCTGCTGTTCACAGCCGCGAAAGCCTTTATCACCTCCTCTGTCATGAATTTGCTTTCGCCGTAAGGGTTCTTCGGGGCGGTGTTCGAATCCTCTGTCAGGATCTCCCCTTTCCTGTCATAGCCGTATACAGAGGTGCTGCTGCTGTATACGATCCTGAGCTTAGAGTCCTCTTCGTTAGACGCTATGAATGCGCGCAGCAGTAGCTCGGTGCCAACCACGCTGACGTTCCTATAGACATCCACATGGGTTTTGCCTGTCTGAGGGACTGATGCGAAGTGGAATATCCGGTCGATGCCTTTGCATGCGCGTTCCATCATCGCGAAGGTCTCGTCGTCGGATTTGCTGATGTCAGCAACATAGGGTTTCACGCCGACGAGCATCTTCATCCGTTCTGGATCAGAATCCGGTTTGTGGCGTACAAGTGCCCTGACCTCGTCGCCATTCTCAAGCAGTTTCTGGACGACCAGTGCCCCAAGCGGGCTGGTCGCGCCCGTAACGAGCGATACGTGCTTAGTTTTTCGGCTTTTTCTTGGCATCCTTTTCTACCTTTTTTGGTTTTCGGTCATGGCTCAACACCACAGATGCGATCTTGCGTACGTTGCCCTCCGCAATCCTGTTGGTCACATAAGGCACCCAGTCCATGCCGTATGGGACATACACCCCCTGTGCCTTGCACCCCTTTGTCAGCTTCGACATCTTAGATGTGTTGTAACCTAATGGCATCTCAAATATTAAATGCTTCTTAAAGCCGCCTGCACTCCTTGCGACGGATGAAATCCAGGCCAGATCCCTGCCTGAGACAGTAACAGAGGCACCGCTCTTTGCGATCTCCTGTATGATTGTGCCGTCGCCCTTTCGGCCGTGGTTGTCCTTGCTGCCATTCCAGATGCGCACGCAATCCCTCGGACCGAAGCTCATCGATCCGATAGCAGGCAGGTCAGCCAACTCTATCCCCACATCGTATTTGCTTTTCTGCAGATCAGTGTATATGCGCGTGATGTCAGAGCCGCTCAATCCATTCTCTCCCTCAATCCATACCTTCATGCTCTTGCCCTCGCAAACGCCGAGTATATCCTCAAGGTTTTTGCTGAATAGCGCGCCGTCGAACGAATATCCTATCTGGCTTGGCCTAATGGACAGGTCCGAAGCGAGTCCGAGCCGTGCGAGCTGCCTAGCCGCTTCCATGTATGAACGCGTGTTGTAGCGAGCCTTCGCAGGGTCGTGCACGTTGTTGTTAAGGAACGTTACGGTGGTGTGCAGGTGTTCGGCGCTAAGCCTGCCGACTACCTTGAGCATCGATGCGGTAGTGTTGCCTGCTATGTACTTGCGGGCGAATCTGTACACTATCCTGCTTATTAGGCCATCATTCTGTTCCTGAATGCCACCCATATGGAATCTGATTATTAGCGTAACCTATCTATAAATACCTAACATGCCAGATTAACTAAGATGCATATGGATGTCGAAACCAAGATAGCTGTGATGCGCAGCATATCAGAGGAGATAGTCACAGAGCAGGAGCTGCGCGACCTATTCGAGTCCAAGTCCCATCCGGTCGCTTACGACGGATTCGAGCCGTCGGGAAATCTGCACATAGCGCAGGGGCTGATGCGCTCCATAAGCGTCAATAAGATGACCTCATTAGGCATAAAGTTCAGGTTCTGGGTGGCAGACTGGTTCGGGATGCTGAATAACAAATACGGAGGAGACCTAGACAAGATAAGGACTGTAGGGAAGTACTTCATAGAGGTCTGGAAGTCGTGCGGCATGGACCTCGACAAGGTGGAGTTCATATGGGCCTCTGATTTCATAAGGGAGCACGAAAGCTATTGGGAGACGATGCTTAAGCTATCGATGAATGCGAGCGTCCAGAGGGTGCTCAGATGCGGGCAGATCATGGGCAGGGGGGATAATGAATCAAACCCGGCAGCCCAGATCATATATCCGCTCATGCAGGCGTCTGACATGGCGCATCTCGATATCGATATAGCCCAACTGGGCATGGATCAGAGGAAGGTGAACATGCTTGCGAGGGAGATATTCCCCAAGATAGGAAGAAAGCCACCGATAGCGGTGCACAGCCCGATGTTGATGGGGCTGCAGCAGATAAAGAGCGGGGCAGAGGGTATAGACCGGAAGATAGAGATGAAGATGTCAAAGTCAAAGCCGGAGACTGCGATATTCATGATGGACACGAAGGACGAGATAGACCGCAAGATAAAGAACGCTTACTGCCCTGAAGGCACAGAGACTGACAACCCTATACTCGAATACGCAAGGCTCATTGTATTCGGGAAGTACGACCAGATGGTTATAGAAAGGCCGCAGAAGTTCGGAGGGGACTTGACATTGACCGGATACGACGAGCTAAGGAAACTATACATGGAGAAAAAGATACACCCGATGGACTTGAAGGCTTCGATGTCTAAATACATAAACGAAATGGTGGAACCGATAAGATCGCACTTTGAACATAATGCGAAGGCGAAGGAGCTTTATGAGACCGTGCAGTCATACAAGGTCGTCCGCTGAAAAGAAAACAAAACTATAAGTATTTGCGAGGACAACTCCTAATGTGGTAAAATGAACAGATCAAACGGAATAGCAAAGGCACAACCTGAGGCTGAAAAAGCGCGCCTGATACTCGAAACGATGGCCAAAGTGGAGCACAGAATAAGGCCGTTGTTCAAAAACGCAGGATACGACACTATGCGCATAAGATATGCAAACACCAAGGATCAAAACGCATCGACTGAGAGATTCATATTCGAATTTACAACTACAAGATCAAAAATGCCGGAACCTCAATGGGTTGAACGGATAACATTGACATTATCGGCAAAAAACAACAGGCAGGTGGCAGAGCTCAGAGTGCGTGAGAGCGTCGATGAGCGCATCAGGAGCGCAGCCGTAAGCCATCATTTTGATGAGGAGACCTACCAGATCGACCACCTCGGCGATTTCAAGGGAACTGATGGGAATCCGGTCGGAGGGCTTGCGGATCTTCTTGATACGATTAGAAACACCGCTGAGCTTGGAATTAAATCTGGCGACGGCAATGTGCCGGCATGGATCCGGCGCTGTATCTATTCAGTGGGCGCGCTCGCGGACATAGTGAACGATACGCTCAGGTACGGGATAACACCGATAAAAGATTTGAAGCGGAGCGATTAGTCCAATGATCGAATCCACAACCATTTTTATGCCTTGGCACACAATACAGTACGGTGTTTAGCTGGCAAGAAAGCCGAACGTCGTAATAATAGTTTTGGATACGCTGAAACTCGAGGCATTCAGGGAGATAATAGCGAGCGACCCTAAGCTGACGGAAGGAATAAACCCGATTATATTCGATGAGTGTATAGCGCCAGCATCATGGACGCTACCTTCGCACGCATCGCTCTTCACCGGTATGGGCCAGTCAGAGCACAACTGCCATGAGACAAAAGAGATAAAATCGCTTGACATAGAGCGCATAAGATTAACAGAGCGAACGATAGCGGACGATATGCATCGCGCAGGCTACACCACATATGGGATATCTGCCAACCCATACATAAGTCCGGTATACGGATTCGACTTTGATAAGTATTTCGAGGAATCATATTTCACAGATGTCTTTGGCAGCGTGATAGAGGTATCAAAAGAGCTTAAGCCCAAGATATCGAAGTATAGGAACGCATACGGCGCAGACCTCACAGGCATGGCAAAAGCGGTCGCTTTAGAAGATCCTAAGCTATTTCTTGATATTGCGATAAGCGCCACGATGCTGACGCCCGTAGCTGCCGCGAAGAAGGCGAAGGCGAAGCTCATAGACGGATGGCCGATCGAGAAGGGTGGAAAGCGCATATTGGAACGAATCCGTTCGATGCGATTCAAGCGGCCGTTCTTCCTGTTCGTCAACCTTATGGAGGCGCACGATCCGTACATAGGCAAGAAGGGCATGGACTTCAATTGGGCGACGCCGTTCCTGAAATCCCAGCCATCAAATGAAACAATAGAGCGGTGGAAGCAACTCTACCGAAAGGCATCACACAGATCCATCAGATACGGAATCGACATAATAAGGGATCTGATATCGAGGTTCGGGAACGACCAGATCATAGTATTGACATCGGACCACGGACAGGCGTTCAACGAGAGAGGATTTATAGGGCACGGGACCGTGCTATTCGACGAAACGATAAAGGTGCCGTTGGCCGTAATCATTCCGAAGCGTTTCTCAAGAGAAAAACAGAAGGGCCGTCAGTCGCTCATGAACATAAGGGGTTTTGTAAATGCGGCGATAAAGGGAGACGAGGATGCGCTGCGCCTTCTCACTAAGGATAAGGCAGAAGCAGAGGCGTTCAGCATACCGGCAAACATATCGAACGTTAAGGGCCTGGATAGGAGGAAAATAAGACTGTTCGACAGATACACCAAAAGGGTATTCGAATGAGGCTGCTCCTTTTCAACAACGCGATTAACGAACGCGGAGGAGCTGAAAGGGTGATGCTCAAAATAGCTCAGCATTACGATGCGAAGATATACGTGCATCTGTACGATCCAGATGCGACCTTTCCGGAATTCAAGGATACGGATATAAACGTGATCGGAAAGCGGAGCTCACACAGAAAAGGAAAGGCGGCGAGCGCAATAATCTACGGTACTAGCTTCTACAGCATGAAGTTGCGCGAAGATTATGATCTGATAAACGCCCACATGTCCCCAAGCGAATGGATAAGGAACAAGAATCCGCATGTGCTGTGGTACTGCCATACCCCTCCGCGCATCATATATGACGAGGAGATATCTGCGATAAAACGCAGGTCGCCAGCGAAGAGGATCGCGTATGCGCCTCTTGCGCTCGTCTACAAGATGGTCGAGAATAGAATAGCCAGCAAGATAGAGGGTATAGCTGCGAACAGCATGAACACGCATGACAGGCTCAAGAGATACTTGGGCTTGGAGAGCAAGGTGATAAACCCATCAATAGACGCAAGGGGTTTCAGAGACAGAGGCGATGACCGTTATTTCCTGTATCCATCAAGGATAGCGGAGGAGAAGCGGCAGGACTACGCGATACGTGCGTTCAGGCGTTTTTCTGAGATGAGCAAAAAGAGGTACAAGCTGATAATAGCAGGATCGCTCTCCAAGCGCCATGCGGAATTCTCAGAATACTATGAAAGGATAAGGCATTCTGCTGGAAGGGATGTCAGCTTTGTGATAAATCCAGATGACGATGAGATGAAGGAGCTCTACTCGAGATGCACCGCTGTGTTGTATCCGCCGATAAACGAGGACTTCGGGATCGTGCCGTTGGAGGCGATGGCGTCTCGGAAGCCGGTCATAGCGTTAGATGAAGGAGGTCCAAGAGAGACGATAAGAGAGAAAGAAACAGGATTCTTGGTGCGGTCAGAAGAGTCAATGGCGAAACACATGCTCCACATAACAAAGAACGAATCTGAAGCGGACAGGATGGGGCGTAACGGAAGAAAGCTTGTCGAAAAGGAATACACATGGGGTGCGTTCTTCAAGAAGTTCGATGCGCTTGCCAAAAAGGTTTCTGAATAAATTATGCATCGACAAGAATATAGAAAGCACTACAGGTTAGTTCGCCTGGACAGATCTCAAAGTTGTACTACCGCGTTTCCTCATAAGCTCGCATAGATGCTTTGCGCGTTCATAATAAGGCTTTAGACTCTCTACTTTCGCATCGCTTTCGAGAGATTTATCGCGCAGCCTATGATCTATCTGCGATATGAAATCGCTTTCATTACGTTTCACGATGCCCAAAAACTTGTCAGGATTGAAATCCATGCCCTTCTTTCTGAGCATATGCCTGTAGGTCACATATCTGGGCATCACCCTGCCATGCAAAGCATAGGACATGCACACCCTACTAAATCTGACTTGATGATCGGCTGAAGCATCTTTCTGTTTTGCCCCTTTGCTGCATGTATAACCGATTATTTCTTCTCTTCTGATACCTATCCTTGATTCATAAAACCTGAACTTCTGATCCATATTTTCCCTACTAAAGAAAATTATGGTTGGAAGGCCCAAGATCAGATTCCTGAATTCCTCTTTGCTAATATTCAGGTACTCTCTTTTCTCCTCAAGGTTTTTGAAGCTTAAACCGATTATTTGAGGAGCCTTTAAGACAACAGTTCTGAACTCCTCTGTATCTAACCCTAAATATGCCCGCTTATCCTCAAGCTTAGCGATGCCAAAGCTGACTATCTGCGGAAATCTATGCAACAGTCTCCTGAATTCATTGTCATTAAGATTAAAGTATCTCTTTATATCGTCAAATCGCTCATTGCTATAGCTTATAAGTCTAGGGAATTTTGTCATGAGCTTCCTGTAATCGTCTATGCCTAATCCCAGGTGAATCCTCGCGTCCCTGAATTTACCAATGCCTGCATTTATCACATTTGGAAATTTTATGATCAATCGTCCGAATTCATCTTTTGCCATACCCAGGCTCCTTCGTCTCTCTTCGAGCCCTTCTACGCTTTTGTTCAACAGTACAGGATAAACCGCTGTAATACTTATGAATTTTTCGAAAGGCATGCCTATCTTTTTCGCATAAACAGCCTTTTTCACAAAATTAGAAACGCTAGACCAGCAATGCTCTGTGATGCCAAATCGGCCCATTATATCCGCAGCGGCCAAGTATTGCGATGTATTAGCATCCAATGAATGTCTGTCCATTCTTTTTGCCAAGATCATCAGTTTCTTTATATCCTCTTGGCTTGCGCTGTCAAGCGCGGCAAGCCGTTCTGCTATCTCGTTTTTCAGACTAACAGGATCATCCATTTTATCCACTTAAAACCTTAGGGCTGTCCAAACTAACCTGTCAAAATCAAAAGAATATTTAAGCTACTAGCTCTTCCTTGCGCTAACGCTTATCGTGCTGTATTCGTTTTCGAAACCGATCGCACCCTTGAACACATCAGGCTCCATCGCTATCGTGCTGTCAGAGTAAGGGTCGTTTATGTAGAATGTGTCTTTGTCATATCCCTTGACAACAACCCAGTGCGGGCCAGGTTCAAGGTATGAGTTGAGTACGCTTCCATTGACGAGCACTATCGGGATCCTGCCTGCGTTGAGCTGCTTCCTGATGGTGTTGAGTGTGGTTATCCCGTACTCCTCTTTGACCTTCAGATCCTCCGCCTTCTTCTTCACCTCATTGAAAGATGCTGATAGTGTGTCAAGGTTTATGCCCTCATATACTGCAAGCCTCTTCTCGTAGCCCTCATCCTTTACGTTGGTGAGTATGTGCGGCTTCGCTCCGCGCTTTGCAAGCGCATACGCTATGCCATATCTGGAGCCGTGCCATGTGCTGCCATGGACCGCTTCCTGCCATATTTCGAATTCAAGCTCCTTCCTGAGCTTCATGCCGCTGTTAAGGTATTTGAGCGCCATCATTGCGCATGCGGCCGAGCTGGTGAACTCCTCAGTCTGTGCATAATTCGGTATCTCAAACATCTTCGATTCTTTGAGTTTCGGCTTTTGGCTCTTTGTAGTCTTTTTATTTGATCTTGGTTTTGCCATCTTATCACCCGATTCTTTGAAAAATGATGCAGGGAGGGAGATTTGTTCATGACTTTTGAACTCCCGTAGGCCTAAGCCAACAGATCTTGAGTCTGCCGCGTTTGACCAAGCTCCGCCATCCCTGCACATCTATTTTCTTGAATGGTTGTTAAATATCTTTACTATACGGTACTAATTATAGTATGACCTGGTATATATACGTTGCGAATGCGGTTTCGACGACAAACCAAAAAACGCAAAAATACAACGCATCAAGCCGTCAATATTGGCATGCGCCTGATTCTATATATCTTTCATGAAAGCAGCAAAACGATCATTTTATCCCAGCATCTTTAAGAAGTTTGGCAACAGTCCCTTTGGAAACCCCGATCTGTTTAGCTATATCCACAATGCTCATGCGCTTTTCACGCATCTTATTAAGTTCCTCTTCAGTGGGCTTCACAAACCCCTTCGGCAATTTCGCCTCAGACACGCCCCTGACCTGTATGTCTGCATCTTTTAACATTTTAACGACTAACTCAGAGCTGACATTAAGCCGTTTGGCTATCTCTTTGGCTGTCATATGCCCTTCCACATACCAATCCTTTAGTTCTGTATCGGTGGGTTTCACAAACCCCTTCGGCAATTTCGCCTCAGACACGCCCCTGACCTGTATGCCTGCATCTTTTAGCATTTTAAAGATTATGCCAGGGCTGACATTAAGCCGTTTGGCTATCTCTTTGGCTGTCATATGCCCTTCCACATACCAATCCTTTAGTTCTGTATCGGTGGGCTTCACAAACCCCTTAGGCAACTTCGCCTCCGACACGCCCCTTATTCTGATCTCTGTTTTTTTTAACATACTATGAACTTTGCTTACTGAAACTCCTAGTACTTCTGCCATTCTCTTCTTGGTCATCCTCTGGCCTTCATACATCTCCCTAAGAGCATCTTCGGTGGGATTTACGAATCCTTCAGGCAGGCCTTTCTGGCGGCGCTTTATGCCTGCTTTCTTAAGCAGATTAATTACTGTTACATGAGAAATTCCCATATTTTTTGCAATCGCATTTGCGCTCATGCCAATTTCTACATACCATTTCTCGAGCGTCTTTTTATCTGGCGTTTTGAACCATGGCGGCAACATCGCCTCTGAAGGCGTCCTTTTCCTTATCCCTGATTCCTTTAACCATTGGTCTAAGGTCTTGCCTCCGACCCTAAAACGCTTCATCAGCTCTTTTTTGCCGATGCCCTGTTGTAAATAAAGGTCTTTTATCTCATCATCTGTCGGCTTCTTAAAACTAGCTGGCCGCTTTGCCTCAACGCTTTTGCGGGTTCTTATACCTGCACTTCGTAGATACTTTATCACTGTTTTTGGCGTAGTATCTGTCTCATTAGCTATTCTTTTTATGCTCATCCTCTGCTCTATATACATCCTTTCGAGCTCCTCCCTTGTCAATTTTTCTTTAGGGGTAAAACTGCGCACTCCAGCATCTCTAGATTTACTATCAGCGGTGTCATCCTTTCTGAGTTCTATGCCTGAGACCGCCTTGGCGGATTCTGTCGCCTGTTTTTCAATGTTTCCTGCCATTTTATCATATATTTAGGTGTCTTATGAAATACTTATAATTGTCGATTCGATTGACCTAATGGCAAGTTCACAGCCACCAAATCCTTATTATATCTGCGTTCTAATATCTGAACGATTTAATGGAGCCGATTATTAGGATTGGCGAAGGGCACGACCGCCACCGACTTGCAGAAGGGCGTAAAATGATAATCGGCGGAATAGAGATACCATACCGGCTCGGTCTTGAGGGCCACAGCGATGCCGACGTGCTGCTGCATGCGATAACGGATGCGGTAATAGGCGCACTTGCGCTTGGAGACATTGGGAGCCACTTTCCGGACACGGATCCGAAGTACAAAGGCGTTCCAAGTTCGATATTTCTGAAAGAGGCCTGCAGGCTTGCTGAGCACGATGGATACGAGATATCTAATGTGGATTCTACTGTGATAGCGCAAGAACCCAAGCTCGCTCCATACATATTGCAGATGCGCAGGAGCATAGCATCTGTCATGGGACTACCGGTCAGCAATATAAATATAAAGGCGAAGACCGGTGAGAGGGTCGGAACGGCAGGAAGGCTGGAGTGCATAGATGCGCATGCATCGGTGCTGCTCATAAAGAAGGAATGAGCGTATGGCGCTGCACATATATGACACATTAAGCCGCAAGAAGCAACTCTTCAAACCAATAGATAAAAACGTTAAGATGTTTGTATGCGGCCCAACCGTATATGATAGCACCCACATAGGTCATGCGAAGACATATATCTCATCTGACGTTATGGCAAGATGGATCAGATACCATGGATATGACCTGACAATGCTAATAAATATCACAGACGTGGATGATAAGATCATAAAGCGGGCAGCAGACGAGAACACCAAACCGATAGACATAGCGCGGAAATACGAGGCCCAGTTCAAGCATTGCATGGTGCGCATCGGCATAACAAACGTAGACCGATACGAGCGCGCACATGACCACATAAAGGAGATAAAGAACCAGGTTATACGGCTCTTGGAGAACGGTTCCGCATATATCACGGAGACCGGCATATACTATGACATAAACATGTTCAAGGACTACGGTAAGCTATCTGGACAGAATCCTGAGGAGCTCAGCAGGCACAGGATAGAACCGGACCGGACCAAGCGCAGCCCGCACGACTTCTCCATATGGAAGCGCACCCCTAAAGGTAGCGATCCATCATGGGCGTTCGATGCGGATATACGTATTGGCGAAGGGATAACAGCAGAAAGGCTTATGGGCGAAGGTTCGGAGCAGGTCGCAAAGGCATCAGACGGCCTGATCTCAATATCAATGTACGGAAGGCCTGGCTGGCACATAGAGGACACTGCGATAGCGGAGAAATACCTGGGCGTGCAATACGACATACATGGCGGCGGCCTTGATCTAATATTCCCACACCACGAGTGTGAGATAGCCCAGATGGAATCCGTGAGCGGAAAGCGGCCGATGGTGAGATACTGGGTTCATACGGGACTGCTTACTGTTGACGGTAAGAAGATGTCTAAATCGCTCAAGAATTTCACAACAGTGGATTCGCTCCTTAAACTATACACAGGAGAGACGCTAAGGATGACATTCATAAACGCACACTACAGGAGCCCGATCGACTTTTCCATGAAGACCATGGACCAGTCGAAGGCACAGCTGGACCGTTTATACGGGTCGCTTGAGACGTTAAGGTCCGCAAAGGAATTGGACATGGATGACATGGAAAAAGAGATATCCGCGGCCTTGAAAGAGTTCGAGGAGTCGATGGATGATGACTTCAATACGCCTGGTGCGATAAAGGCGATATTTGAGATAGCAGCAAGCATAAACAGGCGTGCGCCGTTGGGCATAAGTAGAAGTTCAAAAGAGAGAGCGGAAAGAGCGATAATGGATATCGCAGGCGTGCTCGGCATACTCACAGGTGAAGGAAGGGATCTGAAACTGACAGAAGCGCAGAAGGCGCTCATCGAAGAGCGTAATATGGCAAGAAAGTCAGGTGACTACAAGACCTCGGACCGAATAAGGGATCAACTGGCATCGCAGGGGATTGCGATCGATGACACTAAGGATGGGCAGAAAGCAAGAAAAATATAGACTCACTCACGGAGCTTCTTCATTTTACCTATGGTCCAGAGAAGCCCCCAGAATGCGGCAAGCTCCCCTGCGAGAACGATAATGTTATAGTCAGTCTGGGAGATATTCATAAAGTGCTCGTCAGAGTTTATTTTAGGCAGCGCAATTATTGGCATTGATGGCGTCTGTTCTGGTTTAACCTTGGGTTTAGGCGGAAGCTGTGATTGGTATTTTTGCACCTGGCGCAGCATGCCTGAGTAAGGACCAGAAAGGTTTTGGCCGAATAGCGCACGGTTGTAACTGTTGAGGTCATCTATGCTTGTAACCCGATTAGCGGTCTCAAGATGAGAGGCTGAAAAGAGATAATATTTATTTGGGCCCTTCCAGCCCTCCCATACGGGCACAGGATTTGATCTGCTGCCTGTGCCAATTGTTGTGCCGTTGTAAACGTTGAAATTAGGGTTGGCGTAAGCGGTACCTGAGGTGTTTGTCCTGAGCATACCGGTAACTGCAACGCCTGCAACTGCGTATGCGGCTAACCTGTTAATGCTTTTTGAACCAGACAGAATATCACCACTAAAATATGGGTTGGGAAATATATATTCCTACTGCATGTCGAATTTGAATGAAATACAGAGATGGTGCTATGCGTGTTTGACTCTTAATGTTGCGACACCGCGTAGCAGCTCCTTTACCGCAAGAACAGCATCGGTGGCGTCTATCGGTTTGGGGTCAACATATCCGAAAATCTGCATGAACATATTAGGGAAGCGACCAGGAATCTCATCATCAAAAAGCGTTATCCTGACAGAAGGCCTTCCGCTCTTCTTCGTATGTGTATAGACCTCCGCGACTCTTGCGTCCTGCATGAATATCATGCGTCCGCATCTTACTATGGTATTAGGTTTTATTATCGAATCTGATCCGCTCTGAACGCTTATGCGTGTATAAATATACTGGCCATTGTTGTCTCTACCGTGTTCTTCGACGTTGCATCTATATACGAGCCTTTTGGACGCCTTAGAAAGGCAATACGCAAGTAACGTACTCGCGTGTGCGTTAACAACATTAACAAACTCGCCAGAATTGCTCCGCTTGTTTGGGTCGGGGTTCACATACTCTCTAAAAAACTTATGCATGTAAAAAATGAATCAAAGGCAATATAAATATCTTATCTGCAGGTAGAACCACCGCGGCCGCTAACATGTCAGTAACACAAAACCTTAAAAACGTATGATGCGCTATTAGGCTGATGACCCGTCGGCAGAACATAATCAATGTACTTAAACCAATAGCGGCCAGCATAATCTTTGTAGCGCTTGCGCTCTACTTCACATACTACTTCCACAACACAACGGAATTGGGGCTTTTCATATCGTCACCATTCAACATGTCAACAGAAGGCCATCTCGGCTACAATCTGGTACTGCCCGCGGTTCTCATATTCCTTGTAGGAATATATCTTAAGAACTTCAACCGCGCGTTTATGAAAAAATGCTCACTCAGGGCTGTATTCCTTATGGGCATAGCCGCAAGCTACATGAAATCAATAGGCTCTATCCTTTATTACAAGGGGTATGCAGACTATGGTATATCATTGGGCACATCAATAATAACATTGGCATTCTTCGCCGCATTTATCATATCAATGGAGGTCTATATAGAGAACAAGGAGCATGTAGCGCATCTCTACGGAAGATTCATGTTCACGATACTCAGCGTGCTGCTCATAATCCTCGCGGTGTTTATATTCCTCTCCTACTTCGGTTCATCAAGCATGGTGGTGCACCTGATGGGTTTAACGTCGTTCCTAGTGCTATTCATACCATACTACGAACGCAATAATATAATGAATGAGATAAGAAAGGGCTCGCAAGAAATAAGTTCAATCGGAAAGAGTAAAAATGCTAGGTCAATCACGCAGACAAGGATGGATCAGAAGGGCGCACTCGCCACACAGCTCTAAAAGAGCATATTCAAAGATAGCCTCCGCAGCTACCAAAGCCTCCTGTGGCAATGTTATAAGTAAATATCTGTGCCGTCTCGCTGGTGTACTCACCATTAACTCTGATCGTTGTTGGTATGGTGTTTGGCGCAGAAACGTGCTCATCAACTTCTGTTCCGGTTGACTGTCCAGTCCTGAGGAGACCTTTTACATCTTTTTTATTAGTTTTATTCTGTGTTGGCATAGTACTACCTATTATTGTGTTAAAATTAAATATCTGTGTGTCATGTCCGTCAGATGCTTATACATATTATCACACATAAACAATTAATCAATGCAACTGCTCCATATTTAAATTAATGTACAATATATTAGAAAATAGATGGTGCTGAATGGCGCAGCTCAGATTTTTATTTATACCAGTAATTATTCTTGCCTCAGCAGTAATCTTTAGTGCATCGGCCGCCGGATCTAATGCGGTTCCTAGCGGGATAGAGGTGGGTTCGCACTCATTATACGCACAGACGCAGCTCATATTGAGCAAAATAATAATCTATATTAGATACCTTTTTCTGCAGGTGCCAAAGGGTTCGCTCGCATATGATGTGATAGGCAGCGCGGCAGGTGCAAAAATACCACCCTCTTCGGGAATTGATATTGGTGCACTATCTGAACTCACTACTATGTTGTTCGGATCTGCTCAGAATTCAGCAGCATCATTCAGCACAAGCCAATACTACGGCTATTCAGATGTGCTGCTCATATGCAATCCTGCAAGCACAGAGAGCGAACAGGTGTGCGCCCACGCAAAGAGTACGTGGGAACCATACGGATTCAACCCTTCATATGTATTAAATCTGACAAACATACCAACATCTGAGAATGTCAATGATACAGTAGCAAATGAGATAATTACGCAAATAAAAGCAAAGCTTTCCTCGATAGGTCTAGGAAACATTAATGACATAGTTACAACATATGGTGTGCCATTGGTGGATGATGGTGCTACAAACAGCTGGCAGTATTGTGCATCTCTCTCAATAGATGCTATGATAGCAGATAATGTCACAGACGACTTTTCGTCTCTCAACTCATCAGGCGGGTTTAATTATGATTGCACTGCCGGCGTTGCGCCTCTGAACAGCTACGGGGAAGATGCATCAAGCTATGTCTACTACAACAATCCAACCCCTGCACAGCTACAGGAATACATTGTGAATAATCCATTTTCATGGAATACATATAGAATGTATGAGGTTACAAGGCTTGACGGTCCAACACTGCAGAGTATATACAACTTGATCAGTAACGGGCAGAATGCTAGCCAGGCATACACAAATGGATATGTGCTTCTTAATGGAAATGCGATTAACTACGACAACGGCCTAGGCATAGGCCGTTATGGTAACGGCGAACCATTTGTTACTGCAAACAGCCTATTGGGCAGTATGGGAATCAAAAACGAGCTGGTAACATCTGTTTTTGTCACCAACCAATCTGGTCTGAGCGGATACGCATCTTTCGGGACAAATTCAGGCGATGCGCCAAACAGGAACTGGAACTTTTCATTTGTACCAGGCGCTATTGGCATAATATATGAGTCTTATGATACCTGTTCCTTTGTTTCTGATTCTTGGACAGAATCATGCAGCGGTCAGACGCCGATATCAGACTTTATATATAACGGCATCACCGGAATTGACGGCGCAGTGAGCGAACCAACAACCTGGGGCTTCTCAGATCCTGGTGCGCTCTTCCCATACTATTTCTCAGGCGCAACTCTTGCAGACAGTAATTACATGAGCATGACATATCTTGGGTGGAAATCAGTTGTTGTGGGGGAACCAAAGGCATACGTGCATGAATTGAATGTGCCATCAATCAATGTTGCGTTGAATCCAAGCAGTTCGCCAGAGATTGTTTCTCCTGGTAGCTCACTAACAATATCTTCGAGCGTAAGCGGCGGGACTTCGCCTTATAAATACCAGTGGTATAGCAACACATACGATAATGGATGCCCATTTGATAACCAAATAACAGGCGCAACTTCTAGCGATTATACATTCGTTGCGCCTGATACAACCTACACTTATTACATATGCTTAAATGTAACGGACAGCAATGGTTATAGCGGAAATTCAAGCATAATAGAGCTATACTACACCTCTTCCACATCGTCATCAACGACATCCACAACATCAACATCATCCACAACATCAACGACATCCACAACATCGACATCATCCACAACATCGACATCATCAAAAACAACAACATCAACATCATCCACAACATCAACGACATCCACAACATCAACATCATCAAAAACAACAACATCAACATCATCCACAACATCAACATCATCAAAAACAACAACATCAACTTCATTGACAACATCATCTACATCAACGACCACGATCAATACTGCTAAACCTCTTAAGGTGTATAGTGCAGGTTATGATTACTGGTTGTTGAATACTGGAGAATATGCAATAATCAATACAACGCTCAATTCAACCGGAGTCGCACCATATGTATATGAATGGTTTGAAGAAGCACCTGGCAGCACATCATATACAACTATAGGATCTGCTACCCTTCCGGCATACCTTTTTGTAACTAGTGCCTCCACACCTTATGGCGAATACCTATTTTATGCACACGTTACAGATTCAGAAGTGCCTTCTGCAAGCGCCAATTCACCGATCTTTGAGGTGCTTGTAGCGCAACCAGATAACACATTTACTGTAAACTCAATAACATCAGAAACTAACACATTAAGACTAAATGATCCCCCTGCAGGGGCAAGCATAAATATGACCGCAAATACACCGACTATCTTAAGCACGAACGTAGTTATAACCAATATGACCAGCGCAGAAGTTGCGGCTCCACCACAGGATTATACTGTGTTAAAAGTGCTGAACATAAGTATATCGTCGCCATCAGTAACAAGCGTCATTGGAACATTAAATTATGCTTGCGGTACAAGCGCATCTAGCATTAAGCCATTCATTTTGACTAATGGTGAATGGACATCAATATCAGACTTTACGATAAATTCAACCGCATGCACAGTAACAGTAGTCATGCCTGCAGATCCGATTGTCGCATTAATGTCTTATAGCACACCAACAACCACAATAAATAGCGGTGGCGGCGGAGGCGGCGGTGGAGGGTCTGTCGGATCGTCAGGTGCATCAGGTGGCGGAGGCGGCGGAAGCAGCAAACCCCCTCTAATTCTTGAGTCGTCAAACGTAATAGGAATTAACACTACTGTCTGTTACACGGTTTACAACGCCACAACCCTGAAGATGCTCACCATAAACAGCACCCCAACTCATTATGTGACTGTTAACTACATCAACCCTAACAGCACAGGAATTACTGTTAATGTGTCATCTATACTTTTGGAACTTATGAAACCATACAAAATAGCAAGCACACCAAATACAATAACAACGATGGAACTGCTAAATGACAGCTATCTGCCTGTGCAGCATACTGTAACTTATGACTTATGCAAGACTACCACAGCGCCTCAAACAACAGTTAAGACAACGTCTATTGCTCCTACAACCACTGTCAAAGAGGTGCCTAAGACTACTTCGGTGGAAGTAACGACGACTGCTCTGCCAACGAACACAACAAAGGAACAACAAAGTACACAAAAACCAAAAGAGATATACACTTATGCCGGTGTAATAGCGCTTGTAGTGATAGTAATAATTGCATTATGGGTTGCATTTGGCATGGGCAGGAAAGGCGTAAAAGTGCAGCAACAAACCCATAAAGCTCATGAAGTAAATAAAAGCACCACTGCAAAAGACACATATACAGAGCACCACACCAGCCACAGCGAAGATATAATTAATCCCTATCGTCCTCCAAGCAGCTATCCGCATCCAAGCGAACAACAACAGAGTCAAACACAGCCAGCTAATTCTTCACAGCATGAACATACTCCAGAACACAACATCCAACATCCAAAACATGATATGTCACAGCCCATAAACAAGCAACAAAACGACCAGAATCAAACAAGCACATCTCAACCTACAAACCAATCAGAGCAAAACGATCAGCAGCAAGGCAATACTCCATAATAATTTTACCTTCTGGTGATAAGAAGAATAATAAACCTATTATATAAAGGTTTTTAAATACCTACTATATTTTTAGCAAACATATAAATATTAGGGAATTGATTATAATGGGTGCACCATTGGGGATGATGCACAACGTGTGATATCAATGAAGAACTACTATGCTATTGGACTTATTCTGTTTGCTGTGCTATTCGCGATGAATATCGGGATTGCGTCAGCGGCTTTGGTTACAGTACCTAGCAAAATAATCGCTTATGTTCCTGTGTATATAAATCCATCAGAGCAGATAAACGGAAACTTCCAGCAGATGGTTTACTTCAACCCAAGTACATATCCTTATATTAACACTAACAACATGCAGAATATAGAATTCTTCTATTCTAACGGAATTATAATACCCTCATGGCTTGAATCATTCGGCTCAACAAATGCGGTATACTGGCTAAATCTAGGTAGTGAAAGCCAATCTGGCACAACAGTATACATGGGCTTTGCTAATACCGGAACTAACCTGTTTAGTATGAGCACAGGAGTAGGAGAGGCGCCTAATCTTTCATCAACCTATGGAGAATATGATACAGGATCACAGGTGTTCTACTATTATCAGGCATTCGGCGGCATCTCTAAAATGCCATCAGTCTGGTCAAATACAATATCAGAAGATCCTTCAGCAGGAAACACGGTCATAACCTTCAATCCTGATAACACTACGATATCTGCTGGCACGGTTCCAAGCGGCGTAGGTGGCGGAGAAGGCATATATTCAACTAGCATTCCTGTTATTTCGAGCATATATCCTCCAGGCGGCAGCATAATTGAGTGGTATGGCAACATGTACAATTCCGAACCTGCAGGGAGCATAGCTGGTCTTCTTTCGCAGGGCACCACAACTTATGACTGTCCTACACCTAGTACACTTCCAGAGCCATTATACGAATTCAACTGCCATGCAGAGCTCTACACTTTCAATACAGGCTCTTCTAACTCTTTAAGTACGACCGCTACACTTTCACTCAACTCTGGCGATACAAATTACAACACAACAACAGATATTAAAAACATAAACCAGGTATATTCAATAGCAATACCAAGCGGCGGAACATCATTTACAGGAATGCTGAACTACACAACTATCGGTACTGTTACTGGCATAACACCACCTGCTTATGGCGCGCAGTTAACGTTAGCATTCTCACCAGGACACAACCCTGCAACAAATGCAAATTCAGATCCCCAGTCAATATACTGGCTCAGGACTAGGGTATATCCACCAAACGGCGATATGCCTTCAGTGTCATTTGGCTCTTATATAAACACAGTGCCTCAGGATGGTGCAACCGTTACTGTTAGCAATGAAACATATTCAGTAGGTACAGGAAATGTACCTAACGCCGTGCCTGGTCAAGTAGAGACAATAACAGCTTCAATAACTGGTGGAACAGAGCCTTACCAATATGAATACAGGATTTATAATACTAGCAGCGGCCTTTCAGGAAATTGCGGATTTGCAACATTAACATACCCTTCTGTACAAACAACTACTAATTCAACATCATTCACAAGCAACAACATCCCAAACCCCCCTACATCCGAATGCGTACAAAACACTGGCTCAGACAGCTACACGGCAAATGTAACAATCACTGATTCCGCATCAATGCCAGAATCCATATATGGAACAGCGGTTTTCTATGCATACAATGGTGAAAATGTTGAGAGTCCATATGCAAGCCCCTCAAATTACACATGCAACGGAACACCAAACTGTTATAGTGGGCACAGCCTGCTATACTATGAGCCTCGTGCAACAGTATCAGGATCTTCTGTGAGCTACAAGTTTGTTCTTGTCGGACAAGGAAGCGGAATATCCGGCAAAGTTACAGAGAACCTTGTAGATAGCAGCACAGGCGCTGTAGTGGCAACAAACAATATAGTCGGTAGCAGCAGCGGTACGACAGTGCTCTTCCCGACATTCACTGCACCTGGCGGTACAGACAGTTATTATGTCTCTGTCACAGACAGCGGCTTCACAACCCCGTATACATACAACTCCCCAGCCAATACGATCGTAGTAACTCCAGTAACAGTTAATGGAGCGCTATCAGTATCTGCGTCAGATAGCAGCGCATCTGTGACGATAGGCAGTTCAGAAACACTTACCGCAACGATTACAGGTGGCACACCATCGTACAAGTACCAGTGGTATACAATTTCAGGTACGACAAACACGCCAATTAGCGGCGCGACATCAAGCACCTATACTCCATCGACATCTTCTGCTGGCACATTCGTCTATGGCGTCAATGTTATCGATGCAACAAATATCATCGCATACAGCAATCCTGTATCGTTCAGCGTAACGACTCCATCAACACCAACATCAGCAGGTCCTGGTGTATTCACTGGTGGAAGACCGCCTGTCACAACAACCACAATAAAGCCTACAACAACAGTACCTCCGACAACAACTTCCTCAAAGACAACTCCGACACCGCCTCCGACAACAACAACGGTAAAGACCGCACCGGCGACAACAACAGTACTTCCAACGACACCAACATCGACAGCAGGAACACTACCGCCTCCATCAAGGGTAAAGCCACCTAGCAGCAGCAACACAAGCCTATATCTGATAATCGCAGTAATACTCATAATTTTGATATTGCTGGCGTTGTATCTGTACACAAGGCGCAAGAAGCAGACGGTAAAGTAATAGAGCGATACGGCGCATGATGATGCGCCGGTTTATTTCTTTCTTTATCTGCTTTATCTGAGCTAAAGTGATGCTATGGAAAAGGTAAAAGCCCAAATGCTAACCACGCGAATAAAAGAGAGCACGATGGGGTTATCAATATTTTTGACTGTTCTGGTAATCGCATCTCTATTCCTATTGGCTAATATTATTAGTGCAGCTCAGACGAGCGGTTATAGTATCATATATCCATCAGTTCATGAATTTGCAACCTTATCAGGCGTTAATACAACAATATGCTATGTGGTATACGGCGCAGCGGTGCCAAACACGATAACAATAAACAGTACTCCTGTACACATCACAACCATAAACTACATAACTCAGAACAGCGTAGGGCTTACAGTCAATGGCACATCAGTGCTATTAAACATGAAGACTATCTATACGCTATTAAAAACAAGCAACACCGTAACCACAATGGATCTGATCAACAACAGCTATCTGCCTATGGGGCACACAGTCACATATAACCTGTGTACCACGACAAAGGCGCATGCATCAAAAACAACAACCACAGCAAATACAAACACAACAGTGAAGCCTAATTCAACACAGACAGCAACAGTACTTCCGACAGTTTCGGGCGCATCAAGCACATCAGGCCAGACAAGCAACACACCATCGCCAAGCAGCAGCAAAAACATACTAGTAGGTGCCGGCCTGCTGATTTTGGCTATTATTGTGCTCGCTCTGTACATCTACAGGAACCAGAGTGCGAATTCTGGCAAGCCAAAGAAGCAGAAGAAGTAATATCTTAGCAGACCCAACGTTTTGCTTTTTTCAATTTTTATACTCTTCCACAAAGTAGAAGTTATGCCAAGTACCTCCTGGTATTACAGCATCAGCGCATTAGCCTGAGGCCGAAGTTTATCAATCCCAGAGGGGTGTTTCCACCAATCTGGAGCCCCACGCCCCTTGGGCTTATCTGAACCCTAGCATAGGTTTGCGGCGCGCAATACACTGGAGCCGGCGTGTACTGCACAGGCTGGTACTGCGGAACATATGGCCTAACATACGGAACATAAACCGGCCTCGGTGCATAATATGGCGCAGGCTGGTACTGCGGAACATATGGCCTAACATACGGAACATAAACCGGCCTCGGGGTGTAATATACAGGCGTCGGTACGTAGATTGGAGTTCCTTGTACATATATGCCTATCCTTGTGTCTGCATTCGCCTGGTTTGGGGCGCATGATATTGCACCAGCCGTAATGCCCGCAGCCGCAAGAGCTACAATACCTGTCCTTGTTTTCGTTGCCATACAACCACGTATCTATCGCGTTGCTTGAAATATATACGCTTTTATCCTCTGTTTGACAAACGTCCACTATGGTGCAAATCCGTATATATTTTGATGCATGCACCTATAGCGACAATCTACAGATAAAAGTATAAATTCCAATGCCCATAAAGTTAAACTGTGAAAACATTTTCATTCCCAAACTTTAATGGAAAGCACCTGCTCACCCCGGTGTTTGCACCTCACCACCTATATGCGAAGGCTCCAGCTGTATCAAGCAAACTTGTTATAATATTTTCACCTTATCTTGAAACAATATTAAGGCGAATGTTGAAATTAACTTCCGTACCAAAGAACGAGAGCATAGGTTTAACGGCATCATGGACACCAAAGAACCTTATCACACCAGACCGCAAGATGATTATCATAAGACTAGAACCGGGTGCTCCTTTTTCAGCCGCAATATCTGATGTGGCCATACACTGCGGCGTAAATCAGATACTTGTTTTGGGGGATGCTGGCGGCATCGGCAAGAATCTGAATCTGCACGACATAGTAATATGCACCAAGGCGATACGAGATGAAGGAACATCTCACCATTATATAGCACCATCAAAATATGTCAGTCCATCGATGCGATTGACCAACGCAATCGCAAAAGAACTGAGTTCAGAAGGTGTAAAAACGATAAAAGGACCCACATGGACTACAGATGCTATATTCGCTGAGACGCTTTCAGAGATCAGAAGCTATAGCGATGAAGGCGTATTGACCGTTGATATGGAGGCTGCTGCGGTGTTCGCTGTAGCGAAGAAAAGGGGTGTTTCTGCTGCGGCTGTGTTTAATATCTCTGACATTGTGGGGCGGAAATGGAGTGGGATCGCAGAAACAAGAACCGCAGGTTACAATCGCCTTTCAAAAGCCGCAAAGGTGTTCAGCCGCATTTGATCTACAGGGCATTATACTGCCATTCTTGTCATGATCCTTTAAGCATCTCTTTTATCGGGTCGGTGCTGAAGAATCTGTATATGACTGTCTTATTACTGCTCTTTTTTATCTTTATTTTATTATTCCTGTTCATTTTTCCTGCTATCATTCCGTCTACAACAATATTGACGTGCTCCAAATAACCCTTATCATGCAGTTCTAGTTCAATATCCACTTCTGGGATTACTATTGATCTGAGCGGGTTCATCACCGGATTGAGCACCGTAAGTATAAATGCCTCAGATCTACTGTCTAAATATACTCCGTTTGCAGAAAACGCCCATCCTGTGCTTCCCTGCGGGGTCGATACTAGCACACCATCGCCCTCCAATCGCAGTGAATCCTTGCCATATTTTAGGCCAACTATTATGCTCTGCGGTTGTGCCGATGTTATTCCTATCTCATTGAACGCAATCATTGTTCTATTTCTGTATTTTGCCTCTATCATTGGATATTCTGCTTTTTTGTATCTGCCATCTATTAGCATGTCAAATGCTTTCCCAATATTCTTTGGGTCTATGTCAAGAAGATGATTCCTTCTCCCCGCTTTGACTGCGATTATCGGCAGCATCAACTTTGTCGCTTTAAGCAAAGTACCATCTCCGCCTATTGCGATGACCGCATCTGGTTTTTTATCATTAATTTGAATCCCTTTTGCAGCAGCTTCTATTTTAACGACCTCTGCCGCATCCTTTGCCTCTGTTGAATCGCTTGAAATAATTGTTAGACTGATTCTTCTATTTAACAGAGAATCACCCCGCCTTTACCTGGATTGTTGCGTAGCTGTCATTCCCTCCGAACACTCCTAATGTGTAGTTTGCTCCATTAACAAGTCCGACATGCACTGTGCCTGCGGTTCCTCCCGAAATAACTCCGCTGTAAGATAAGCTTGAATTAGACACCCCTAGATTCAGCCCTGCCTCATTTTCATATGGTACCAGCGTTCCGTTCTCTGCAACACCAAAACGTACAGAATCGATATTCGATTGCAGGTCCACATAACCCTTATCGTTCGAATATATGCCTTTTTTTATCCCTGCCTCTACATCAGATTCAAGCGCAGTGACGTTGACCTTTGAGACACCCTCAGATGAGCTGAATATGCCTGACGCTACCGTACCCTTGGTCAGAGTACTGAAGTTGCTAACTAGTATGCTGCTCAACCCTTCTGCGATCTGTATTGCCCCTGTGTAATACTGCTGGTCTATCCCTATGCTTGATGAATTGAACTTGCTAGATGTGTTGAAAACAAGGCTGATTATGCCGTTTGATGTTATCAAAGAAGACCCGGAATTCGAATCCTGCATTTTCTGCACATATTTTTCAACCGCCTTATTGGCATACATATAGCTTACGTTATCTATGCTGCCATTGTCATATGAGATTCTGAGCGGGCCTGTTATTACAAGCCCTGTTATGTCTGCACCTGGTCCAGAACCTATAACGCTCAATGAAATTGATGATATGCCATCGTTTTCTGAAAGTGATGCGGAATCTATCCTGAGCAGGTTTTGATCCAGCGCAGGCGAAGCTGTCCCATATGTACCTATTGCAGTGCCTTGGACCGCATTATATGCGGCTACTGCGTTAGCTGCAAATGTTGCTGATGTCGCATTCTGTGAGCCGTTCGCATAAATAGGATAGATAAAAGGAGTTATGGAAAACACGATGGTGTTGCTGCTCGCATTTTCGGATACCGGTGCAATAATATCATTACTAATATTCAATTCATATGTTCTCCCAGAAATCCTTATGCTAGCATCCTTTATCCCTATCGCACTCTCTGTCACAAGCGCATTTTCGGGCACCTCCAGTTCTGATACTACAAGGTTTGAATTGTTGAGCGTTAGAAGGTTAACCACCCCATATCCTGGGGATCTGACCCATCCATAGCCCCACGCATACGCGCTTGAATTCGTTATGCGGAATGTTAGTGCAGTAGTGCCATTTGGCAATGTTGAAGGGTCGGTTACTGCAAGGTAGACTGTTCTATATCCGTTCGGAGAGGTCACTCCACCTGTGTATATACCACCTGTTATGCCACTACTTTGATTTGGCGTGGATTTAGGTGTGTTCAAACCAAGCACTATGAGAACAACAATTGCAGCAAAAAGCACCATGCCAATCAAAGTCATTCGCTTTAGCGTTTCAACACCAAATTAATATTGTTGTCACTATATAAATCACTATCTGTAGAATCTTTCTTTTAATTGATGCAAACTGCTCACTTGCCATGTGTTACAGGGCTGTAAAAATAATCAAAAAGCGCGTTCATGCAAATTACAAATAATAGTTTATACGTCAAACGTCTACATCAATTAAACCAATATATATCTGAAAACCGAACTTTTTATGGGTGTATAATACGGCCGAAAAAACTGTCGAACAAAAGCACAATTCAAATATGGCAAAGATGTTGCGAACAGCTGTTGTAGTTGTAGCAGCATCAGTTCCATTAACTCAGACTAGCAGAGCAGAAGCCAGAGATTTCGGTCGAGGAGGTTTTCATCCGCAATTTAGAGGCAACTTCCATCCTCAATTCAGACCGCAGTTCCATCCACAGTTCCATGACAACTTCCATCCTCAATTCAGACCGCAGTTCCATCCACAGTTCCATTACGACTTCCGTCCCCAATTCCGCGACTTTGATAGATTTAACAATGGATTTCGTTTTAGAATAAATACCTATAACCCATATTTCGGACTAAATTATGGTTATAACTACTATCAGCCACCATACATTTCTCAGCCGTATAATTACAACTATCAATATTATGGCAATGCATACCAGTATTCTACACCGCCAGTATACATTTATCCTGCGCCAACATACCAATACCAACCAGTATATGTGCCGCAGGTAAGCCCGTATATAAATACAGTACCAGCCGATCCTCCTGCCACTACCCAAACATATGTTTCTAATCCGCCTACAATTACGACATATGGGGGTTATGCGAATTCATCCGACAACTTTTCCAACATTCGCGTAATAACATATCCAAGCCTACAGATATTATTCCCTGGCGGAACAACTTTTGCAGATATACAAAATATGTACCTATCCGGCAAGATTTCACGTAGCGAGGAACAGGAAGTCATATCTGATATGCACCTAAAACCTCCTGTAGCACCAGTGTCAGATAAGCGCGTCATCTCAAAAGATGATATTGCATCTGCAAAGCGGTTATTCAAAGATGGTTATATAACAAAAGAGCAGTTTGATCAGATAATCGTAAAGGATACGCTCGAAAGCAACGCATCAAAGCTTTATTCAATGGGCGCTATAACAAAAGCCCAATATGAAAAGGCGATGGAAAAAATAAAGGCAATGCCAACCAACGGCAAGAACACGCACTAAAAAGATTGAATTACAAATCAATTTGGCATCTTATTCCATTCCTGCGTACACGCCTACTTTCTTATCAGCGCAGTTATCTCTGAAGCCATCGCTGTTATCTTTTTTATGTCTCTCTTTTCCTCATCTGCGATCGGCTTTCTGGAAGATATCTGATCGCTTATTGCATTCAGCATCTCTGCCCATTCCTCTGCATCCTCCTTTATTATTGAGAGTATCGCCTGGTCTTTTGAGAGCAGGTTGAGCAGGCTGATCAGCTTTTTGTTGTCTGTTACCTCTTCACCACGTTGGAGCTTTTGGGCTAGATGTTCCTTAATGGTGGATATTTCATCCTTGCTCCCGGTTTTAGAATTAACATCTATGACGTTCTCAATGCCTGCAAGGAAACTCTCTATAGCATCATGAAGCCTTGATATAAGCTCATTGACTGACATTAACTTGAAGTTTGGCATAAACACCACTTTTAAATAAAAGTCAATATTAATAAAACTATTTATATATAAAAACCAATAAATCTATTAGTGAATCTTATGAACAGGACAATAGATATTCAAGCCTCAAATGCGCATGCAAACAGAATAAAGAACGAGTACAAAAGCCGTGGGACAGAAAGGGAATGGGACAATCATATTCGTGAATACTATAAAAAACTCACAGACAACATAAACAATCCAAACGCAAAACAAAAAGAGCTCATAAAAAGAGCGCGAAACATACTTTTCGACCCTAATGACAAACACAATGATATTCCAAGGACCATGATGAGCGATGCCGAGAGAATGGAATTATGGAAAACGCTCAACGAGCTTTGGTTGAGGTCATCCCAGACAATAGATCCTTCAAATGCAAATGCACTTATTGATGAGACCGGTAAAGCAGCAAACAGTGCGGATGCCATGAAAGTGTGGAAAAAGCAACTCGCTTTGCATGCTGAAAAGATTGAGACGGGAGGAATGCAAAACAGATTTCTTGATCCAACAGTTGAAGGCCACGAATACTACAATCATCATTTTCAGAATATAATGACACATCATTCTAATCAGGAATATGACAACGATGATGCATCATGGTATTTGGTGTATGATGTTCTCTACAAATCTTGGGGCAACGAGCGGGGCGGCAATACATCCGGGCCTCCACCTACTCCGATGGATGGGATATTGAACACCCCTGTCAATCCTACTAACAATCAAAATGGCAATCCTACTAACAACCAAAACAGCAATCAAAATGGCAATACCTCCAACAACCAAAATAACAATGCATATGATACTGCAAACCTAGACCCTTTGGCTATAGCACAGCTTCGCATAGTTGACAATGGTACGATAAGCGAACAGAAGATTGTTGCAGCTACCTCAAATAATCCATATGTTCTTGATAAACTCGCAAAAAAGTCGCTTGAGGGCAGCAACCTAAGTAGATATGTAAAAGGCAGTGTGCTATATAATTTGCTTGAAAATGAAAATCTTAATTCAGATTCGCTTGATTACATTGCGCGCAACTCAAAACGCAAAAAGACAAAATTAAAGGTTGCAAAACACCTTAATGTGAGCCAAGAAACACTATCATATTTAATCGAGGATTCAAGACGAGCTGTGAGGAAAGCTGTTGTATCCAACCCAGCAATATCTGAACGTGACCTTGCAAGCCATTCTGTCGCTGAAAGCCTCACTGTTATGGCAGAAGCGGTGAAACACATTAGAGATCCAAGACTTATAGACCTGACTGTTCAGAGTGCAATTGAGGGGAGCGCAATGAGAAAGGTCTCCAACTATAGCTTCGGTCTTGGTCCAAGGCAGGTAAGGGTGCTTGAAAACGCAATAGAAAACCACAACACAAGCAACGAAACTATTGAAAAGATAGCAGAGATCGCAAGATCCTCAACGATAAAATATATAGTGGATCTTGCAGAGGAAGAGCTAAGAAGGCGCAATATAAACCCAAATCCATAATGCCATATCTGCTTTTCAGACACTTGCCGATAAAACTATTTATATATGAACGGCAATCAATCTATTAGTGGGAGCCATGAACAGGACAATAGATACTCAAGCATCAAATGCGCATCCTCGCAGAATAAAGAACGAGTACAAAAGTCGTATGACAGAAAGGGAATGGGACAATCATATTCGTGCCTCCTATGAAAAAATAACAAACACCAATTCAAATCATACTAACAGCCAAAGCAAATATCAGCTTTTGCCAATGTGGCAGAAAAATTGGTTGCATAAACGTAAGACTTTGGGATTTTTATCTCTAATAAATTTAGGTGGATGAATGGTTTACAAAGATGAACGCACCGCAAACCAATCTGGCCAAAACGTCGAATCCGCCAAAGCTAATAACAAAGGTACATCCAGAACCGCTGAATTCGCGGAACGCGAATTCGGTAGATCACGCCTTTGGAATCACACCGCTAAGCAGAATAAAACCAAAAAACCAAAGAAGGAAACCTCCGAAAACAGATGGTTCGCCCCACTTATGACCGCTGGGCTTGTTGCAGTTGCAAGTTTAAGCGTTGTTCCATATGTTGATAATTTTATAGAATCACATACCTTAACATTTGACCAGCAGGAGGTTGTTATCTTCGTTGGCAAATACAAGTCGCTTGCGGTCGATGTGGATGCGGTTAGACAGAAAGACAAAAATATACAAACTGCTACCTATCTTTTGAACGGTATGACGGAATTAGGATGGTGGTACCAGGTAGGTGTTAATGAAGACAAATCAATCAAAGGCTTTGACCTCTCTGTTCAAATATTCTCCAAAGACGGAAACAAAATAGAGATAGACCGTAATGTCGCTTTTTCCGGAACGGTAAACCCAGGCGACACAGTTAAGCTGTCTATGGATTTTAAAGATAAAAATCTGGCCATAACTGCAACAGACTTAGAGACAGGTGCTAAAGCCGAATTCATCGCTCCTGCTCACGGCTCTTATTTTGTGGGAAACAAATACCAGGCCGCTTTTACTGGAGTAATGACTGAGATCTACCACAGCGGCAAAGAGCTTCAGGTAAAAGAGAACCCTGTAACATATAGCATAATCGGCCCACCCGTCAAAGCCTTTGCATCAATAGACGTATGGTATGACATAAAAACGTCTTACAAAACCAGCATTCATAAGTTTTTGACAAGCGGCCAAAAGTCAGAGCTATTAACCTTAGGCTCTTTTGGGATTGTGCCGCAAAAAAAGACGCTTAATCTCCTTCCAAGAAGATCGAAAATGACCATATCGGATACTGGGGGTCTTGTATTCACCACCGGCATAAGCGAATAGAAAGCCACAGCAAGCACAACAGCCAATTATGCTAGTTCTTATGTTTCGATTTCGCATAACATAACATATTATATTAGTTCCTATTAAAATAATACTAAAAGATACTCATAATTTATCTTTTCCTAAGGTGTAAAAGTGACCAAATTTGAAGAGACTGGAATAAAACCAGAACTTATATCGGCATTGGAGAGCATTAATTTCCATGAAATGACTGAGGTGCAGCGTGAGTCGATACCACTTGCGCTACAGGGCAAGGACCTGATCGTCAGGTCTAAGACAGGCTCCGGCAAGACTGGCGCCTTCCTCGTCCCTATATTGAACATGATGGATCGAAGGCCCCAAGATGCGATTGTGATAGTTCCAACAAGGGAGCTGGCGATACAGGTCAATTCTGTGGCTGAAAAGCTCTGTAGAAAGATGGGCCTGCACACTGTGATAGTATACGGCGGGGCATCGATAAACATACAGATGCAGCAGCTCCACAGAGGCGCAAACATGATAATCGGTACACCTGGCAGGATACTCGACCTTATGGACAGAGGCGCGATAAGGCTTGATAGGCTCAGGTTCCTGGTGCTTGATGAGGCAGACCTAATGCTCGACATGGGTTTCATAGAGGACATAGAGAAGATAATAGTGAGCACCCCGAAGGAGAGGCAGACGATGCTCTTCTCCGCGACAATGCCTAGAGAGATTGTTACGATCGCACACAGGCACATGAAGCACGATGCGGCTCATCTTACGGTGGGTGAAGAGGAGGACCTGACTGTCAACACAATAACCCACAGCTACTTCATAGCGAACGGCAGGCTCAAATTCTCTGTAATACTTGCCTACATAAATGAATACGAGCCATCAAAGGCCATCATATTCACATCCACTCAGAGGGAATCGGATCTGATACACAGGTTCCTGATGCAGAACGGATTTGATGCGATACTCATGCACGGCGGTCTCACCCAGGCGAAGCGCGAATACGCGTTGCGCGAGTTCAGAAGCCACGCACGTTTCTTGATATCTACAAATCTTGCATCAAGAGGTCTTGACATACCTAACATAAGTGATGTGATAAACTTCGATGCGCCTGACGATCCGCATGTCTATGTCCACAGAGTGGGCAGATCAGCGAGGATGGGCAAGGACGGCCGGGCGTTCACGATATTCGGCTTCGAGCAGAAATCCCTAATGGAAGCTACAAGCAGGGTCGCAAACGTAAAGATGAAGCACATCGACCTCAATACTTCAGAGTTCAAGGATGTGGAGATACCGCAGCAGCAGAAGCGTTTCAACCGCGGATTCGCTCCACGCCACCAGCAAGGTGATCGTGGCAGGGGATTCAGGTCAGGCCACAGCCATGGTAACAGTAATGGCAACCATTATGGTAGCAGCAACCACGGAAATAGCCATGGGAACAGCTATGGAAATAGCGGTAATCATGGCGGAAGGCGCAGAGACAGAAAGCAGCAGTACAGGCGCTGACCTATCATATCGTCTCTTTAAGCCGCTTTATGCTCTCTTCATCCAAATCGGCAAGCGATATCTTAAGCGGTGTGTTGTACTCGTCTATCAGTATCACGTGCTCCCCTCTATTCAGCACATCGCTCCTGTTTTTGGTGAGTACGCTCATCTCTCCCTTATTTGTGATTAGTCTCCAGTCAAGCCCGTCTCCTGTTACGTGTATGTACCTTA
>JAJYYC010000002.1 GCA_021801385.1 Microcaldota archaeon | reverse complement strand
CTGTCCGGATGGCCGCGCAGCGCATATGTTGACTCCATTATGAGCGTGTCGCATTTGATTGGGACCGCGCCGTTCTGAAGTGTCTGTGATTCCATCTTGAAGTCACCCGTATATACAATGCGCCTTGGTCTTGATCCATTGTTGCATTCTATCTCGAATGCGGCACTCCCAGGTATATGTCCCGCATCATGCATCGTTATTCCGAACTCCGCGAAGTCGAACCTCTTTTCGTACCCCATGCTCAGATAACGATTTGAAAAGCTTGATATCTGGCGCTTGTAGAACCGCTCGGGTAGATGCTCCTTTCGCGCAACCTTTAGCGAATCGTTGAGCAGAAGCTCCGATAACTCAAGAGTCGGCGCAGTACCAAATGCGGGAAGGTAGGTGTCATCATAAAGCATCGGTACCGCTCCGCTGTGGTCTATGTGCGCATGGCTTAACAGCAGCGCATCCGCTTTGGGTATGTCGATAGGAAAGTCAGGGCTTGATGTGCCAACTTTTATGCCATAATCCATTATCAGGGAGGACTCCTCCTTGAGTAAAATCGAAGACCTGCCTACCTCCTGTGCACCGCCAAAGAATTTCAACTGCATCTAACACCAACTACTGGTCACTACAATTAGGCGGAAAAAGATATAGCATAGGAGGTTGGAAAGACCATAAACAGATAAATAGATTTGCTGCGTGTATAACTTCTACCGGTGCGCCAATGGATGACACTTCGATTACGTTTATAGATCTGGTCGCATTATCCAAAATAGGCCCTGATTCAACGGTCGAACGGTTCGGCGGCACCATAAATTCCACGTTCTTTGACGCATCTAGTATTCTTGCAGGTCTGAAACTCAAAGGGTTGGTCGAATTTGTGACCACGATGCCTGGGCAGAGCGCTCTTAAGATCACAGAGCAGGGCACAGGTCTCATCGCTATCGCTAACCAGAAGGCGACCGAACAGCTCGATGCGCTCGATAATAGCATATTAGGGCAGCTAGCTAAGGGCAAGAGAGGCCTCTCGGAACTAAACAGCAGCGTAAATGTTACGCAAAGGGATCTGGCGATGCACCTGTTCAAGCTCACAACACAGGGTTTCGTATCATATGATCTTGCGAACGCAAACATGAGTTTATATCTCACGGAAAAGGGCTTCAACTCCGCAAGTGTGATGACGCAGCAGTCTCAGGTTGCAACAACGCAGGCTGCGAGCACGCCAAATGCATCAGACCCAACCGCACAGCACACAGAAGTTGAGCTCGAACTGAAGCTGCTCGAGGCATCAATGAAGAGAGAGCAGAAGAAGAGGATTCTGATACTCTCCGCTTCGCTCATCGCACTTTTGATAATAGTAATACTGTTGTTGAAGGGGATAATCTGACACGCCAACTTGATTATAAGAGCGCGGAAAAGATAGCGAAAAAATACGGTATACGCACCGTGAGATCAGAATATGTGGATAGCGCAGAAGCGGCAAAGCGCTTTGCCGGAAACTCAAGGATAGTGCTGAAGGCGATACCGAACATACCGGCACACAAATCAAAGAGCGGGCTTGTCGCAGTAGAATTGGACGCGGGCATGATAAGCGATGCGTTCAAATTAGTTTCAGCAAGAGCGAAAAAATATGGTGCATACAAAATGCTAGCACAGGAGATGATTGGCGGCACTGAGATCATACTTGGCGGCAAGAGCGACGCGCAGTTCGGGAAGATGGTCCTGATAGGCCTTGGCGGCATATATGTCGAGGCGTTCAAGGATTTCTCATTAAGGCTCTGCCCTGTGTCTAACCGCGATGCGCTAGATATGGTTGAACAGCTACGTTCGTGTGCGATTGTTGCTCCTGATGAAAAATCTAAGAGTCTTCTTGCTGGCCTTATTATTAAGGTCTCTAAGATGTACAGCGAAACGCAGATAAACGAGCTTGACCTTAACCCCGTGATACTCCATGACGGTACATATGATGCCGTAGATCTTAGGATGATAGAATGAGCAAATTCATGGATCTTAAACCGATAGTAAGCCCGAAATCTATAGCGATCATAGGTGCGTCAGATAATCCGCAGAAGGTTGGCAATGTAATCCTAAAGAACAACATAGACTCTGGCTTCCCGGGGGAGATATATCCCGTAAACATAAACAGCACCGGAACGATAATGGGGCTTAAATCGTATCGCAGCGTGCTTGACATACCAGGAAATATTGATCTGGCGATTATAGCGATACCGGCGATGGCTGTCCCAAAAGCGCTGGACGAATGCGGAAGGGCCAAGGTGAAGGGCGCTGTGGTTGTAAGCGGCGGTTTTGCAGAGGTGGGACTAAACGACCTGCAGGACCAGCTCGTGCGCACCGCCAGAAAATATAATATGCCTGTGATAGGCCCTAACTGCCTGGGCGTTACAGACCCGAGATCGCGTGTAGACACGCTCTTCCTCCCCACATATAAGATAGACAAGCCTGGTGTTGGAGGGGTTAGCTTTGCGGCGCAGAGCGGAGCGGTTGGCAGTTCGGTGCTCGACATGATAAACAATGAGGGTTTCGGGCTGGCGCGATTCTTCTCTTATGGAAACGCAGCGGTGGTTGATGAAGCGGACATATTAAACTTCTTAGCTGACGATGAGGCCACTAAGGTCGTTGTATTCTACATTGAAGGAGTAAAGAGGGGCAAGGAGTTCGTTGAGGTTGCGAAGAGAGCCTCAAAGAAAAAGCCTGTTGTGGTAATAAAGGGTGGAATGACAGTGGCGGGATCCGCAGCGGCGCATTCGCACACCGCATCGATGGCAGGAAGCGCAGAGGCATACAGCGCGGTTTTTAGGCAGTTCGGGCTCATAGAAGCGAAGGACATAAGGGACATGCTCAATTTTGCGAAGATATTTGACACCCAGCCGCTCACCCAGGGCAGCAGGGTCGCAGTAATAACAAACGGAGGAGGGACTGGGGTACTGGCGACAGACGCGCTCTATAACAACGGGTTAGTGATGGCAGAGCTTTCCGATGCAACGAAAAAGGCGCTCAGAAAAATAATGCCGCCCATAGTCAACATCAGGTTGCCTTTGGACATGGCGGGGGATGCGGACGACGTTAGGTTCGCGGGGGCGCTTGAACTGATATCGAAGGATGAGAACGTCGATGCGGTGATGGCGATATCGCTCTTTCAGACACCAGGGGCTGACTCAAGGGTTGCGGCGACCCTTATACACTACGGAACCACGATGAAAAAACCGCTTGTGGTGGTGAGCATGGGAGGGACATACACAAAGGCCCATAAGGCGATGATCGAGAGCGGCGGCGTGCCGGTCTATGACTCCCCGGGAGATGCGGCCGAATCCATAGCGGCACTGGTAAGGTATTCGAGGTATAAGCATGAGAAAGACTGAAAAATCTGAACGGGTTATCGAAAGGGACAGAAAGGTGTTCATGACAACGACCAGGGAGCCGTACAATTTTGTTGCGGAAAGAGGCGATGGAGATTTTGTCTATGATATAGACGGAAACAGGGTTATCGATTTTTCGAGCTTCGTGGGCGTCTACAACTTCGGGATAAACAGCTCGATTTCGGTAAGAAATGCGATAAAGAGGCAGATGGACAAGCTCATGCATGCTGCGTTCACAGACTACTACTCCGAGCTGCCGGTCGATTTTGCCGAGCTGTTTATTAAGCAGTTTCCGGCAGGGTTCGGCAAGATATTCCTTTCAAATTCAGGTACTGAGGCCAACGAGGACGCGATAAAGATCGCACGATACAACACCAGGAAACATTACCTTATAGGATTCTACGGGGCCTTCCACGGCAGGAGCCTTGGATCGCTTTCGCTTACCTCGTCTAAGGTGGTCCAGCGCGCCCATCTCGGCCCATTCTCGGAGGTGATACATGCACCATATCCGAACCCTTACAGGTGCATTTTTGGGCATGATGACGATCCTGAAGAGTGCGGAAGAGCGCACATTGACTACATGAGAGACCACATACTCAAAAGAGAGGCTGCGGCAGGCGAGATTGCTGCGATATTCTTTGAGCCGATACAAGGCGAAGGAGGCTACATTGTTCCGCCGAAAAGCTTTGTGAAGGGGCTCAGGGAGCTTGCTGACGATAACGAAATATTACTGGTATCTGACGAGATTCAGGCTGGATACATGAGAACGGGAAAGTTCCTTGCGCTGGACAACTTCGGAGTAAAGGCAGACATATACACCATGGCAAAATCTATAGGCGCGGGCATGCCGATGGCGGCAACAATAGCAAATAGCAAGTTGAGTGACATGCCGCAGGGGAAGCATTCCGGTACATTTGCAGGTAATCTTGCGATAGTTGCCGGGGCATACGAGCAGTTAAAGCACGTTTCAAAGAACAAGCGAAAAATAGAGATGGAAGTAAAGGAAAAAGGCAGAGTCGCGATGAAACGTCTCCAAGAGATGAGGAATGATTACGAGATTGTCGGCGATGCGCGCGGAATAGGGATGATGCTCGCGATTGAGATAGTGAAGGACAAGAAGACGAAAATCCCTGACCCGAAAAGCAGGGATGCGATACTTAAAACCGCGCTTGACAATGGGCTGCTTGCGCTTGGCTGTGGAGATTCATCGGTGAGAATCTTACCGCCGCTTAATATAGCAAAGTCATCTCTGGAGAAAGGCCTTGATATATTGGAATCTGCGATAAGGAAAACCGTGTGATTTTGTGGATGAGAAGGGAACAGGCAGTACAGAGATCCCAGAAAAACAGTTGCATAAAAATACGATGCTTATCGTGGTTGTTGTGGCGATTGTTCTTGCCATAGGAATTGCTACGATGATTGTGTATCAATTGGCTGTTCCGCATGTTGCTGCTGAAACAACATTAACAACCGCCAATGGTTCCGTAACCACATCTAACGTCATAGGGTATATCTATTGTACAACAAACGCAAACACAAAACGGCCCTTCATGGATCTTTCATTAAAAAAGCCAGGCGTGCTAAGTAATTATGCACCCATCACTGTTAATGGTGTTGGTAATTGGAAGCCAACGGAGGATTATCCTGCCGTAATATTGAATCCTACGTGTATAACCAATTCGGGCTATGTGTATTGTATCGGGGGAGAATATCAGTCCTCTTCTTGGGGTGCAAAAACGATTTATTACACAAAGCCTTCTGACACGGGGGTGACCTGGAATATTGGGGTTGGTTATCCAATCTTGTCCGCATACAGCTCGTGCGTTTCTGAATACAACACAACATACTGCGTTGGCGGTTGGGGAGGGGGTTTTGTTGATACGAATGAGACGTTTTATCATAATGCTTCTTCACCTGGAGTGGGCGTCTGGGTTGAATCGACTCCATATCCGTTCCCAGTAGATTCGCTCTCTTGCGTTGCCTATGAGGGATACATATATTGCACAGGAGGATTTGACAATTATACACTTTCCAGCATTAATTTCTCATATTATGCGAAACTTACACAAGATGGAATTGGTAATTGGACGACCACCACAAATTATCCAATACCTGTTGATGCCCAGTCGTGTTTCGTCAATTCAGGATACATATATTGTGTTGGAGGCGTTGATACCGTTAGCGGAACCAGTGTGACTGCCGCGTATTATGCCCCACTTTCTGGAAAAGGCATAGGTAGATGGGCTAATACCACGCAGTATCCGGACCCGCTGGGTGGGATTTCTTGTGTGGTAGATGGCGGGCTCGTCTACTGCATCGGCGGAAATAACTTTAGTAATAATAAATATACAGATGCCACATACTATGCCAACCTATCTGTAGATGGTATAGGTTCATGGAATGAAGGAAATCCATACCCCGCAGCAGGCGCATTCTCTTGTTTTGCGTGACATATTTACCTATGTCCGCCGCCTCCACCGTGGAATCCTCCGCCTACCATGCCTCCCGGTGCGCCGAAGCCGGGACCCATACCGAACCCGCCCATGTTTATTCCGCCCTGGTTTGACTTTGCCGCGAGAAGCTCAATCACTATGAAAAACCCGAACAGCGCATTCATTGGAATTGATCGGTTTGAGATTGTGATCATGTAAGGGTTCTTCGCCATGTCTATCATGTCCTTGAAATTCGCAAACGAGAATTTCCTTGTTATTGTGGCTACGTTTGTGCCGTCTGGTGTGCTGACAGTGAACTCAAAACCAAAAATGTTTCCATTGGCAACCGCTATGATGTTGCCTGAGCCGTCCTCTATATTTATTGAATTTAGCATCGGATTGATCGTGAAGTTCTCCTTTACTATGGCACTTACTGGACCGTCTACGCCCCCGTCATGTATCTGGTATGTGGGCATCAAGCTCAACATCTTATGAGTAACAGCACATAAGACATGGCCATCTGGTGTCTGAAGGTTCTGCTGGGTGACCATCAATTTAGACTTGGTCTGCAGCATAATGTTGCCTTTTTCATCCTTAAAGTCCAGGTTTAGGTGCACGGTTAAAATCCTGTCCCGTTCAACCACATACTTGTCAAGCGAAAATGCCGGATCGTCTGCCATAAAACCATCGTGTAATGTTTAATGCTCAGGTATAAAAAGTTTGCTGATTCCACCTGTAGCGGAAAATAGAAACTATGCGTATTTAATTTATGCCAACATTGAGAGTGGGTGTTTCAATGGCAAGTTAATTTAATGTTTTATTGTGTGTCTTTTACTTATTTCTTAGGATTTCTGATGCTGCACTTTCTATCTGTATTCTTGCCACGTCCTGCTTGCGCCTGAATCCTGGTAAGACCGCTTCTGCAAACCGCACCTCTCGCGTCGCGTCGAAAATTTCGACCATCGAAACGTAGTACCTTTTGGCCTCTTTCTTATCCCCCTGCGATAGCGATTCGACAAGCTCCCTCTTCAGCTCTCCGACCGTATCCATAAGTCCATTTATATAGGCGTCTTCTGGAACCCCTACATCTTCCCTGCTAAGCATCATCTTATCGAACTTTATTCCGAAAAATATTGAGGCTTCAGCGTACTCCTGCATCGACTGCATGGTGTGGTAGTAGAACTCTGGTTTGGCGATTATCCGTTCCATTATACGTTTCGCTTCCAGTAGCTTCTTCTTTGCTTCCTCTTCCTTGCCGTTGTGCATGTTTGTAATCGATTGCGCCGCTATCCTTACGAGCTTCCTTGAGAAATCCATGGCCTTATCGAACGCGTTCTGCCGGGCGGCGAGCTTTTCAGAGATCGATTCAATTTCGCGTTTCAGTTCGTTCATCTTTTCACCACGTTCATTCCGTTCCAGAATATGTACTGCTGTGCGTATCCTCTATTCTTACCCCATTTCTCCTCTGCAAAATCCATTAGCTTGTCTATCTTTTTCTCCCTCCCTTTAAAGTACACCTTTTCCATCGTTCTCTTGACCCAAACATCTATCGGGAATGCCTCAAGTTCTCCGTATCCCATAAGCGCTATGCAATCCGCGACCTTCTCGCCCACGCCGCATATCTCCATAAGGTTCGATTTCACATTATCGTAACCCTTTCCGGTAAGCGCATGCAAATCAATATTTTCGGTGCACATCTCCGCCGCTGACTTTATATACCTGGCCCGGAATCCCATACCGCAGTCTTTGAGCTCTGCTTCGCTTGCCGCCTTTATGCGCTCCGGCTTAGGAAATGCGATACTCCCGTCAGTTGAGGCCTCGCCGTACCTCTCTTTGAGCTCCAGTACTATCCTCCTTATCCGCTTCAGATTGTTATACTGAGAGAGAATAAAACACACTGTTGTCTCCCACGGATCGTTTAGCGTGAGCCGCATGCCGCCATAATTACTTATCGCGGAGTCCATGAACGCATCGGTGTTTATCGCGGAGTATATTTTTTTCATGTTGTCTGATAGCCTGAAGCGCTTTGAGAACTCTATTGCCGCCTGGTTTTGGTCGCGCGCTTCTATCCGTACCTTTGTTCGGGCTGCGCGCTGCTCAATCATGACCAACTGCGTTCCATTGTTGTATTTTACTATGCCTGCTCCACTGTCATATTCCGCATGAAAAGTCAGTGGTTGGCCGCTAGCTATGGTGTGCATGATGTTTAGGTCCATTACCTGAATTTCGCTCATGCGATCTCACTTATCTTCTTTCTTGTCTGCTCTGCGGTGGCGCGGTCCCTCACCGTAACAGTGCCGTCTTCCAAGGTCTGGTAATCGGCTGTCACCGCATACGGTATACCTGTTTCGTCCGCACGGGCATACCTCTTGCCTATGCTGCCTGATGCAGAATAATAGTTCGTTATCCCTTTCTTTGTAAGTTGGTCTGATATATTGAGCGCCTGCGTTTCTAGCTTTTCATCTTTCTGGAGCGGCAACACAACATATGAGTATGGTGCAACCACTCTGTTGGTGTCAAGAACCTCCCATCCGCGTTTGTCATCCATGTAGAGCGAGTTGGCAAGCAGGGTCCAGAATATCCTGTCAAGTCCGAAACTGAGCTCCACCACATGAGGCACCAGTTTCTTTTCCCCATTGACAATCGACATGTCGCCTTTCGAGTACTTTTCGTGGTTTTTCAGGTCGAAGTCCGTCCTATATGCGTTGCCTATTATCTCTTCAAAGCCCGAATCCAAACGTGCCTCCACGTCTATGTTCCCGAGAGAATAGTGAGGTAGTTCCTCCTTCACTATCTGCCTAAACCTTATGTCTTCCTGCTTGAATCCAAGGCGTTCCAGGAAGCCAACCTCTATTGACAGCATATACGCCATAAACTCGTTAGGTATGTATCCTTTCGTAACACATTCCTTTAACGAAATATGCTCGTATTCCGCCTTTCCGCTCGCCTGAAGTTCAGATGAGAGGAAATTGAGCTTTGTGCCGAGCGCCTTGCCCATATCCGGCTTCCTGTTGTTTATCTGGAAATCCTTTTCGCTTGGATCGAAGAAGTACTCGAGTTCCATCTGCGTGAACTCCCTCATGCGTATCAGTATCTTGCGCGGCGATATCTCGTTCCTGAACACCTTGCCGATCTGCCCAATCGCAATCGGCAGCTTCATGCCGCCTGTCCTGTGGATCGCCTTGAAGTCCATGAATATTCCCTGTGCGGTTTCCGGCCGCATGTATGCCTGAAGGTCGCCGGTAGGGCCTATCTTGGTGCCCATCATCAGGTTGAAGCTTTTGACTTCTGCTTTAAGCGGGTCGCCGCAGCTGTCACATTTTATCTTTTCGGCTTCCACAGCCGCACCCATCTCCTTGAAGTCCATTTTCTTTATCCCTGATAGCTTCTCAAGGTCATTCCTCTTCTGATAGAGCTCCTCGAGAAGCTTGTCCGCCCTATGGCTCTTGGAGCACTTCTTGCATGTTATTATCGGGTCGGCGAAGTTCTTCAGGTGACCCGATGCCTCAAACACAACTGCCGGAGATATCAGTGTGGTTTCGACCTCCAAGTTGCCGAGCGACTCTATGAACGTGCGGCGCCATTCCCCAACTATGTTGTTCTTTATCCTGAAACCCAGCGGGCCGTAGTCATAGAAACCTCCGATATCACCGTATATGTTAAATGCGGGCAGTATAATTGCGCGCCTCGCCGCAAGATTCACGAGCGCATCGACGTTCTGTTTCTTCATAAAACCATCTGATGTTTTGTCGTATTATTTACCAACATTCTGCGTATTATAGCTTCTGGTTCATACTAATAATCGTAAAGGTGCTTTTCTGTATGTTTTGTTCTATGATAGCACAGACTCGATATCAAAAGGGATCGGAGATGCGGTCTGCAGAGTGATGGAACTTGAGGAATCAGAAATGCACGGCCACAGAACTTTCGTCGGTGACGGAGTAATGGTTGTAGAGCTGGCCCAAAGCATAATAACAGCAGGAAATGTGACAAAAAGATTCGACGCAGACATGATGATATTCATGAGCAGGCACAAGAGCGCAGACAATGTAAAGGCGTTAACGGTTCATGCGACAGGCAACTGGTCCGAGTCTGCCGAATATGGAGGGGAACCTAAAACGCTGAGCGTGGCGGCACCATACGCCATGGCTTGCGCATTGAGGGCGCTGGAGATGAATAAGCGCGCTGGTTTTGAGGTCACATACGAGGCTACCCATCACGGTCCGACTGTTGAAACACCTTCTTTTTTCATAGAAGCTGGCGGGCCTGATGTTATTGAGGAAACTGCGTACGCAGCCGTAGCAAATGCGCTGAACCGCTCAATCTTCGAACCGGATGAATCCGGAGAGCCAGCCATAGGCATAGGCTCAGGCCACTATCCGAAAAAGTTCACATCCCTAGCGGCCGAATCGAAGTATGCGCTGGGCCACATAATGCCAAAATACCACTGCGCAAACATAGACATGCTTGAATCTGCAGTAAAAAGGTCCGTTCCAAAAGCCACTAAGGCGCTCATAGAGTGGAAAAGCCTGAAGAGCGCGCAGAGATCAGAAATAATAAAGGCGCTTGATGCGGTCGGAATCGACCAATTGAGGGTATAGGTGGTTAAATAGATATATACGAGTTCTTTCTAAAGTCAAGATCCTATACCGATATACAGAAAGAGGCAATACCTGTAATAAATTCCGGCCAAAACTGCATGGTTGTTGCTCCGACAGGCCACGGGAAGACAGAGGCAGCATTGCTGCCAATTCTTGACCGAATATCAAAATCAGGAGGTGTAGGGACAAAGCTTGTTTATATAACTCCGCTTAGGGCGCTGAATCGGGACATGATGAAGCGACTTGAGGTTCTCTGCGGCCATCTCGGTTTAAGGGTAGGAGTAAGACATGGAGATACGCCACAGGGGGTGCGCAAAAAGCAGTCTGACAACCCTCCAGATGTAATTGTCACTACACCTGAGACGCTGCAGAGCATGCTTATCAATCCGGCGTTCAGGAAGGCATTCAGATCCGTATCAGCAGTCGTTGTTGATGAAGTACATGAGCTCTACCACGTGAAGAGGGGTGCACAGCTGTCAGTAGGTCTTGAAAGGCTTGCAGCAATAAAAGATTACCAGCGGATAGGCATAAGTGCGACCGTCGGTAATCCGGATCTTCTTGGAAGATACTTATGCGGAAGCAGGCCGTTCAAAGTGGCAATGTCTGGAACTGGAAGAGAGCTGAATCTTGAGGTGGTAATCCCGAAGCACCATAGCGGCAAGGTAAAGGGATTTATGGAAAAATTCAATCTTGACGACCGATCTGCGGCTCGCCTTGAGTGCGTCTCGGCTCTAGTATCCAAGTACAAGAGAACCCTTATCTTCGGGAACACACGTCAGGTAGTCGAACTTGTAGGAAGCCGGCTTGTGCAGATGGATAAGGAACTGAGTTTTGGAGGCATAGGGGTACACCACAGCTCGCTCGATAGAAACGAGCGCATAAGGGTAGAGGAGGCGTTCAGGAGCGGCAGCGTAAGGTCAATAATAGCGACCAGCTCTCTTGAGCTTGGGATAGACATCGGAGCGATAGACCTTGTTGTCCAGTATGCATCGCCAAGGCAGGCGCTAAGGCTCGCTCAGCGCGCAGGCAGGAGCGGACACAGGGTAGACGCGGTTCCGAGAGGCATAATCATAGCGCTCAATCCAATAGACGCGATAGAGGCGCTTGCGGTGTGCAAAGAAGTTGCAGGTGGGGCTTTTGAGGTGATGAGGCCGCATTACGGGGCGCTTGACGTGCTAGCAAACCAGATATGCGGAATCGCACTAGATACAGGAGGGACTGACATCATGGCAGTAAAAGAGATCATATCTAGGTCGCTGATTTATTCTGGCCTGAAGCATGAAGAACTAACAAAACTGTTATCGTTTATGACTGAGCAGCACATGATAGGATTCGATGGAAATATAGTAACGCCTGGAAGGCGCACAAAGATGTATTATTATGGGCACCTTAGCGTCATTACAGATGTCAAGAAATTCACCGTCAAAAACTTCATAGACAACCGGATAATATCGCTACTAGATGAGCGTTTTGTGGCAGAGAGCATAGACGAGGGTTCGGTGTTCATAACCAAGGGGCTCCCATGGAAGGTTGTTAGCATCGATAAAGATGTTGTGTATGTGGAACCAAGCACAGACGTAGAAGCTTCTGTACCTGACTGGGAAGGTGAGGATTTGCCTGTTAGTTTCAACGTAGCTCAGGGCGTTTTGGACATTATTTCAGGTGGGGCAAAAGATTTAGGCTACCTTGATTCAGAAGGAAAAGTTTCCATCCATGAATTCATTAGAGAGATTTCTTCTGAATACAAGATCGGTAGAAGAAGCTGCGTTATTGAGTCGTTTGAAGGCTATGTTGCCATATATACGTGGCTTGGCACATTGGGCAATGAGACTCTTGGAAAACTCATAGCGCACAGGATCCAGAGCCAGAACAGAAGATTGATCATAAAGAATACCCCATATATGCTGCTCATTGAAGGTACTGGAGCTGACGAGATAGCAAAGGTCTTGAAATCGTTGAAGTTCGAGAATTTAAGGGAGGAGCTTTCTATAACCGTTTCAGAGACAGAGGTTTTCAGGTACAGGTTTATAGCTGCCGCGAAGGTTTTTGGCATTATAGACAGAGATGCAAACATATCAAAGAGCATGGCAAGAAGGCTGATAGCGTTAATGGAAGGCAAACCGCTCTACGTTGAAGCCATCAGAGATGTTATGGAGAATCATTTTGATATACAAGGCGTGAGCGGTTTTGTGAAGTCGCTTCAAGATGAATCCACAAAGATAGTCGTGCATAGACTTGATGGGCCCTCGAAACTTACACGCGCGTTGCTTGAATATTCATATGGAGCAAAAGAGTTTATGACGCCGCTTGCTCCGAACAGTGAAGCGGTGAAATCGTTTGCGGATTCGATAATGAAACGAGATGCAGATATGGTATGCACTTACTGCGGATTCCGTTTTACGAGAAGCTTAAAGGAGCTTTATGAGATGGAAAAGATAGAATGTGCATCGTGCGGAAGCCCTCTAATATCAATTCACAAAGATGAATTTGATGAGGTGATGAAGAAAAGGAAAATAGGGAAGAGGCTCTCGAAGAAGGATGCTGAAATATATGGAGAGACGGTCCGTTATTCGAATCTGATAAGCGGATATGGACCTAAAGCTGTGATAGCGCTCTCTGTCTATGGGATAGGCCTTTCAACTGCTGCGCGTGCGCTAATGATGAGAAGGAGAGACGAGAAGAGTTTCTTTATCGATCTGATTGAGGCGCAAAGGAATTTCATAAGGACTAAGAAGTATTGGTCATCTTAATAATCATGCCCCTGTAGTATAGCTTGGATAGAATACGGGCTTCCGGAGCCTGTGACCCGGGTTCAAATCCCGGCAGGGGCGTATGTTTATATTTCAATATGTTTTAGCTATGAGTCTGCCATCCTAATGTAGTTATGTTTCTCTCCATCTTGTCAAGTATTTGGCGATTAAAAAGAAAATTATTGTTTCTGCAACAAGCACGACTAGCAGATCGCATAGGTTGGCCTTTTGAAGCAGGAGACCAGATTTTACCTGATAAAACATTTGTTTTTATGTAATGTAATCCGCATCAGGTCGCATTAACTCTTCTTTTAAATATTTATTTAGTTCTTTTAGGTGCTCGCTCTTTGTCTTTTCAGAATCTGACCTCGGATATGAAAACATTGTATCTATCATTCTTGCAACTCTCAAAAATGCTGGCAGGTATTTGAGTTCCCATTTTTTAATCAGAGAGCCTTTTGTGTATCCGTCTATGAACGCTTTGTATTTTCTGTGGTCCCCTTTATCTAGACCAAAACGCAATACTGAAAATGCTATGTCACTTAGCAGAAAATCGCGCCTGGATGCACCATAGTCGACTATGGCGATGCGTTTTTTGCATATCATAAAGTTGCTTCTTGAAGGATCCCCATTTATGGTTGAGATTGATAGTTTTTTAATTGGAGCCTCACTGAATTGCTTGAGGGTCTTTTTGTAGAGTTCGTTTACCTCAATGTCATCTAAGTTCCTTTTTTTCTTTAGTTTTTTGAGAAACTCCGCAGGGTTGCTAAGTTTCCCGATTGGTCTGTAGTTCATTAGCAGCCGGTCCGACCTGCCGAGCTCGAAGCCTATCCTGCTTAGCAGTTTAGCATTCATAACTTTCGGGTGCTTGCCATCCAGAAAGCTCATGACGCCCACGGTGTTTCCCTTATAGTTTATTTTGAATCTTGAGGTTTTTGCTCGCTGTGGTTTTGGCACCAGTATGCCATGGTTTGCAAGATATTCATGTATGCTTAGTATGCGCTCAAAATTATGGGCGTTTATTTGGGAGTTATAGAATAATTTTACAACAAACGTCCCTTTTTCTGTTGTTATCTTGTAGTTGTCGCTTTGATGGCCTGAACTAATAGCTTTAAAGGATTTTACACTGCCGATGTTGAAGTTTTGCACTATCTGTTTTATATCTTCCATTTTCAGATTGGACCTTCTTTTTTTCTTCATTCCAAGCCCCAATACACATAAAGTTATCTCCTACTTCTGCTCTTGTTTTGCAGACTCTGGCACATCGATATTCGGCAGTATCTGCGCGTCCACAACTTTCACTCCAGGTTCCATCTTCATCAACCTTACCCCGCTTGCTGCCCTTCCGGTTATCCTAATCTCGCTCGTTGGGAAGGATATCGACACCCCTTTTGAGTTTATCAGCACTAGGTTTCCGTTGGTGCTCGCATTCAGCGCTCTTACCACCAGCCCGGTCTTGTCCTTTATCTTTATGTTGAGCACACCTTTTCCTCCTCTCCTCTGGAGCCTGTACTCTTCAAGAGAGGTTATCTTGCCGTATCCAAGCTCTGCGATTGATAATATCTGGTCATGTTCCTTTGCTGCTATTATGTTGAGGACCTGATCATCTGGCGCCAGCCTTATCGCCCTTACGCCTACCGCGTTTCTTCCCATAGGACGCAGATCATTTTCATGGAACCTGAGGGCTTTTCCCTTTCTTGTGGCTATAAATAGTTCGCATTTGCCATCAGATAGACATACGTCCGCAAGGCTGTCGCCATCAAGCATGTTTATGGCGCGTATTCCGTTCGCCCTCGTATGGGAGAAATTCTCGGCTGCGACCTTCTTTATCTTGCCTTTTGTGGTTATGAAAGTCAGGAACGTGTTAGCGAACGTTCTTGTATTTATTATCGTCTCGACCTTTTCGCCTTCCTCGAAGTTTATAAGATTTACAGCTGCTTTGCCCGAACCGTATCTCCCTTCTTCTGGAACCATGTATGCCTTTAGCCAATAAGCCCTCCCTGTGTTGGTTAGCACGAGCAGATAGTCTTTGTTCTTGCAGGATACGATCTGCTTTACGAAATCTCCTTCCTTTAGCTGAATCGCTATTACGCCTCTTCCTCCCCTTGCCTGCTCTTTGTATACTTTGCTATCTATGCGCTTCAGGTAGTTGTTTCTCGTTAGTATTATTGTGACGTCATCGTCCTGTATCAGATCTTCTCGCTCTATCAGCAGAGGCGTTGAATTATCTATCATCGTTCTTCTTGGCCTCCCATAATCGGCTTTCAGCTTCTCTGTCTCAGCCTTTATTATGGCTGTTACCCTTGCGGGATCCGCAAGTATGGATTCAAGATCTTTTATCTTCTCCCCAAGCTCTTTCTGTTCTGTCTCAAGCGATCCGCGCTCAAGACCTGTAAGCTTGCTTAGCTTCATGTCAAGAATTGCGTTTACCTGCTTCTCGCTAAGGCTATAATCGAGCATCAGGACGGATCGTGCTTCCTTTATGTCCCTGCTGGACTTTATCCCATCTATTACCTTCTCTATGTTCTGTACTGCAACGAGCAGGCCTTCTACGATATGCAACCTGTCTTTTGCGAGCCTGAGTTCGAAATTAGACCTGTTCCTTATTACACTTATTCTATGCTCCACAAAGTGTTTTATGAAGTCTCTTAACTGCATTGTGAGCAGACTGTTGCCTAGCACAGCGATATTCATAACAGGCAGGCTTATCTGCAGCTGGCTGTGTTTATAGAGCTGGTTCAGTACGTATTCCGGCTCAGCATCCTGGCGCAGTTCTATTGCTATCCGTATACCTTCCTTTCCGCTCTCATCGCGAAGATCCGATATTCCGACAACCTTCTTTTCTTTTGCGAGCTCTGCGATCTGACTCACAAGTGAGGCCTTGTTGACAGTATAAGGGATTTCTGTAACAATAAGAGCATCTCTGTTCTTTATTTTTTCTCGTTCCACCTTGCTGCGTATCACTACGCTCCCGCGGCCCTTCAGGTACGATGCAAGTAGTGGCTCGTTGTAGAACACTGTTCCACCCGTAGGGAAGTCCGGCCCTTTTATGTATGAAAGTAGCTGGTCTGATGTTATCTCAACATTCCCCAAATATGCGATGATCGCATCGCACACCTCAGCAAGGTTGTGTGGAAGTATGTTTGTCGCGACGCCAACAGCGATGCCTGAAGATCCGTTAATCAGAAGGTTTGGCACTTTTGCAGGTAAGAGCGTTGGCTCTTCCTCGCTGCCGTCGAAATTAGGCATCATCTTGACCGCTTCTTTGTCAAGATCCTCTAGCATCTCTTCTGCGATTTTAGTAAGCCGCACCTCAGTATATCTCTGAGCTGCCGGAGAGTCTCCGTCTATTGATCCCCAGTTTCCTTGGCCTTCCGCGAATGTGTAATTCATCGAGAAGTCCTGCGCCATCCTTGCCAGCGCATCGTATATTGCCATATCGCCGTGCGGGTGATATTTTCCCATGCAATCACCTACGATTCTGGCGCTCTTCTTGGTCGGCTGGTTATGGACATTGTTTAACATGCGCATCGTATAGAGTATCCTGCGATGCACAGGTTTTAGCCCGTCCCTGACATCGGGCAGAGCCCTGCCTATTATCACGCTCATCGCGTAGTCTATGTAGCTTGACTGCATCTCATTTTCGATGTGTGATTCTATGATATCTGCCATTTCTGCACCTTATACATCCAAGAACGATACCTCATGCGAATGCTCCTCAAGGAACTTCCTGCGCTGCTCCACATCAAGACCCATCAGCACGGTGAATATCGCCTCTGCCTTCTGTGCGTCCTTTATGTTTATGCGTTTCAGCATTCTATTTTCTGGGTTCATCGTAGTATCCCAAAGCTGGTCTGAATTCATTTCGCCAAGCCCCTTATATCGCTGTAATGTGTATTTCTCGCCGGTCTGTTTTAGTGCTTCGTTGAGCTGTGAATCATTGTAGACGTACATGTGATCCTTGCCTTTAGATATCTTATAGAGGGGCGGCTGTGCTATGTATATGTTGCCCCGCTCTATGAGGGGGCGCATGTATCTGTAGAAGAATGTCAGTAGCAGTGTTCTTATGTGGCTGCCGTCCACATCGGCATCTGCAAGAAGTATTATTTTGTTGTACCTCAGATTTTCCGGATTGAACTGCTCTTTTATTCCAACACCAAATGCAGTAACCATTGTGTGAATTTCCGCGTTTCCGAATATCTTCTCCTCTGATGCTTTTTCTACGTTGAGTATCTTGCCCTTCAATGGAAGTATTGCCTGGTACCTTCTGTCCCTCCCAGATTTACTCGAACCTCCTGCGCTGTCGCCCTCAACAATAAATATCTCTGACTTTGAAGGATCGTCCTCTGTGCAGTCTGCAAGCTTGCCAGGGAGGACCGCAGTATCAAATAGGCTCTTCTTTCTAACCATGTCCCTTGCCTTGCGCGCGGATTCCCTCGCTTGCGCAGAACTGAAAACTTTTGAAAGCAGCTTAGACGCCTCTGAAGGGTTTTCTTCAAGGTAAGTGGAAAGCTTCGGGTATATGATTGAATCGACAACGCTCTTGACCTGTGTGTTCCCCAGCTTCTCCTTTGTCTGACCCTCAAACTCAGGGTTTGCTATATATACAGCCACTATTGCCGTAAGACCCTCTCTTGTGTCTTCGCCTTCTATCGACACCGGCGGCTTCTTTATGTTCTTACTTATGTAGTTTGTTATGGCCCTTGTTAGGGCGGTGTGTAAACCGACAACATGCGTTCCGCCCTCTGGCGTGCGTATCATATTCACAAATGCGAGAAGGTTTTCGCTGTACGATTCCACATACTGTATAGCGACATCGATGCGCATGTCGCTGCCCTCATGGTGTATTATTATCGGCTTTATTATTGGCTTCGATGATCCTCTGGCGAATTCCAAAAAGTCTGAGAGCCCGTGCTCTGAAGCATAAGTAGTCTCTTTCTTGCTCTCTGGATCGCGCTCATCGTATACTGTTATCCGTATCTTTGGATTTAGAAACGCAATCTCCTTGAGCCTCTCATTCAGCTCTATCGAATCGAAACCCTTCGCAGAAAATATCATCGCATCAGGCTTGAATCTGATTGTGGTGCCTGTATCGCTATTTGAGGTTTCGCCGATAATTTCTAGCGGTGATTTTAATTCACCTCTACTGAAGTTCTGCCTGTATATCTTGCCGTTCCTCGTTATAGTGGCTACTGTATATTCAGAAAGCGAATTTACAACTGTGAGCCCTACGCCGTGCAGTCCCCCTGAAACTTTGTACGCCTTATTTTCGAACTTGCCTCCAGAATGGAGCGAAGTCATTATCACTTCAAGTGCGGGGCGGCCCTCCTTTTCTATTATATCCACAGGTATGCCCCTGCCATTGTCGCTAACCTCTGCTACATCCACGCCATCCTCGCGCTCCAGCTTTATTGTTATGTTGCTCGCATATCCGGCCTGAACCTCGTCTATGGAATTGTCGAGCACCTCATAAAGCAGGTGTATGAATCCTTTGCTGCCGGTTGATCCTATATACATAGCGGGCCGCTTCCTGACTCCTTGCGGGCCGGAAAGCACCACTATATCCTTTGCACTATAATCACTGTCCATAGTAATCTTCTGAAAGAGTTCAATATATGTTTCTTGCCCGTGTTTATAGCCCTTTCTATGAGGTTTTGTCGAGATAAAAAGGTTTAAATAACATTATTGTTTTGGTATTTGGATTTTAGTAGGAGCTTGACAAAACTTAAACCTTTTACGAAATGTGGTTTATAGGATTAGTATTTCCTGGGATCGAAATTTAATTCAATCTTTTAGCCTCACAGATGAGTTTATTTATTCTTGCCGCATATTATAATACGTGATAATAATGCTGAAGGCAAACGTTACTAGGCGTGATGACCTTGTCGTTTCTTATGTCAAAGAAGGAGTAGGTTTCATAGGAACCCAAAAAGAAGCTCTAGCGCGCGAAGATGTTTCTAAGCTTATTGAAGTGGCAAGATGGCATAGGTATATCCTTGATCTTTCAGGTAAGTGGTTAACTGGCGATTATTCGGATCTTGAATTCAGATATGCAAAAATGGATATGGTGAACACCATAAAAGGCACTAAATTTGATAGGTGCATATTTAACTACGTGGACCTTTCGAATTCTTTTTTGTTTGGAAACTCTTTCGTTGGGGCCATATTTAAGGGCGTAAAGATAGACGATTCTAATCTTTCTCATGCTGATTTAAGCGGCGCTTTTTTACACCGTGTTTCACTGAACAGAACAAATATGTATGGTGTGAGGAGTGATCCCAAAACCAGGATTTTGGAATCTGATTTAAGCGGCGCATACTATCTCTAGTTTTATCTTTAGCAGCTTGTAAACGCAATTCATGGCAAGCGATTTAGATTATCACAGAGCATTAAATCTGATTCTATGAGGAGACAAAAGGTCATAATAATAGGTGCTGCGGGGCGCGACTTCCATAATTTTAATACTATCTTTCGGGACGACGTTAATTATGAGGTGGTAGCATTCACCGCTAACCAGATACCGTATATATCAAACAAGGTTTATCCTGTTGAACTGGCGGGCCCTTTGTACCCGGATGGAATATGGATATATGATGAATCAGAGCTTGAGAAACTAATAAAGAAAAACCATGCCGACATATGCGTAATGAGCTACAGCGACCTGCCATATCAATTGGTAATGGAGAAGGCGAGTCTTGTAAACGCTGCCGGAGCTGATTTCTGGATAGTTGCACCAGAACGCACGATGTTAAAATCGATAAAGCCAGTGGTTGCGGTCTGCGCGGTTAGGACTGGTTGTGGGAAGAGTCAGACTTCAAGGTATATCGCAAAGCGTCTTAAGAGCAAAGGCAGACGTGTTGCTGTGATAAGGCACCCTATGCCGTATGGGGTGCTGAAAAATGAGATTGTTCAGCGCTTTGAAAAGATTTCTGATCTTGATAGATACAAGGCTACTATTGAGGAGAGAGAGGATTATGAGCCGCATATAAGGAATGGTTTTGTGGTCTTTGCAGGAGTTGATTATGAGGAGATATTGAGGGCCGCAGAAAAGGAGTCTGATATAATACTCTGGGACGGTGGGAATAACGATGCGCCATTCATAAAGCCTGACCTCATGATAACAGTAACGGATCCGCTCAGAGCAGGAAACGAGCTAACGTACTATCCTGGTGAGACTGTTGCCAGGATGGCGGATGTGCTCATAATAAACAAGACAAACTCTGCCACAAAGGCCCAGATAAACAAGCTTGTGGAAGATCTTAAAATGATAAACAAAAAGGCTGATATTATTTATGCGGAATCTGAGGTCTTCGCAGATAAAAAATCCATGATAAAGGGGAAAAATATTCTCGTGATAGAGGACGGGCCTTCGATAACTCATGGAGGTATGGCGTTTGGCGCAGGCACAGTTGCGGCACAGAAGTTCGGCGCACGCAGTATGGTAAGCGCAAAGGCCTATGCGGTCGGGGAGATAAAAAAGACATTCGAAAGATATCCGGCACTAGGCAAAGAGCTCCCAGCGATGGGTTATAGCGCAAAACAGCTAAAAGACCTTGAAACAACAGTAAACAAGGCTGAGTGCGATATTGTAATATCTGCAACCCCGGCCACGTTGGAAGGGCTTATAAAGGTTAATAAACCGATAGTTAACATCACATATGAGCTGAAGGCGCATGGCAAGCGGCTTGACGCGGTGATAGATAATTTTGCAGGTGCATAAATGAAAAATTTGAAGCTGCTGTTTCTCCTTATCATTCTACTCGGGCTGGCTGATACGGTTTACCTGACATATGTACATTACGCGAATGTGCCTCCATACTGTCCGGACAGCGGAATTATAAACTGCGTTAAGGTCACAACAAGCGCATTATCAGAGATAATGGGCGTTCCGATTGCGGTTCTTGGGCTTATCTGGTTTATAATGATTGGTGTTTTTGCGCTTCTCGGAGTGAACGACATAATGGCCAATATATGGTCGATGATAGGCGCTGCTGCTGTCATATACTCCACAACCGGCATGTTTCTCATAAAGGCGATATGTGTATATTGCACAGCGCTTGACATAATGATTATCGCGATTTTGGCGCTCATCGTGCTGAAAAGAGATGTCGTATTAAAGAAGGGCTAAGCATTTATACCAGTTCGGCATAATTATTGCTTGCTTGGGTCCATAGCTCAGCATGGTCAGAGCGACTGGCTCTTAACCAGTATGTCGGGGGTTCAAATCCCCCTGGACCCGCTTTCGGTTTTAATATTATATTTTATTAGGGTCATAGCGGCAGTTCCAGACCATTTATTCTTGCCACATTAATTCCAGCCTGATTGCGCTTCATAGCGTCTTTTACCAGCTCCCTGAAGCTAGGATCGGTATCGCTAACCCTCCTTTCTCCTTTTTCGTTCGAGTAGATCGGGTCGACATACCTGAATTTTGAAAAAAGTGTGACTTTCGGCGCATGATCCGATATCTCGAACTCCAGGGCGCCTTTTAATACTTCGAGCATTTCCAGTATCTTCTTGTTATTGGACGCTTCAAGCTTCTCCATAACATATGAGTCTGAGTAATCGAAATCTTCCTTTTTTATTATCCCTTGCTTTATCGCATAGGTTAGGGTCGAACCAAGGATATACCACCTTATGCGCATCTCATAATCTCGCTCCCCATACCCTCCCAATACGCCATTCCATACCTTGATGTGGCGCAACGCAAATTCGCGGGCGGTATTGAATGAATCGAAAATTATCGTGTTGCCACTCTTTTTTACAGATGATAGAATGGACGCCACAAAGTCGCTTTTGCCGGTATGCGCAAAGTATCTTAGGGTGGAATCCAGCCTGTCAGCGCACATCTCTGGCTGCTCGCGCTCTAATAGGGGATAGAGCTCGGGATTTGATATGCGTTTTGGGTCAATCGAATGTTTTTTGAGTATATCGCTAAGTTCTGAACCGTCTTCAAAGAACCTTGAATGGATGGAATCCTGGTAGGCCTCTTTGACGCCTGTGCCAAATACATAGTCTACAAGATGGGAGAATGCGGTATGGGAAACGTCATGAAGGAGGCCGGCGACCTGCTCCTCAATCGGCGCGTTTAGGCGCTTCAATGCGAGCATTACGCCTATTGAGTGTTCATACCTCGAGTAATCCGGCTGATCCTGAGCCATATAACCTTTCGGCACTCCTTGTTGGCATATTCCTTTAAGCCTTTGAAACTGCTCGCTTTTTATCAAATCGAGCACGAGCTCATCCTCTATAACGTTGTAGTCATAAACAATATCGTTTATCTCCACATACTCACGGCTGCATCCAATCGATTTCGTAATATTCGTATTTGCTACCCTGCAACTTTATCCTGCTCACCTTGTAGTATGTGACTGCAGTTTCCCGGTCTGCTATCGCAACCACAAGTTCCAGCCGTCTTGCCCTGGCGGATTCTATTACTGCGGAGAGCTCGGCACCGCCAATATATTCCTCCTCACTAAGTGATAGCATCCCGTACCTCGGCGCGTGCTCACCAGGTACCTCTGTGTTGTTGTTTGTCCTGTGATAAAGCACGAAATCTATATCCATTTTTTTAATCCTGCTTTTTCCTGGAATTGCGAGTATGAATGTCTTCCTGACCGAATGCGCGACCCTTATCGCACGTGCCCATTCAGAGATGAGTAGCTTTGCGTCCCTAGGAAACACGTGTATTACGTGCCTTGAATGAACCCACTTTGTGCCTTCCTGCATCGGTACTGCACCAGGAAAATACACCCTGAAGTGCGTTCCGAACTTGAAGCCGGTCTTCACCACGTAACCTTTTCCCCTCCAATCCTTGTACACCTCGTATAATTTTGGAAAGTCTGACCTCCGTTCTGTCGCAGCCCTGATCAGCTCTGGTCTCTTGGCATTTTTGACCGAGAGCACACCCGAATCAATCAAATACACTGCCTCATATATGTCGAGTTTGTTCATGGTCCCGTGTCCTTGGGTTTTGTAAGTCCCATACTGGCCCATCCAGTGCTTCTCGTAGATTAGACGCCCGTCTTTTTGGTCTGATATTATTGTCGTTAGGCTTTCAGGGAAAAATGTCCCTGACATGGAGGGCATTTTCGCCTTCCGATCTGATGCCCTATATAGCTTTGCCTTCCTCTCGTTATTTTGTTTTTTCAGTTTATCAGAGACATACCTTGCCACCAGGCCCCTGTCCCTCCAGTCCTTATAGGTAAAGTATCTTGGCACCAGTTTGCCCTTGTCAAACCTTGCGGCCAGCGCGTCAAACGTTATCTTCTCATTTTTTGAATTGGCGCACTCCCCCCTCCTTGAGTCCAATATGTAAAGCGCCTCTTCAGGCCTTAGGAAAAGTGTTCCCGTTATTAAGTTGCCAAAATGGCTTGAAGAAAGCAGATCTGTAGTGGACTGGCCGCTTGCGCTTATTGTTCCTTTCTTCAAATCGACGGTTATGGTGAGTGGCATCGGCCCACGCAGTTCAGTCCCTTATCCCGTTAGGTGTTATCTTTATTACAGCTTCTCCTTCGGGCATCGCTGGCGAGTCCACCAGCCTGACTATCCTCTTCTCCTCTTTGCTCTTCTTCATATAGAGCCTTGTGGTTGCGGCGTGCGCGAGCACGTTGCCTCCGACAGGCGTTGTAGGATCTCCAAAAAGTATTCCAGGATTGTCCATTACCTGATTTGTTATGTAAACAGCAAGGTAGAATTTATCCGCGAGCGTCTGCAGCTTGTGTATATGCTGGTTCAGCTTCTGCTGCCTCTCGCCAAGTGCACCCCTGCCTATGAACTCCGACCTGAAGAGAGCCATGAGAGAATCAACCACTATTAGCTTTATGTTCTTTTCCTGTATGAGTTTGTCCGCGCGGTCTATTGTAAGTATCTGTTGGTCTGTTGTTGTGGCCCTCACCACTATGATGCGATCCAGCGCTTCCTTAGGGTCTAAACCGGCAGCTGCCGCTATCGTTTCTATGCGTTCAGGACGGAATGTTCCCTCTGTATCTACAAACAGGACATTGCCTTCAAGGCCACCCTTGTCTCTAGGGAGCATTGTGTTTACTGTTATCTGGAACCCTAACTGCGTCTTTCCGCTGGCGAATCTGCCATAGCTCTCTGTTATTGCTTCGGTTTCTACTCCCCCACCTAGAAGTTCGTTAAGCTCCTTGGAGCTTGTTGATATCTTCCCTAGCCCCTGTCTGCGCTCAAGTATCGCGCCACCGGTAGTATAGTTTATTGTTGTCGCTTCCTTCGCCGCCTGTACCGCCTTCTTTGCGGTCTCTAGCCCTAGCCCGTATGTTTCGCTAAGTTCATGCGGAGCAAGAGTCGCCATTTTATCTATCGTGTCTATCCCTGCTGCGCGGAGCTTTTCTGCGGTGGTCTCACCTATCCCAGGAAGATCTTCCAGCTCCTTTACGGGCTTTTCTCTTGCCATATAGAACACGACTTTATAGGTAATGATTTTATGTATGAATAGATATAATAACCGATTGATTGATGCACGATTTGATCAGATAGCGTGCAGATTCTGGAACGTTTATTAGGCTTTCATGGCATAATTTGAATATATTTGTTTAGGTGTCTTTATGGCAAAAATTTCGCAGGCGAATATAAGAAAGATTATAGACTCTAGAGGAAATCCGACAGTTGAGGTTGAGATTGTCTCAGACAGTGGTTTTATAGGAAGGGCTGCCGCGCCGAGCGGTGCGAGCAAGGGTATTTTTGAGGTTAAAGATTATCCGAAAGGTGGCATTGACGCTGGAATCCAAAAATTCTCCAATTATTCAGGCAGGTTGTGCGGCATTCAGCTATCAGACCAGAGAGGCTTCGATGCGGAGCTGCATAAAATAGACGGTACCGCTGATTTTGAAGGCATCGGAGGCAACATATCGGTTGCGGCTTCGCTCGCCTATGCAAAAGCGTCTGCGGGTGCAGAAGGTATCTGGCTCTATGAGCTGCTTGACAAAAACAGCAGATTACTACCTAAACCGATGGGGAACATCATAGGGGGTGGAAAGCACGCAATAAACGGAACTACTATGCAGGAGTTCCTCGCAATCTCAGAGGGCAAGAACTATTCTGATTCCGCATTCGCAAACATCACAGTGCACAAAAAGGTGGGTGAACTATTAAGAATTAAATTCCCTTCGCTGAGTCTTGGACTAGGCGATGAGAAGGCATGGGTGGCTCCGTTGGATGATGAGGAGGCATTCTCGATCCTTTCAGATGCGATAGGTTTTGCAAGGGACAAGACTGGCGTGAAGATATCGCCTGCGGTTGACCTTGCGGCTTCTGAATTCTTTGAAAATAATTTATATAATTATAAGAAGCGTTCCATTTCTACGGACGAACAGATAGATTTTGTTGCTGGACTTGTCGATAGATTCGGAGTTGCATCTGTTGAAGACCCGATGGACCAGTCAGACTTTGACGGCTTTGCAAAGCTCACAAAAAAGATAGGCTCAAAGGCGATGGTTATAGGAGACGACCTTTTTGTCACAAATAAGGAGCGGTTGAGCAAAGGCATAGGCCTTGGTGCTGCCAATGCGATACTAATAAAGCCAAATCAGATAGGTACGCTTAGCGACATGGCTGAAACTGTAGAACTCGCGAAAAAGAATAGGTATTCAACAATAATATCACACCGAAGCGGTGAAACAGAGGATTCCACAATAGCACACCTTGCGGTAGGGCTAGGAATAAGCTATATAAAGACTGGTACGATAGGTGGCGAACGCACAGCAAAGCACAATGAACTGATAAGAATATCAGAGCGTATCAACGCCTAATCAAAAACACTCTGGCCTGTCATCTCATCTGGCTTAGGTATCCCAAGAATCTTGAGCATTGTTGGGGCTACATCCTGCAGTCCGCAGCCTGATTTGAGCTTCAGGCCCTTTATTGCAGGATCATTTCCTGCTATTATGAAAGGGATGGAGTTCTTAGTGTGGCTGGTCCTTAAGGATTCGGTCTTGTCCTCTATACATCCGTGATCCGCAAGCACCATCGCAATGCCGCCAGCGTTCAAAGTCTCAGTTACTACCTTTTTCACATTATCATCGACCGCTTTTACAGCCTTGAGTATTGCGTCCCATACACCAGTGTGGCCGACCATGTCTGCATTTACGAAGTTTGTTATTATAATATCATATTTGCCGCTATGTATCTCTTCCACTATTCTGTCTCCAACCTCGTAGACAGACATCTCAGGCTTGAGATCGTATGTTGCGACCTTCGGGCTGGGTATCATTATTCTGTCCTCGCCTGGATTAGGGGTTTCCTTCTGGCCATTGAAAAAGAAGGTCACATGTGCATACTTCTCTGTTTCGCTTATCCTTAGCTGCTTTATCCCGTTCTTTGCAAGCACCTCGCCAAGAAGGTTTGTGGAAGGCTGTGGTGGATATGCGATGTGCGAATTCCCGCCCATTGGGGAATAGAATTCGGTCATAGCAACAAAGTATGTGTCTTTTGGATTGCGTTGCGACCCTTGGAATTTGTGCTCTACTATAGCCATTGTCAGCTGCCTTGTCCTGTCAGTACGGAAATTATAGAATATGATGCTATCTTTTGGATCCACACCAGAATACCAGTCAGCTTTGCTTGGAACTATGAACTCGTCTGTCTCCCCATTTGCATAGCATGACTGGATGAATGACTCGGGATCCGTGAATGACCGTTCTGATTTTCCTTCTACTATACAGTCATATGAGGCTTTGGTGCGTTCCCATTTTTTATCCCTGTCCATAGCATAGTATCTGCCTGATATCGTTGCAACCTTACCCAAACCTAACTCAGTCATTCGTTCGTCTAACACCTTCAGATTTGCAAGCGTTCTGTCTACAGGTGCATCCCTTCCATCAGATATGACATGAACAACGACATCATTTATGCCGTTGCGCTTGCATAGGTCCAATATTGCGAGGCAATGATCCATATGGGCGTGAACCCCTTCTGTCTGAAGAAGACCTATTATATGCATATTTGAGCTGTTTGCCTTGCAGTTCTCTACTGCTCCATAAAGCGCAGGATTCTTGAGGAACTCTCCGCTCTCTATCGCCTTATTTATTCTAGGCAAAGACTGGAAGAATATTCTTCCAGCGCCTATAGTCATATGCCCCACTTCTGAGTTTCCCTGGTAGCCTTTTGGCAATCCGACAGCCTCTCCTGCCGCATCGAGCAGTGTTGTAGGATAGTCAAGCATAAGCTGCTTGGTGAACTCGTTTTCGCCAATTATGGTTGCGTTGAAATCTTTCTCCGCTCTGTATCCCCATCCATCCCGTATTATCATCACAATAGGCCTATTTTTCAAAAAATCACATTAGATGTTTTGTTATAAATTATAAAAAGGAAGAGGCCAGCGCGTGGTTACGCGCCGGCAAGACGACCAGTTTTCATAACTTTCTTTCTGTAGAGAACCCGTGATACACTAGCACAGCTAATCTTTAAAAGGGTTTCTAAATCGTGCGATTAGCGGAACTTTTCATAAAAATGGAATTCAACTTTTGAGATACGGTTCTGAGCTTTTGCTGTTGATGTGTGTGAACCTGCCCAGATCTTTTGCGAGCTCGGCGGCGTGTGCAGCCCCGACTATTATTGTATCGACATCATGCAAACGTGCTGCTGCAGTCATCTGCGTATTGCGCAGATTGTTTATAGTGGCGAACAGCTTTGACAGACCTTCAGGGTCTCCTTTGTTTCTTTCGATTATTTTTATTGCTCTGCCGAAAACATCCATATCACGCTTAGCAACTATCCTGATGTTCGGCTCCTTATATGGATCTTCCGATTCCCTCCTGCCAGATTCGTAACGCTGCATTACGTCTTCGATCCTTATTCTCCCTGACTCTATGCTTTTTGCAACAGCCCACGCCTGCGCAAGATTGAAACATTCTGCGGTCTCTAGAGGAAAGACCTTGATCCCTTGGGATTTGAGCGCATTTGCTATAGACGAAAATATTTTTATCTTTATACCGGCCGATTCCCTTTCTTCATAATCGCTGGGCAGCTCCATACCGACTTTTCGAGGTTTTCTTCCGTTGGTGACCTCTTTCATTACCTCGCCGACCTCCTCCTCTTTTGTGTGCGTTACGCCTATTATCAGTAGCTTACTGCCATGATCCTCTTTCACTGTAAATTGATTGCCGACCCTCTTGGCGTGACTTTGCCGGAACATCATTACACCAACCATATATGCGCAACAAGGATAAATATAAGCATATGTTATCTTGTGCGAGCAAGCTGTTAATTTTAACAGGTTAAAAACTAAGCTTTTGGATGCTGCCTCTTATTGTGATTATTATATAAGATCCATGCCTCGCCAAGCAAAAGGCCAGCGGTGAAGGCAAGCAGTAAATCGGCTACAAAAAGCAAAGGCACGGTCCTTTCATAGAAAAGAAACGAGTTGATACTAAAATTAGGCGCGGTGAGCGCGGGGTTGAAAAAGTAATCGAGCGTTAGCCTTACAATAAATCCAATCATCCACATTATCGTTATTTCGTTTGATCTTTTATACATAACCTTTCCGTCCTTCTCGAATATGTCAGATTTCTTTCCAAGTATGAGACCGATCAGAAGTCCTATCAGCATCGCTGCGATGAGCATTATGGCGTTTTCAAGTCCCACTATGAATAGAAATCCGATGGTTATTAGCGAATAGATTGCAGGCCTGAGAAATATGCTTGTAACAGAGAACGCGCTTCCCTTTGAGCTGCGCCTGTACCTTCTGATCGTTATAAAGGTTATTATTAAAGGAACTACCAGATATGAGCTGTTGAATGCGGTCATTTTCCTGCCTTATCATTATTCTACTCAAGCATTGTTAGGTATTTAAATTCCAATGCCAGAGCAGAAAATTATTTTGTGTATTTATTGTGCCTGAGGTTTTATGCGGGTACCGGGATTTGAACCCGGGCTGCGAGCTTGGGAAGCTCGTGTCCTACCAGGCTAGACTAAACCCGCGAATTAACGTATGTATGATGGTCTTTGGTCCTTGCCCTCTATCTGGAGCTGCTGTTGCGGCATCATGCCTCCCATCTCATGCTGCTCCAGGCTATTTATCAGTTTTGAGGTCTGTTTTATTATTTTGTCAAGATTGTTCGTGCTCACATCTAGCTTAAGCACTTTTGATATTTCTGTTATCACCGCCTTCGCTGCGCCCGCATCTATTTCGAGTGCACTCGTCTCGCCCATTATGCATATTCCGTCGATGCCTTCAAGCCGAGCAAATGCTGGGATTAATCCAGCGGATCCCCATATCAAACCTTTTGATTTCCCAAACAGCACCTTGGTTCCTTTGAACGATTTTATAGTTGAATTGTTTGTTGCATTGCCGAACACGCGTGGTGACTTTACCAATATAGTATTACCACCCATGTTATATCCGCCGACTGTGAGAATCATTTTGCAATTCATCGATTTTAGGAATCTTAGAATCAAAGAATTAACACTATACTGGCCATCTGGAGTTACAGCCTGTGTATCACCTGTTATTATGATGATGTCGCCTTCCTTGCGTCTTACAAGATAGATAGTATTGCACACCAGCCTCAGTCTGCCGTTCTTCAGCATTACGGCTTGCGGTGGGAAGCTGGGTGAGTATATCGCACCTATCCGTTCGGCCTTTAGCTCTAGCCGTAGGTTCTCAGCAACTAGCTTTCCGACGTTTCCTATCCCTGGCATCCCAATAAGCGCTGTGGGATTATTCGGTATTTTTAGGTTCTTTTTTATCCTTATTTTATCAGTTTCCAATTAACCAACTATATTGATTCCATTATGTCCTCTTTCTCCTTTTTGAGCTTCTCCTTTTCTACTATGAATGTCCCGTCCTTTATGTGCTTGCGTGCGGCCTCTTCCGCAGCCTTTATCTTTCCTTCAGCATCTGCATAATCCTTACCTTCTGCTATTAGTTTGTATTTTGGGGCGCTGACATAGAGAACCTTCACCCCTTTAGATCTTATCTCGTTTAAAGCTTCGGTGAGCCGCTCTGCACCAGACATCATGTCATTTGTCGATATATTTGCTATGTATGATACTATGTACTTGCGTTCTTTTTTGTTTTGTTCAAGCACCTTTATCAATGATTCCTTTACTTTCTTCGGTATCTTCGACTCTTTGAATTTTTCAGTTCCGTTTGTTGCCTCTTGAACAAGCATTGTATAGGTCTGAAACTCTGATACTGTGATTGAGATTATCTGGTCCTTGTTCTTTGTCTCCCCGGCGCTCTTTATCGATTGAATGAAAAGAGCCGAAAGTCTTTTTTCAAGATTGTATGCACGGATCTTGTCCTTCGAATCTTTTGTTGATACCTTTTTCAGCGATACATCTATCGTCCCCCTCACAGGGTCGATATTATTGACAAAGCATACGAGCTTCTGACCCTCGTGTATGAACTCCCTTATGTTTTTTATCCAACCCGAAGATACCTCACGTATAGGGAGGAAAGCTTCTACGTTGTCATATTCTATTAGTTTGCAGTACGCCCCGAAATTAGATATTTTTGCAACTGTTACTAGTACAAGTTCCCCTTTTCTTGGCACTCTCATTTCGGCCATAATAGATCAATAGTTTATACCTTGAGCTCTATTTTCTTCTTCGCCCTGCCACCCATCAGACGTTCGACAGTATACTTGCAAGTCTTGCATACTAGCATAACCTTCTGGCGCGTACTTAGCTTCTTCTTGTGCAATTTCAATTCTACGCTACCTACATAACCGCGTATAGCACGGTTGTGCCTTCTGGTTGCCTTGCTCATCGCTCTCTGTGGGCTTTTAGAAGGCATCTTCACCGAGTGTAGGGTGTGCTTGTTGCACTTTGGACAATATACTGTTATCTCTTTCTCCACTTTCACATAATTCACCTGTTGTAGTTTTCACATATAGTGTTCCGTATTAGATACTCGGCATCCGTTTCCGATATTGAACCGTCTATTATCTCATCTTTTTTTATCGGTCCTATCTTACTGCCTGATGGGAGCACTATTTCCGGTATATCTTTTAATGAGCGCATCAATTTAGACTTTTTGCTAGATTGTGAGACAATTGAAAGCACATGCATGTTTGAAAGTTCGACCATTTTTGTATAGAATTCTGTTTCGGAATTGCTCATAGATGGAGGATTTCTCCTATATGCCACATATAATATTATTTTCTGTTTTCGTTTTTCGAATAGTTCTGCGGTTATCTTCTGAATGTTGGCGCGTTGCTGCTCCACAGCAGAGGAATTGTTGTACGCTAGTATTTCATCATAAAAGTTTTTTCCAGTAGGGAGCAATTGATTTGTCTGCTTTTCTCGCTGGTAGAACCGCCATATAAAATCATATGATATGTCGTCATCCATAGTACCGCCTTGACCCCACAGTTCCGGTATTCATACGCTTTATATATTATATATGCTTCTAAAAGAAGCCACATAACATACTACACACACCGTCGTAACACCGACATTAAATAATACCGGAACTGTGGGGTGTAAAAACATTAGCGAGGAATGGATTTGAACCATTGATCTCCGGGTTATGAGCCCGGCGGGCACTCCAGGCTACCCTACCTCGCTGCATTTTATGATTTGACACGACTAATTATTAAAACTGCCGAGTGATTACTGACTACCATCTTTCACATCTCTGATTAATTTGCTGCTGCTTTGGACCTTTGCACCCAACCCGTCAATTATTTTTATCCCTAACTCATTACATATGCCAGCTTCCGGTATTTCTGTTGCATATCTGTCGCCTCCCTTCGCAAATATATCTGGCTTTATCATAGCCAGCGTCTTGCATTGAGTCAGATCATCATCGATGCTCAAGATAACCTCATCAACAAATCTTATAGACTTAAGTATTGCTATTTTGTCTTCTATGGGCATGAACATAAAACCCTTTTTCTGCTTTGCCTGGTTTTCATTGTTCAATATAACTATAAGCCTGTCTCCAAGCCTCTTTGCCAATTCAAGATATTCTATATGGCCACGATGTATAGGATCAAAATAACCTGATGCACAAACGACTATTTCTTTTTTGGCCATATGACTCGCGACACTCTAAATGTATAAGAAGTAATTAATAGGTTAATATTAATAAAGATAAGGAAATAACAAACAGATGATAATATGGGACTTTATACACATGTCAAGCAGAACACCATAGATAGTTACAAAAACAAGTCAGAACCTTACAGGCAACGGCTTATCGAATTTAACAGGCAGCCGACAATAACCAGAGTTGAGCACCCGACAAACATCGCAAGGGCAAGAACGCTAGGTTATAGAGCGAAGCAAGGGGTGTTAGTGGTGCGCGTTAGGGTAATAGGAGGTTCAAGCAAAAGAAAGACGGTCTCAGGTGGTCGCAAACCATCAAAGAGCGGACGTTATTTCACAAGGCACAAGTCCATGATCGCGATAGCTGAAGGAAGGGCAGCCAGAAAATTCTCAAACTGCGAAGTCCTAAACTCATATTTTGTGGGCAAGTCAGGATCCAACTCGTTTTTCGAGGTAATACTACTTGAGCGAAACAACCCAGCGGTGATTTCAGACAAGATATACAGCAAAATAATATCTTCAAAAGGCAGGGCTATGCGTGGCATAACCTCGGCAGGAAAAGCCCACAGGGGTATAAAGTAGTTCCATAAGCATAACTCACCACTCACAACCATCGCCACACATATATATTTCATATTTCATAATATGTGTGTGATAAGGTGTTGAGTTCAAGGCCCAGCCAGGCATGTACAGCAAGGTATATATCTAAGGAGCTACAAATATACATACCGCCGCTATCACGAGGTTATTTCTATGTCTAAGAGCCCAAAATCCAAGAATAAAAAAACAAATTCAACCAGGAAAGCCCATGCAGTTGCAAGGGCATCGCATGCAAAGATGGTAATAAATAAAAATAGCAAGAAAAAAGTGCAGGCCCATGCGCCTGTAAAAGAGATAAAGAAGATAGACCAGGCAAAACCTAAAAAGAATCCGGCGATAATGCCACCCGATGTCGTAAAATCAGAAATAGACCGTCTGATAAGTAACACAAGCGCGACCGAATACCTAAGAAAGAACGTGAGCAAAACATCAATCGAAATAATATCCATGCTGGTAACACCAAAAACAGACGAATTTCTTGCCGAGCAGCTCGGCATGAAGATAAATGCTGTGCGCAGGGTTCTAAACATAATGCAAGGTTATGGCATTACAAACTACTATGTTTCTAAGAACACAAAAGGGTGGCTATCGTTTGCATGGTATATAAACACCAGCAAACTAACACCATTCCTCGATCACGTATCAGAGCTCGAGCGCGACAAGGTGCTGATCGACACAGATTGCAACGACTATTTCATGTGCGGCAACTGCTATGAAACTGACAAACTATTATACACGTTCGATGCGGCTTTCGAGTCGAGCTTCAAGTGCTCTTGTGGCAAGAGTCTCGCAAGGATCGACAAATCAGAAGCAGAAACCATGTCATCAAAGTGATCGCTTGGAACCGCAGTATTCTGCAGTGATAAATTTAAAGCAGACTGCCGGTACGTCGGCACTAAAAAGCTCTAAAGTCAGCAGGAGCGAAATAACAGTAATGCATAACGATAATCGCATCACAGTAAAGGTATCTGCTTCCGACGTCGCATCTTTCAGAGCGGCAGTCAATTCAATAATGCGTGACATCGCAACGATCGATTCTACGGAATCATCGCTATAAGTGTCGTTGCACCATTACCTTATAATATAAAATAAGATACTTACGAAACATACCTTACAACGAAACAAAAGTAAAAGTATATAAGAATATGGTAGAAATATATATCGCTAAGGTGCTGTCAGTTTTCTTAATATTGACCCTTAGACTAAATAAGCCAGCGTATCTACATGCCGAGCCATAAAGGATCATTGCAGTTTTGGCAGAAGAGGCGAGCCAGAAATCGCCTTCCCAGACTTAGGTCGGCCCCTAAATACATAAAGAAACCTTCAATCACTAATATCATAGGGTACAAAGCGGGCATGTCTCACGCCGGAATGATGGACGATTCAGAATCGCCAACCAAGAATATGGAGGTTAGCATTCCATGCACCTATGTCGAGATTCCAGAGACATATGTCTACGGTGCAAGATTCTACTCTAAAAACAGCCACAACTATCTCACAGTTTCTACAGAGGCACACCATAAGGAGATATCAGAAAAGTTCGGTATAAAGAGCAAACACTCTAAAACGCTAGAATCTATAGGCAAAAACCTTGGCGAATATGTTAACATAACCGCTTTGCTCGTTTCAGACCCTAAGTCCACAACCGTGGGTCAGCACCACAAGGTGAGGTTCGAGTCAAGCCTCGGAGGCGCTTCTGTAGAGGAAAAATTCAAATTCGTATCAGAACTGTTCGGCAAGCGCGTGCACCCCTCTGACATGTTCAAAAACGGCGAATACGTAGATGTTTCATCAGTCTCAGTGGGCAAAGGATGGCAAGGAACCATAAAGAGGTTTGGAACAGCACGTCTGCCGCATAAGGCAACACAAAAGGTTAGGCACCTGGGGGCACTAGGATCCTTCGGTATGGGCAGAGTCATATACAGCGTCCCTCAAGCAGGTCAGATGGGGTTCAACTACCGAACCGATTACAACAAACGCATATTAAAAATAGGCACAGCGGCATCAGAAAAAGTCAACCCTTCATCAGGATTCAATCACTACGGCAATATAAAGGGCGAATATGTGATGCTTGCGGGCTCGATTCCAGGGCCATCAAAGCGTCTTGTAAGGATCAGGGCCTCTGTCACAGACCGCAATAAGTCTGGTATCAAGGAGCCGAAGATAACATACAGGAGCCAGGTGTAATGAATGAACGCTGATATATTATCTATCGATGGAAAAAAGGCCGGTTCGATTGAACTTCCTGTCGCTTTCTCAGAAGCCGTAAGGCATGATCTCATACGCAGAGCCGTAGATGCAGAGAACAGCCTTAAGCTGCAGTCTCAGGGTCACTATCTGCTTGCAGGAATGCAGACCACAGCAACATATTATGGTGCGATGCATTCATACAGAACAGGCAGGCACATGGGTATCGCCATAAGGCCAAGGGAAAAGCTTGGAGGCGGAGTCCAAGGAAAGGTAAGGCGCATACCATCATCAGTTAAAGGAAAGCGCGCACACCCGCACACAATCGAGAAGATACTTATAGAGCGTATGAACAAAAAGGAATACAGAAAGGCGTTATCAAGCGCAATAGCCGCCGCATCAAATCCATCACCAATAGTGGTATCGGATTCTATAAACTCAATAAAGAAGACAAACGAGATGGCCCGCATCATAAAAACACTTACTGGTATAGACACCAACGAGCACACATCAAGGAAGCGAAAAGGTGTCAGGAGGTCGTCAAAACAGAAGACATACGGGAAAAAGATACTCATCGTGTGCAATGATCAGAATGTTATAATGTCAGCCAGGAACATAGCAGGGGTTGACGCCTGCAAGCTTGAATCCATAAAAGTCGGACTCATAGCTCCTGGCGGAAACACATTCAGAAAGGTAATATGGTCAGAATCGGCAATCAAGGGGCTCGATTCTGCGATAAAGAAAAAAGAGATAGAACAATGATTATATGGGAGTGCTAAAATATCCGCTTGCGACAGAAAAGGCGATAGGGATAGTAGACAAGAGGAACACCATAACATTTATTGTCGATTATCGCGCAAGCAAAACCGACATAACAAAGGAGTTTCAGGAGCGGTTCGGGGTAAAGGTCGCATCAGTAAGGACCGCGAACATGCCGAACAACGTAAAGAAGGCGTTCATACAGATTTCCGAGGGAGGAAGGGCAAACGAGATAGCGATGAGGCTTAAGCTGGTGTAATAAATGGGAAAGAAACTAAGGCAGCAGAGAAGAGGCAAAGGATCCAACGTTTATACAAAGCTACCCGGAACGTTCGACATCAGAGTGGGATATGATGGCCTCGGAAGCAAGATGGGGGAGGTCGTAGAGTTCATAAATCACACAGGCCACACCACGCCATTGATGCGTGTCATATATGAGGACATGACGGAAAGCTATCTGCTAGCTCCAGAGGGGCTTAAGATAGGTGACAAAATATTCATATCTACCGGCAAGAAGAGCCTGGGCAGCGTCGTTAAGCTCGGCGACATACCTGAAGGTACGCCGGTGTTCAATATAGAGTCACGTCCTGGGGATGGAGGAAAGTATGTAAGGAGTTCAGGCACAGCCGCATACATATCAGCACATATTGATGGTAAAACAGTCGTGCAGCTGCCGTCCAAAGCGATGGTCAACATAAGCGACGAGTGCAAGGCCCAGCTTGGTGTTCTATCTGGCGGAGGAATGACAGACCAGCCGATAGTCAAGGCGGGTAAAGCGCACTACATGATGCATGCGATCAACCGCACTTGGCCGGTCATACGCGGAGTAAAGAGCAATCCTGTGGACCACCCATTCGGTGGAAAACAACACCACAAAGGTAAGAGCAGCATGACTTCGAGGAACGCACCACCTGGCAGAAAGGTCGGCCACATCGCCGCATCAAGAGTAGGCAGGAAGAAGAGGTAATATTATGGCAGAGCGAATAGCATATAGGGGCATGACGCCATCGCAGATGAGTGGCCTCACAAACGAAGAGTACACAAAGCTTGCGACATCAAGGCAGCGAAGGAGCATCAAGCGCAATGCGCTAGAGACGAAGGCGCTCATAGCGAAAGTGGAACAGCATATAAGCTCTAATAATAGTAAGCCGATCCGCACGAAGGTGCGCGAGGCTGTCATACTGCCATCGTGGGTAGGACTAAAGTTTGAGATACACAACGGAAAGGAGTTCAAGATGGTGCAGATAGCTCCAAACATGCTCGGCCACAGGCTTGGCGAGCTTTCGTTCACGACAAAGCGCGTGCTCCACTCCAGCCCTGGAATAAAGGCTACAAGGGGAAGCAAGTTCCTGGCGAATAAATGATGAAATATTCATACAATATGGGTGGCAAGGTTGTACTTGCAGGCGAATCTGGATTGAACGCGAGTTTCAAGGATCTCTGTTCAGTCTGCGATTCTATACGGCACAGGAGTGCAACCGATGCACTTTCAATACTCGAGGAAGCATCAAAGGGTGACCTTCCTATACTCTACAGGAGACATAACAAATACATGGGTTCACGACATGAACTCGGCGGGAAAAAAGGGCGTTATCCTATGAAATGCGCTGCGATGGTTAGGAAGGTTGTTGTCAACGCCATCGCAAACGCAAGGAATGTCGGCGAGGATCCCGATTCAATGTACATCGTGCACGCAGCAGCTAACAAGACCATAATCGTTCCGAGATCGCCACCGAAAGGCGTTCGCTCCATGAGCGGAGGATACGGTTACGGAAGCGCGAGGCGAAGTAACATCGAGCTCGCGAAGATAGAAATAGGTCTTGCATATCGCGGAACAAAAGGTATAGGCAATCGCACAGCCAGGGTTATAGAAGCGATCGCAAAGTCCGAACCTAAGCGCACATCTAATAATGATAATAAGGGAAAACAGAAACCGAAACAAAAACCGAAGACAGCACCGGCACAGCACGCAGAGCGCACCCACTCGGAGGAAAAGACACAAAAGGTGAATTGATTGGCGATAGAGACTAAGTTCATAGAGGATTCGATTGTTAAGCTGAAAATATCAAGATATCTTGAGAAGGAACTGGTTCGAGCCGGATTCTCACGTGTTGAAATACAGAAGACCCCTGTTCTTACAAGAATAACAGTCTATGTGCTGAACCCTGGGAGAGTGATAGGCCGCAGCGGAAAGACGGTCAATGAGATAACAGATGCGATAAGGGCTAACTTCAAGGTTGAGAACCCCCAAATAAACGTGATGGAGATAGAAAACAGAATGCTTGAGCCAAGGCTTGTTGCGAAGAGCATAACGGACAGGCTTGAGCGCGGCATCAACGCACGCAGAATCATACAGTCAACGTTAAAGGAGATAATACAGAACGGCGCGCTCGGCGCAGAGATCGTCGCGGCAGGAAAGCTGGCCGCGAAGGGTGCAAGGAAGAAGAAGATACGCAAGAGCCTCGGCTACCTGCCAAAGGCCGGTAACCTAACAGAGTTAGTGCGAGAGGCGCATGCGACCGCATATCCGAAATATGGGGCGATCGGCATAACCGTCAGGCTCGTTCCTCCTGGAACAGTCTTCCCAGACAGGGTCATGCGCGCCCTGGAACTGCCAAAGTCGATAATGAATAGTTAGTATGGATGATCAAAGATGCTTGGCATAATAGCAGCGATAATAATAGCTTCAATAACGCTACTACTGCCAGGAGAACTGCTAGCATTTTCGCTTCTTAGGCGGACCGAGCTCCTGAACTACGAGATATTTGCAATAGGTATAATATTCGGTCTGATATTTCCAGCAACGATGACATGGGCGGAGAGCTATCTGATGACATACATACACGCTTTCGCATTCTCTCTCATGCTATTCGAGGCAAATTCAGCTGTACTAACAATCATCGGTCTAGCACTCGCATATAAAGACGGTAGCCTGAAGAGCTTCAAGATATTTTGCGCCAATCTAATCTCAACGGTATCTAATCCTGAAAAAGTGATAAAGCGCGACATAGAATCGGTACGCTCAAGGCTTAGCGCATATCCGCGCGGAGCCGAGATAATCCGGGAGCACGATGCAGAAGAGAGCTCATTAAGGTCAAAACAGGCAGAGGAGCTCGCGAATGCTAATCTCAAGCCCGAGGAGCGCGAGACGGTAAAGGCGAGCCATAGGGATGCCTTAATATCACTTTCACGCGCTCACGCACGAGAGGAGAGCACACTTACACTCGAGATTGAGGGCAACAAATCTCAGGCAACCCACAAGCCACACTGGGCCGTATGGGTAATACTTACTGCGATAATGCTATTCACTCTATTCAACAGGCTTCAGAGCATTGTCGTAGCACCGTCCTTCTTCGAGTTCGACCCATATTTCGACATGGTAGACGCGCATTACATATTAGCATATGGCGGCCAGCTTCTTAATGATCCATCAGCATGGCCTGTGGTCGCAGGAGGGACAAACCATAGGATAGAGCCGATTGTGCCTTATTTGGAGGCCTACTGGTATGATCTCGTCAACAGCTTGAAATTCCACTATAGCTCTTTCAGCACGAACCTGATGTCCTATATCGGAAGTCTATACCCGCCGATAACTGCGGCGTTGCTGGTATTTATCATATTTTTGCTGCTCTTCCATGAATACGATGCAAAGATAGGGTTAATCGGCGCAGGATTCACAGCGGCGATGCCTACGCTGATAGCGACATTCATATCTGGCGAACAGCTAGTTGAATCATGGGGAATAATGACGCTCTTCTTCTTCTTTGCAGCATACATGATTGCGATAAGGAACATGAAGGACAAACGCCTAGCTGTTCTTGCAGGAATAGCATTCGTATCAACGTTTCTTGGAGCGCACTACTACACCGTCACTACCGGCGTGCTCGCTCTTTATATAATCATACAGGGTAGCATAGAGCTCATAAAAGGCAGCGACCTAACTGACTTCTACAAGATGAATGCGATAATACTTGCGATCATAGCAATCTTCCTTGCAATCTTCCTGCCATACCAGTCAACGCTGCAGAACAGGGTTCCCTCGATACTTGGGATACCATTCACTCTTTCTGCGCCAATGTATTCGCTCATATTGATCGGGATAACCCAGCTTGTAATCCGAGAGGCTCACAAACGCAAGGTCGTCAAACGCGAATCATATCTAAGTAGGTTCGGAGTAATGTTGCTATTCTTCATAGTGGTATTCGCAATCGTTATGATAAGCCCTGTGCGCCATTCTATAATGAATTACATAAACCTAAGCGCAAGGTTCACAACGCCTTCAAAGCCGCTCTTCATGACAGTGCAGGAATACATACCTACAGGTATATTCTATAACTATGCGGCCAACGGGTTTGGAACTATAGGCGCGTCGCTATTCGGGATTCCGCTGGTGGTGCTGGTGGTGCTAGGTCTGGCGTATGCGCTAATAATGATATCAATCGTAGTAAGGAACAGCAGAACAGCTGTGCTCTATCTATCCGTAGCTATTCCTCTAATGGTCGCAGGTATGCTCGAAGTAAAGTATCTGCCACATTTCGGCGTCGCATATATCATGCTCTTCTGTATTATAATGGGAGAGGCACTATATTTTGTGCAGTCTGAGCGCAAATTAAGCGAGCTCAAGAAGACAAGGTCGATAAACCCTGCCACATACACAACCCACAGGTTCGCAGCTCTTTCTATCCTGCTGATCGGACTTTACTTCCTCTTCGGAGTGATCGCACCAATAGCAATGATCGCGCTTGTAATATATGGATATACAAAACGCGGCAAGTTCATAGACTCTGACACGAAACTTGCGGCGCTCTCATTGGCGTTGATAATAATCGCATTATTCTGGACAACGTTCATATTAGGAGAGATGAGTTCAGTATATTCTTCCATACGTGCAGCATACGTATATGCGCAATCCCCATCGACCGCGTGCAGCACGTTCACCACAACAGGCAACGGCATGGGACAGACACTCTACTGCAACACAATCTCACAATATTGGCTCTCAGCTATGAGCTGGATACGCGGCAACGTCGGCCCATATGGTCCGCGCGTGCTCGCGTGGTGGGACTATGGCGACTGGATAAACTGGTTCGGTAACAGCAACGCGGTACTACGCGGTGATAATGCCGTAGCTCAAGAAGACTATGCAGTCGCTGCGCAGTATGTGCTTGGGCCAAATTACAACGCAACCCCTGAGACACTCTCCAAATATATGAATGCCAACCAGACCAAATATGTACTATTTGACCAGGACCTTATACCAAAATGGGGTGCGCTCAACTTCCTTGCATGCATTAATGACAACCTGACGAGCGAGAGTTATGCCAAAGCCCAGGGCGCATTGCAGAATCCTCCTGCGCCTTATGCGCTTGGAACATCGCAGTGCGAGCTGCAGCATGACCCTCAGTTCGCGCTCGTTCCTCTCAGCGTACTGTCGCCATCAAATTCATCCCAACCATCAATTTCAGACTATTGCAGCATATCCACAAACACAACCACATATGCAAAGACCTTCGTGGTTGTAGGCCAGCAGGTATCAAACCAGACATTATGTCTAAATCTGGTTAATTCAAAGACAGGCGCGCTGCAACTCTACAATTCAACTGGCGGGAAAATGAATGCATATATTCAGGCAAACAATTATCTTGGTGTGCAGGAGATACAGACAGCGACCGGAACAGCACCATATGTCGAATACATGGTTATATATACACCAAACTCGGCCAACGGGGTTATAACCGATGCCCCTTCACAGTTCTACACATCCACATACTACAAAGGCTTCTTCACAGGGCAGATGCCAGGGTTCACACAGGTATATCCGAACTACACTAGCGGCACAAACTTCGTAAACTTCACCGATCCGATAAGAATCTATGCGATAAACAACTATACTGGTGGAGCGCCGGGCGTACCACCAAAGCCGTCATGGATTGTCAACAATGACATAATGCCATAGTGTGCTAGATCAAGAAGATTATATGATTAGGGCTAAATCCGAGAAGACTTTAAATCATAACGTATAATAATATCTAAAACGGGCTTGTAGCTCAGCTTGGTTAGAGCGCTGGTCTTATAAGCCAGATGTCGAGAGTTCAAATCTCTCCAGGCCCACTTAAAAACACAAATTTATAAGCTGAACACACATATAAATTAGATTCAATGCAAACCTGCATATTTTGTGAGATTCGAGACAATCAGAAGGAGAGCATAATAACAGAGGACGAAAACGCATTCGTAATACTTGACAAATACCCATCTTCTGACGGTCATATGCTTATCATATCAAAGAACCATAGCACAAGCATGCTTGATGCGGAAGACATAGTCATATCTAAAATGTTCCTACTTGCAAAGCGGATGGCCTTACGCGCCAAGCAAAGGCTTGGCGCAGACGGGGTTAACGTATCTACTAATATAGGCAAAGAGGCGGGTCAGATAATAGACCACTTTCACATTCATGTTACGCCTAGATACGCCACACCAAAGAAGGGTTTTTTGGTGCACAAAGAGTTAAGCGCAGAGCATGCAAAAGATTTGATAAAGAGACTTTCATAGCTCTAATTTTTTGAAGTGATTCGATGTTCGAATTCGAGCCTATACCGGTGCCTGGTACGGATAAGAAATTAGGCATATTGGTAGAAGAATCACGCTCACGAACCATGCGAGCCAGAATCATTGACGGACATGTAGTTATAAAGATACCCGTATCATGGAACCGATCCATTGCGATGGAATCCGCACAGAAGCTGCATATGCGTATGAAACGCATGGTAGAGAGGCATCCTGAACTTGCTTTTGTTAAGAAAAGAGAACACATGGTATTCAAGGAAGGAGAAACCATATATCCGCTCGGCAGCCCGGTAAAGATATTGATAAGCGAAGAGAGCAGGAAACGTGCAACAGCGGTCTTTGATGGAGACATCAGAATATCGATTCCGGCAGGCATGGAGCAATCAAAACGGGAGGACAAAATCACAATATTGGCTCGAAGGCTGATCTCAAAGCGATACGAGCCAGATCTTAAAAATATGCTTGAGGACATAAACAGAAAATGGTTTTCTAGCATCATAGGCAAAGTAAAGATACGAGACAACATTGCAACATGGGGCGTATGTTCATGCAACAACGATATAACCTTGAGCATGCGCCTATTATTCATGCAGCCAGAGCTGTTGGAGTATGTTATGGTGCATGAATTGTCACATACAAAAGTGAGGGGGCATGGCAAGAGGTTCTGGGCGTTGGTATCAAGGGTCATACCTGATTATAAGCAGAGGCGCAGGATGCTCAAGGGTGCCTGAAACCTGATGATATGACTCTGCCGCATGCAGAACATCTTATTATACATCTTTTCTGTGACGCAATGATTCGTAAAGAAGCATTATATCCCGGAACCAGCGGAAGCATGCAGCGTTTGCATATGTGCGACCTAATATCATCAGGTATTCGTATATGGTAATGTTCGCTTATCCTAACAAGCGTTCGTATATAAGCATTTGACAGTTTAGGGCTTTGCCTTAATTCCTTGTTGGCGAAGCCAAACAGCAAATTTATTCGTTCAGAGGCAATCTCAACGACTATCCTTTTCTGTCCGTGCAGCGGATTACCCCAGGACGTTCATTATCTGCTCTGCTCCCGCTTCCAAAGACTTAGAATCCTTTGCGGTTATCAGGTTTCCTGATATCTCAATACCTGAAGCAGAAGGTATGCCGTAGAACAGCACCACAAAGCGTTTAGAATCTATATCAGGAACAGTAACCTTCTTGCCCTTTATTATATTTGCTCTGGCCGGTATTTTTATCGCATTTCCTATGATGACTATGTACTTTCGAGCAGAATTCATAGCAGTAACAGTATCAAGCAGCGGCCTGTAATCATACGCGGCGCTCTCATCTATTCCTGGTCCATCTATGATTACAAAACCATCATATTCAGAAGGTACAACATTCGATGGATTTATATCAGATCTGCAAAAAGCTCCGTGCGAGCCCACGCACGCGCGACTGTAAGATGCTATGCTATACTGTATTCCTGATTTAGAAAGTATGAGTTTTACTATGTTGAGCGACTCGTCTTTGAAATCCTTAGAAGGAACGAACACAGCAAATCTCATCATCATCAGCTTTCCATGTATGGAGCCAGGAAATATGAAACCTGTGCATCCCCGATGTTATAATCAACCTTTATAGGATCTTCGCTCTTTATCGAGAGCGTCATCGTAGTCCCTGCAGGGCAGGCGCTGATCATCCTTTCCAGATAGTCAAGATCGAATGACACACTGGATGGCTTTGTTACCTTCATCTTCTTTACAGCGTCTGCATTATTAACATGCTCCTCCTCAAGTTCACCTGCATCGCCTTTTGCTATGACCTTAAATGATTCCTTGTCAGTGCTGAAGCCCACATGTTTTGATAGCAGGCTTGCATCTTTGAGAATTTCCCTAAGTGAGTCAGATTTAACCTCTACTATGGATTCAAATTCTATATTTAGCTCCTTTTCTCCGCCCTTTTTGACCTCTATTATCGGAAGTTTGTATCTCCTTTTACTATGCGGTCCGATGAATTCCAAAAGCAGCTTTCCTGTGCTCTCCTTCATCACAAGCGATTCTCCCTGCCTTGAGCTAGAGAGTATCTTGCCAAGGTTTTCCAGGTTAAGCCCAACGCTTACAGACTTTTCAACCTCATATTTTGAAAAAGCCTTGTTTGGGATATTGAAAGAGACCATGCTTATGCTGAAAGGATCCAGCGCCTTAAGATTTATGCCCTCTTTAGTTATGTTGAACGTACCTTCATCTATAAGGTTCACAATCGAGTCTACGCAACTCTTCCAGTAACGCGCATCATCTATCTTTATGTCAAACATACTACCACAATAAGTGTAATAATATCGCAGTAAAGTAATAAAAACCTGCTAGGCTGGGCTCTTCAGAGCTCCCTAAGTGCATCAATTGGCTCCATCTTTGAGGCGCGCCATGCTGGGTATACTCCTGCAATAACGCTCACGATCATAGATACAACAATTGCCTCTACGATTGTCGTAATCGGGAATACAGGTGTGAACTGTAGCGATGAACTGCCACCGGATCCTCCTGATCCACCTCCAAATATATTTCCGCCGCTTCCACGCTGATTGGAAAATGCTGTTGAATGAGTAGAAGTAGAATTATGTGGGGAGCCGCCACTCAGCGCGCCAGCCAACCCGTAGGCGGCGCCTGCACCAAGGCCTATACCTATAACGCCGCCAATTAATCCAATAATCAGCGCTTGGAACATGAATATTAGTAGTATGTTATTGCTCTTGAAACCGAGCGCCTTAAGTATTCCTATCTCGTGCGTTCTCTCATAAACCGCTATCAGCATTACGTTCATTATACCAATTGCCGCAACAAGCAGCGATACTCCTGCTATCGCGCCAAACAACAAACCAAGTCCCCCTATCACTGAAGAGACCGTTGAAAGTATCTGTGATGTTGTTATTACGGTAGCGCCCTTTCCATATATCGTGCCTATTAATGATGAAGTGGCATTAACAGAGCTTAGATTTGAAGCGGTCACAAGTATGGAACTATATGACGATCTATGCAACAGCACCTCCGCCGCCTGAAGCGATACAAATACACCGGTATTTACTGGCACTATAAAGCTGCTTACAGAAGGCATTATACCTATTATCGATATACTTACTGTTCCACCATTCTTTCCTAGAATCCTGAGAGTCGCAGGCTCGCCAACATTAATCTGCTGTACACCTGAATAACCTGATGGGAATGCTAGGCTGTATCCTATATCCGCAGAAGGGTTTATCGTGTCCTTGTACAGGGAACCTTGGTATATGCTTTCATTTTGACCTAACAAGTGTGACGTCCCTGCTGAGCTCACCCCTATAACAGTAACAGATTCGTTCTGGTTTCCAGAATAAAGGTTAGCCGAACCTTCTATCACAGGCGTTACGCTTGTAACATTAGGGAGCGAAGAGAGCAGTGAAACGTCACTGGCCGTAAATGTCTCAGTGCTGGACGGTACTACGATTATCGATGTAGGGCCTAGAGTTGACAGCGAGCTACCAATACTTTTGCTTATTCCTGCTGTGAGCGAAGTGAGTGCTATGATTGCAGCTATGCCGATGACAACCATTACTATGGTCAGTGCTGTCCTGACCTTTTTTTCGCTGAGGTCTTTCAAACTGAGCCAAAGTACATCTTGCAAGTCCATTAAACACTCACTTTTTGTGGCGTGCCTTCCTCTCTCTATACAGGAGCACAGCAAGCACAATCACAAGAATTATCAAAAGCAGCACAAAAATTCCACCGCCATGTCTGCCCGTTGGGGTGCCTTTACCTGCATATGCTGCACCGATCGAAACGCTGGTGTTAGATGCAATTTTAATCGGTATATATATCATTGTGCTCATATTCTGTCTTAGCGCATTTAGGTATGTTATCATAACTGGTATTGTATAATTGCCATAGGCAAGCGTTTTTGACGCCTGGAGTGTCAGCGTAACAGGGGTTTGGCTGTCAATAGCCATATCCCCTATAAAAGTGGTATTAGAACCGAATGGTGATATGCCTGATTTTGGAAGGGCAGTCGCAGATACGGCAGATGCGCTAGCAGTTCCGACATCAGTTAGTACGAAAGACGCAGAGAATATGCTTCCGGGTGAAGGTGTTTCAGGTGAAACTGTTATGCTAGATGGGCTTATGTCTATTATTCCGCTTGAAAGGAACATTTGCTGGTTAGAAACTTGCCCCAAAACAGAATTGTTATAGTAGTTTACCGTTATGTTCACAGGGAACGTCTGGCTTGCGTTCCTTAGTATGTATGTCGATTCTTTCACATAGACAGACCCCTTAGCTGGTATTTCATTTATCTGGGTCGGTTGCATTGTAAGCACAGCGCCATCTGTCTGCGGTATCGAAACATAGACTGATATGTTACGGAGTGTAGTGATTCCATTGTTAAACAGGTCTATGCTGGTATTCTGAATCACACCTGAGATCAGTTCTGTTGAAGGGATTTTAACTAAAAGCTGTGAAGGGCAGCTCTGTACTCCGAAGCTCATGTTTCTCGATTCGGAATCAGAATAGTAAACATAGTAATAATAATTGATGTTGAACTCGATGTTGATTATTGCGCTCGCGTTTGAGGAAACAAAAACTGGTATGTATGTGCTTGCGCTGGTGCCGTTGTTTATCGTTCCGTCATTTGCGCTGCCGTTGATTAAGGTGTGTAGATATTGATTATCCGTAACGCTAAGTTGGACATTCTGCATCTGTGCGTCGAGGCTTGCGGCGGAGCCTTTGTTTGTCACAGTGACAGGTATATAATTAAGTTGGCCCCTGCAAAGCGTGGTCGCTGTTGTTGATATCTGGAAGTTCGGCGGATTAGGCACAGGAGAAGGGCCATTAGTACCGGCAAATGCCAAAGACGGCAAGATCAACAGAAACAGCAGTGCAGGGGAAAAATTTTTCATTTTAAAACCTCGTTTTTGTCCAGTCTTCCATCCTTTATATGGATGACACGGTCACACTTCCTCGTTATATCAGGGTTGTGTGTGACCATGACAATCGTAACGTTCTTGTCTTTGCATATATCTTTGAAGAGCTTTATAACTTCATCCCCAGATTTTGTATCAAGATTGCCTGTTGGTTCATCTGCGAGCACGAGTGACGGGTTATTGACCAATGCACGAGCCACCGCAACTCTCTGTTGCTGGCCGCCAGAAAGCTGTGTCGGCTTAAGGTATGCCCTGTCGTGCAGGCCAAGGTAATCTAGAAGCTGTCTGGCTTTGTTCTTCCGTTCTGATGAGGGCATAGGATTAACCATGAGCGGCAACTCGACGTTCATCTCCGCAGTAAGTCCATTAACGAGGTTGAATGCCTGGAATACGAAGCCCAGTTTTCCATTCCTGAATTCTGCAAGCTTGTTGCCGTCCATCTTTGAGGTGGCTATCCCATCGATATAAACCTCTCCTGAGCTTGGTTTGTCAATCGTACCTAGTATGTGCATAAGTGTGGATTTTCCACTGCCCGAAGGCCCTACGATGGCTGCAAATTCACCCTTTTCAAGTGCAAATGATACATCCTTGAGCGCATTTACTCTTATATCTCCCGTCTCGTATACTTTTGATATGTTTTCAACAACAACAGAATGAGCTACCATCAAATTCATATCATTTTATTAGAATAAGACTAAATACACAAACTAAAAACAAACAACACTTAGGTGATTGCGGTGATGCAGACAAAGGTTATTAAAACTTAAATGTTATTTTAAGACGGTTTAATGAAGAATGTCTTGTACATCGCTATTATATCGGTCATAATGTTTAATGCTGTTCATGCGTCGACACTATTAGTATCTGTAACCGCACAAAGGCCAACAATGGATGTAGGGCAAAATTCAATTATAACAGCGAGTGTACAAGGGGGGAATGGTGCATATACCTGCCTGTGGTCTTACCAGTCTTTTTACAATCCATCAACACCAATATACCTTGGAAACGAATCCTGCACAGCGAAGTTCTATGCGAACAGTTCAACGTTTGCTAATTCACCAGATGGGATATCAGTGGCAGTGAATGATATAGCAGGCGATACTGGTACTGGATCTACATTAATCTCTTTGTACTACCAGCTTGTACTTCATTTAATTCCATCTGCAACAACAATAGATTCAGGTGGAAGCGTATCATTCACCAACAACACCGCAAACGGAAGCATAACTCTAACAGGTCTGCCACCATATTCATTTGATTACACAAACATCCCAAACAATGTTATTGAGAGCGGAAACGGATTCACGTTCACAGAGCCGGGAACTTACGTGATATCTGAGACAGTAACCGATACGAACGGTGCACACGCGACCGCGAACGCAACAATAAATGTGCTGCCAACAACATCTTCCTCATCAACATCAACCTCCACAACCTCATCTTCCACAACAACATCAACATCATCAACAACATCTTCCTCATCAACATCAACCTCCACAACCTCATCTTCCACAACAACATCAACATCATCAACAACATCTTCCTCATCAACATCAACCTCCACAATCTCATCTTCCACAACAATACCACAGCTATCTTTTGCTATCAATTCATACCAAAAAGATGTCTATGTTGGCGGCAATGTAATAATCACAAACACAACATCTGGCGGAATACCTCCATATTCGTATTCCTATTCTATCCCACAAAATGCGATATATACTGGTAACAACATATTCACGTTCACAGAGCCGGGAACTTACGAAATTTCAGAGACAGCAACAGATTCAGCATCAAATACTGCCACTTCTAATGCAATTATTATGGTAACTGAGCAACAGCAGCAAGGTTGTACAGGTGGATCTCCAATAAACATAACTGTAACCAATAACGATTACATGAAATATGAATTCATCCACTATTCAGGTAGCGGCATCAACCTCAACATCAACAAAAAAACTATGTGGCCTGTATCGATAAATATAAACGGAGCGAAATCCTGCTTATATGTAAATTCAAGTGGCGGTGCGTTATCAATCTCATCACAAGGGAGCTTCGATACGATAATCGCAAATGAAATTGGAAACGGACTAATATACGTCGATTCAAATGGCAGCCACAACATCCTAAAAACAAACACTCAAGGCTATCAGTATCTATCACTTCATGGAAGTATGGACAATCTCACATCGATTAATACTGGAAACACTACCATATTATCATTTGGTTCGCTAAATAACCTAAACATAACTTCACAAAACAAACTGCAAATTAATTCATTCGGTAGCAATGAAAATGTTGACACCTATGATGGAAATATAATAGAGACGTATATCGGTAGGAACAATAATATATTCGCATTTGGTGGCACCATTAACAACATCTTTTGCTTTGGCAACAAAGACAACTTGACCGCAACGGGAACTATCGTCATAAACAACAATTGTGGCATCAATAAGGGTGTGGATGGCAACTCTTGGAAAGTATAAATCCAGAATTAGCAAAGCCCAGTCAGCAATGGAATACTTGATGACCTATGGATGGTCAATACTCATCCTGGCAGTTGTTCTGGCATCATTATATTTTTTAGGGGTTTTTAGTTCGATCATCAGTCCGTCAAGCTGCATAGCTACGCCAGGATATCTGTGCACAGGCATAAAATTCAGCACGAACCTAAAAGACCACTGTGGGTTAAATAACGAATATTATAATTATCCATCAATAAACGTGACAATTGGTAGTACATCCTCTGATTGGACAAACGCCCGTTTTGCGGTAATGCCTTATGGGCAAATAATAACAGACACAAGTTTTGCTGACGAAGGAAACAAAAACGATTTCTTTTATTGGAGTACGCTTACCGGCGTTGCAGCGCAGTTCAACACATTTACTCAAGGCGAAGAGCAAACAATGTCAATATGTGTTAATCCTGGTATAACGGGAGATCATGTCGGTTCACAATTCCAGGGTAGCATATGGGCGATGTATGACACCCCAACAGCAGTAAATGCTGTGACCGAAGTGGCGACATTCAGCGTAACCGCATCAAGGTAGAAATTCCATACTAATACTTATATTTGGTACGCGAAATATGACTGTGATAATATGGTGTCAACAAAGACGAAAGCCTCAATAGCAACAGGTATACTAGCCGGAGCGGCTATTACAGGATCATTTATCGTTAAAGGTCAAGATACAGAAAAAACCCTTGCAGTAGCAGGAATACTATTATCATATATTCCGGGCAGTACCGCGGTAGGTTGGCTTCTGCGAGATGATGGTTTTATATCAAATAAGCTGCTGAGGAAAAGAGATTAAACCGCTGAATCTTAGCGGTTTTAGATAAACCGCTAAGATTATTCCTTTCCGCAGTTGCAGCTGCTGCCTCCGCATCCGCACGATTGCCCTCCATTGCAGCCACAACCACAGCCGTTTCCGCTTATCATATCTAGATGCTTGAATACTGACCTTTGGCCCATCATGTAACCCTTTATGTATGCGCGAAGCTCCTTCTCGCTCATCGAATTCAACATCTCCTCCTTTCTTTTCCACATCTCCATCTTCTTTGCGTGAAATTCAGATATCTCATCCTTCATATTATCATCAATATAATTATTCAGAAAAGATATTTACGCCTATCTAAAAAATAAACAGAATGGGGCTGCCGAGATTCGAACTCGGATAGCCGCGACCCGAACGCGGTAGTCTGCCAGGTTAGCGTACAGCCCCGTTATTTCTTTAACATTACTTTGTTTGTTATCCCGAACCTTCCGCGTCTTATAAGCTCCTTATTCTCCAAGCTCTTCAGTATCCTGTGGACTTTTACCTTTGAGAATCCTGTGTAAACAACTATGTCGGACTGCAGAGCTCCTCCTTTGCTTTCTTTTATAAGGTTAAATATCCTCTTTTCATCATTTGATAGGACAGTGTCTATAACACGGTTGCGCGTAATGCTCGTGCTGTTTCTTATCTCTTTCTTCCTATCAATTGTTATCGAATGTTCTGCGGTCTTAATCATCCTATATCCTGTAAAAACTAGCGCTATGCCGCCAACCAGAGGTACCAGTATGTCCAATACGATCCTGTCAACATAAACTCTTAGCACATCGTACGTGTGCGTCTGAATGCCTTTTGTTATTGTGAGAGCCATAGCTCCTGCTGATATCAGCGCGCCAACAATTATAATCGCACCTATGATTAGGTCAAAAAGCGCAAGCCTGCTTAGTACAGCCATATGTGAACCACACCTTCGGCACAATATTAATATAATTTGAGCTATAAAAACCTTCATATGGTGTTTTCATGCCTGGTTCATTGCTACTAAAAGACAAGCAGGCAAAACTATTGCTTGCGATAAATGACTCATCTCAGGATATCAGCATATCATCGCTAGCACGAGCTACAGGCACAACGTATGTACATGCAAGCACATTCCTATCCTCTTGCGATGCGCGCGGAATAGTTAAAAACGAGCAGCACGGAAAGACCAAAATCTACCGTCTTACTGATAAGGGAAAGAAAATCGCTGACCATCTATCTGAGATATACGCGCTCATGTCTCCTTCTCCTCAGCCTTCAAATGCGCCAGCCCCAAAGGCGCAAACCTGAAACTACACCACGCCTATTGATATGCGCCGCTTCACCGCGTTTAGAACATGGCCATAATCCCTGTAGTGCGCTATCGCAGTGAGTCCAACGGTGTAATCACCAGCCTCAGATCCCACTCCGCTAAACACTTCAAACACAACCTCCTTCTTCTCTTTCGGTTGCATCTCGCCTATGCGTATCTCGCGCTGCTTTGACATTCCGATTTCATCAAAACCTATCTTGCCAGGAGTCTCCGCAACAATCGAAGTGAGCAGTACGTCATTTGTTAGGTTCGCAACCTTCACTCTGAGCATAGCAGAGCTTTTTCTTCTCGCATAAAGCTTGTACGGAACAAGTTCTGTCGATATAGAAAACGGCACGCGTTTACCTATGTCATCAATCGAATCCTTCTTTCCAAAAATGTTTAACAGACCCATCAAGTCACCTTCTCTATTTATATACTTAACATGTTAATGATATAAAAGTGTTGGTTGGGATGTGGGATGCCTACAAAGATTAACCTCACCAGAAACGACGAACTCGTGTCGATGTTTCGTGAAGTGTCACTGAAGCCGGAAGCAAGCATAACTTCAGGCGACGCGATTAGGATCGCTGAAGCGGTACTAATCAGCTCATTCTCATCTGCCCATTCGTGGCAGACATACAAGTGCATAATAAGCAAGAATCCCAACTCGTTGCGCTCTCCTATAGTAAAAGAGGAATATGTCCAGGCAGAGAAATGGAAGTGGAAGAAGGTCCGAAGCACAGACATCAACGAGGTCGCGCAGATAGAAATGCCAGAAATGCTCTTCTCAGCATGGCTCAACTTTAATGCAGTTAAGGAAAAGAAGACGATATACAGAGAGGCATGGTGCAAGCTCAGGCAGGAGCTTAACACCGAATGCGACGGTCACATCAATATGGTCAGCTCCAGATTATGATTTTACCACTCTAGCTGCCCTCCTGTCTTGTATTCTGTTACCCTTGTTTCGAAGAAATTCTTCTCCTTTCTAATGTCTATTATCTCACTAAGCCACGGGAACGGGTTAGAATCGTTATAAACTATTGGCAGGTTCAGACGCTCCAGCCTTCTGTCTGCGATGTACCTCACATATTGTGATATCGTATCCGCGTTCATACCCAGCAATCCCTTTGGCAGGCAGTCCCTTGCGTATTCCGACTCCAACTCCACCGCCTTCTTTATGCTCTCCACTATACTGTCTCTGAACTGCTCTGTCCAGATGTCAGGGTTCTCTGACACTATTGCGTTTATTAGGTCTGTACCGAAAGCAAGATGTACTGATTCGTCGCGCAGTATGTACTGGAACTGCTCGCCTATGCCTATCATCTTGTTGCTCCTCTTGAAAGAGAGCATCATCGCAAACCCCGCATAGAAGAATATGCCCTCCATGATCACATAGTAACCCACAAGGTCGTTCACGAACTTTGAAATATTCTCCTTTCCGATAGTGCTGAATCCCGGGTCTAACAGCGAGCGAGTTATCTCTACGACAAAATCGTCCTTCTTCTTTATGCTAGGTATGTTGATATACATATTGTATATGTGATCCGGGTCGAGACCTAGCGAATCGCAGCTGTATATGAACGTCTCGGTGTGCACAGCCTCTTCATAAGCCTGCCTGAGCAGATACTGTCTGCATTCAGGGTTCGTGATATGCTTGTATATGGAAAGCACTATGTTGTTCGCCGTAAGGCTCTCTGCGGTGGAAAAGAACCCAAGGTTCCAGAGCACCATGCGCCTCTCATCCTCATTCAGTAGGGTCTTGTTCTTCCATAGCTCTATGTCATCCATCATCGGTATCTCTTCCGGCACCCAGTTGTTCGCTACGCCCGTCTTGTAATATGCCCTAGCCCAAGGATATTTTATCGGAAGTATCTTGTTCGGGTCAGTATCGGAGGAATTCAGTATCTGCTTCTTCATCAAATCACTATTGGCATGCTTCGCAATCCGGATCTTCTATCTTACAAGCCTTTATCTCAAAGCCCTCAGAAGCATCAAGCTTCTTTTCTTCTACTGATTGGTGAACATCCTCTGTTGCCCCGCTCACCGATTCTACGACAATCTGCGCTACGGCCTCTGCTTCTTGGGTGCCAGCAGCCTTGGTTGTCTGCCTGTTTATGCTGACCGTGCTCTTCTCTATAGAAGATGCTGCGAGCGTCCTAAGATAATAGGTGGTCTTAAGCCCCATCATCCATGCATTCAGGTAGATCTCAGAAAGCCTTTTGCCCGATGTGGTGTTGGTGAATATGTTTAGGGATTGGCTCTGGTCTATCCACTTACCCCTATATGCGGCTATCTTTATCAGCCACTCAGGCTCGATCTCAAAAGCGTTCTTGTGCCTCTCCTTTATCCGTGTAGGTATTGCGTTTATGTTCTGTATCGTGCCGTCGCTGGCTTTTATCTCTTCGAGAATGTGTTTGTTCCATAGGCCCTCTTTCTTGAGGTCCTCCACAAGATACCTGTCAACCACTGTGAACTCCCCGCTCATGTTGGATTTCACATATACCTCGTTGTATATCGGCTCTATTGATGGGAAGCAGCCAGCGATGTTAGATATTGTAGCTGTTGGTGCTATCGCCATGCAGTTTGAGTTCCTCATGCCATTCTTTTTGACCGATTCGCGCACAGGCTCCCAATTAAGCGTGGATGTCCTTGCCACATTTATCTTTATGCCACGTTCCTGTTCGAGCAGGTCTAATGTGTCTATAGGGAATATGCCCCTATCCCACTTCGATCCCTTGAATGTTTCGTATGCACCACGTTCAGCAGCAAGCTCTGAAGATGCCATTATAGCATGGTATGATATGAGCTCCATACTCTCATCAGCGAATTTGACAGCATCTTCGGATGCGAAGTTTATACCCATCATGTAGAGCGCATCCTGGAAGCCCATGATACCCAGACCTACCGGCCTGTGCCTCATGTTAGATCTTTTTGCCTCAACCGTTGGGTAATAATTAAGGTCTATCACGTTGTCGAGCATGCGCATAGCGGTCTTTACGCTTCTCGCGATCTTTTCCATGTCCAGCTTGCCATCTGTTATGTGCTTTGATAGGTTGAGCGACCCCAGGTTGCAGACAGCTGTTTCATCCTTAGAGGTGTTTAATGTTATCTCTGTGCAGAGGTTAGAGTTGTGCACAACCCCAACATGGTCTTGCGGAGACCTTATGTTGGAAGGATCCTTGAACGTTATCCATGGATGGCCAGTCTCGTAAAGCTGTGTGAGTATCTTCTTCCAGATATCCCTCGCCTTCATGCGCTTGAACAGTCTTATCCTGCCCTCGCCAGCCGCCTTCTCGTATTCTGAATATGCGTCCTCAAACTTACGTCCGTATATGTGGTGTAGCTCAGGCACCTCATCGGGCGAGAACAGAGTCCATTCGCCATCGGAGATCACGCGCTTGACAAGAAGGTCAGGCACCCACAATGCAATGTTCATGTCATGCGTCCTTCTGCGCTCGTCTCCCGTGTTCCTGCGCAGGTCTATGAAATCCTCAACGTCTGCGTGCCATGCCTCTATGTATGAGCATGTCGCACCGCGCCGCTTTCCGCTCCTGTTTATCGCCACCGTCACATCATTTGCGATCTTAAGGAACGGTATGACACCCTGGCTCTCTACGCCCGTTGACTTTATGTATGCGCCCGTAGCCCTTATGTTGCCCCAGTCGTTTGCGACACCTCCGGACCACTTCGAAAGCTGTGCGTTATCAGAATACGACTTGAATATGTCAACAAGGTCATCCTGTATGGTCGTCAGGTAACATGAGCTCATCTGAGGGTGCATCGTGCCCGAATGGAAGAGCGTCGGAGTGGAGCTCACAAACTCTATCCTTGAGAGCACACCATAAAACTCTATAGCACGATCGTCTCTGTTCTTCTCATTAATCGCCAGACCCATAGCAACGCGCATCCAGAACGACTGCGGCGTCTCTATAACGCGTTTATTTGATATGTCTGAGATGAAATACCTGTCATATAGCGTCTGCAGACCCCTGTAAGGTATGAGCTCATCCCTTTCAACCACCAGCTCCTTGGAGAGCCTATCAAGGTCGAACTTAAGAATCTCAGGATCCAGCCTGCCCTGACTCACAGCAAGCCTTATGTTGGAAGCGAAAGCCGCAGCAGGGTCATGCTCTCTCTTTCCTGTCGCTTCATAATATAGATTCGAAAGGAACAGGCGTGATGTGATTGTATCGTATAAAGGATTGCGCTCTATAAAGCCGCGCGCTGTCATAACAGCGAGCTCTGCGACATCCTTTGTGTGCATGCCGTCATGCACACCTGATTCGCACTGTACTAATATCTCCTCGACATTAACAACGCCTTCGTATCCTGCACAAGCCTCGCTGATGAAGCGCCTCAGCCGCTGCTCGTCGAAAAGCTCTCTCTGACCATCCGCATTGACGACAAACATGCGCTTCTCCTCAATGCTCTTAAGCGTCTCGTTTCTCCTCTCCTTGCGGATCTCGGCATGCCTCTCCCTATATAGTATGTATGCCTTTGCCACGTCATAGTAACCGGCTTTCATCAGGCACTGCTCAACTATATCCTGAACGCCCTCCACCTCAACGTTAGAGGACTTATATGTGGCGTCGATGTCTGATATCACAAGCGACATGATCTTGTTCAGCTCGGCATCCACAACGCCGCCGCGGACCGCGCCGATAGCCTTAGCAACAGCTGCTTTTATCTTAGAAGCGTCAAAATCAACAACAGAGCCGTCCCTTTTCCTTATTTTATTCGCCATAAATCCACCAAGCGACATCTTATATTCAGTGAACCTTTTTATACCGTATGAATAAATCAGGTTACTACTATATCAGATTCTGTAAAAAACAACAACTGGTAGTGGTTGTCGTCGTAAGAGCCCCAACATCTGCTATCGCTTTACCATCGTGAGAATCCTGCAACCATCCTTCTCAACAACGAGTTCGGCCTCTGCCTGCGTAACTATCCCGTTGCCAGATTCGATCAGAACAGGATTTGGCTCTATCGCACCAACCCGTACCAGTTCCGACATAGAGGCGTAGAGCCCGAACTTCGAACCAGCAATGCGAGCAAGCCAGCGAGCAGCGAAAGGATTTTGACCGTAACTTTTCTCTATCTCGGCAAGCACATTCCTCGCGACAGGGCTCCTCACACCCGCATGGCCAACGAACGTGTATATCTCGCACACCGCCTCATCCCTGACCATGCCCTTGCCATCGGTCACAAAGGGCTCTATAGCAACAGTCTGACCCTCCTCGAGCCTGGTGGTGTCGCCATTGTCATAGTTAGGTATGAATACGCCTTCGTGCAGCTCATTCACGCCTATCCCGTGCCCGCCAAGGTTCCGTATTGGTGAAAAGCCCGCAGAGCTCACAACCCTCTCTATCTCCCTACCTATCTCGCGCACCTCTACTCCGACCTTCACCTTGGAGATTGCCGCCTCGAGCGCATTCTCTGCAGCATCGATCATCTCTGAATGGTTGCCCGATAGGTCAACAGTGAGCGCGCCATCCCCGAGAATCCCGTTCTTTTCTGCGCCGAAGTCGACCTTAACAACGTCGTTTTCACCGAACAGAGTCATATCCTCGAACGTCGGCGTGTAATGTGCGGCCCTCTGATTTATCGATAGGTTTATCGGAAACGCTGGAGAGTAGCCAATATCAGCAAGGTACTTCTCGCTTGCTACTGCAACATCGAGGAGGCTTGCGCCAGGCTTGACAAGCTTCGCGGCGTGGAGTATCGCATCAACAGAAACCCTGCCTACCTCTTCATTCAGCTTCAGATCATCAACATTCTCTTCATCCATAATACCACTACATCAGTTTCTTCTGCGTACCAAGCCCCTTCAGTTCGTCTTCATTGAAGTTGAGCTCCTTGAGTATCCTCATCGTAGCAGGTATCACCTGCTTGTTTATATAATAATCAGGGTCATAGTCTGTCGCAAACTCCGCCAGCACAGCCCTGTCGGATATCGCGCTACCGCCGCGCTTCGTTATGATGTAGCCTATAACCGCACCCTCCACCTCGTCGCGGCGTTTCAGCCCCTCTTTAACGGCCCTCCTTGCGGCCGCAAGCTCAGGCGATTTAAGGTCGTATCCCTCTATGCTTTTCCTGAGCTGCGTATTTATCACAAGATCTGACATCGGTACGGTTCCTTTCCTCAAAGCCTCAACCGCTTTGGTGACTATGCCAGCCGCAACATTCTTGTCACCCTCTTTAAGTATCGCCTCAAGCACCATGCGCTGGGTGTCCCTGGCTATCTTCGACCAGTCCCTCCTGACAAGTTCAAAACCGCGTATCTTTATCTTGCCAGACTCGGATATCAGCGCATACTTCTTCTTCGCGCCCGACTCTGTCTTGTCTGTCTTCTTGCCAACGAAGACCCCTCGCCTGTAAAAGTCCTCGAGCTCCAGCTCCATCGAGCCTGGAAGCGTTGTGTTATACTCCTTCATGAACCTTAACGCATCCTCTTTGCTCTTGCCGCCCATAAGCATGACAAGGCTGTCTGTGTCTCCATATATAACTCTCATTCCCTGCGCATCCGCACGTGCCATAACATCCTTTATGTACTGCCTTCCGTATGCGGTCACACTGGAGGCGCACGCCCGCGAGTACCAACGCGACCTAGCATAGCCTAAATATCCGTAGAATGAATTTGAGACGATCTTGAGCGCCATAGAACGCGATCCTAAAAATATGTTCTTCGGATCCTTTTTGTAAGCTTTCTTGACCTCTGCGCGCTGGTTTATCATCATCTGGAGCAGCTCTGGCATGATGCTCTTCCTTGCCTTACTGAACCTCACTCCGTCAGGCGATTCGTAGTAGTCTGAGCAATCGGTGCATATATTAGACGGATCTATGTTGTATGCGATGATTATCGAAGGGTACAGCCCCCTGAAGTCGAACATCACAAGGTTGTCATATATGCCTGGTTCAGGGGTCTTAACATATGCGCCCTCTATCGGATCAGAAAGCCTGGCTTTGGATTCGCCCTCGCTTGGCTTGTTCGGTATGATCTCGTTCGCGAGCCTTGAACTATGCATCAGCATAAATTCCACCAGCTGCCCAGTGGTAGAAACGCATACGTCGCTCAGCACATTATATGTGATCCTGCTAAGCTCCATCATGATAGGTATGAAGGTATCATATACCTTCTCAAGCGCATAGGTGTCTGCCATGTTGTACGTCGCGAGCGTCTTAAGGTCATCATCAGTACCGTCCCAGAGCTTGAATATGTCAAGCTTCTCCACAGCGAACTTCCTTTCTCCTGTTATCGCCTCATAGACGTTCTTGAGCGTCTTGCTGTTTATCTTTAATATGCTCTCAGAGGCACCAACCACCGATATGAACTTGACCACTACAAACATGTCTACGTGTATTCGGCCCGGAATCTTCACTTTGGTGACCAGCCCGTGGCTCTCTATCCTTGTCTGACCACTGAACCTTCCGAGGTTGAAATCGATCTTCAGCACAGCGGACCTGTCAAGAAGATACTTTATGTCGAATCCGCTAGAGTTGTAACCGACTATGATGTCAGGGTCAAGCTCCTTCACGAGCGCCATGAAACCTTTTATCAGTTCCGTCTCAGTCGCATGCGTAGACACATAATCAAGCCCTATGCGTTTGGTTGTGAGCACTCCCTCTTTTCTCTTGTCTCCCGACCTGAACGCATAGCTTATCATTATTACAGGATCCTTATCCGCCCTGACAGCCCCTAGCGGGTTGTATACCTCTATGTCAAAGAACATCACGCTGAAAACCGGTGCAGGGAGATCTGAGTTATCGACATCAGAAAGCGACAACGTGTTATCGCTCTCAATAAAAGAGAACCTGTATGGGTTCATCGGAACTATGCTTTTGTCGATTATATAGCGTTTTGCGAATGGTATGTCGTTCTCGTAAGGTGTGCCGATGCTCGCAAGCGAAGAACTCAGCCGCGGAACATCCGATGCATTGTCGAGCATTATCTTGCTTGCATTTATCGCTTTGCCAAAGAGCGAGCGGGCACATAACTCTACGTTTGCTGGGCGTATCTGTTTGCCAGAGCTATCAAAAGATGAGAAGTCGCTTACCGTGCCATCATGAACCAGGTAGAAATATGGCCTGAAAGACTCATCGAATATCTCATATGTCTTGCCATCTGAAGACTTCAGGGTGAGCCTTATCTTAGAACGGTCGCCGACATTTATGTAATCGACGTCCAGCAGTGCGCCATCTATCGTGCGTTCGTGCTGCTTATCTTTTTTCATCAGCATATCAGCGCTTTGCTGTGCCCTGGCCGGTGCCTGGGGCAGGGGAAGCGCCCTGTATCTTGGTCGTGCTGATAACCATTGGAGGTATCAAACCAATCGAATAAGCGACGAGTGTGCCAGCTGAGCTGCACCTGAAGTTTAGCCCGTTTATGAGCTCCTCTGCGATATCTACTGGGAGCATGTGTTCCTTCTCCCATTTGGCCAGCATCGCCTTGGTATTCTCCTTTGTGTCGGATACCTCTACGGTGCCGTCAAGCTTTATCTCAGCGACCTTCTTCGCCTCCTTTGAGTCGCCGTCCATGTAGTCCGCAACGAACGAGAAACCAACGTTAATACGTTCGCCTGATCCTTCCACTTTGTCTATATTTATGTTCAGCCTTGGGAATCTCTGCCTTCCTAGTGCCTGAGCTGAATCTACCCTTCCGCTGACGTTCAGAACCGTAAGTCCGGTTATCATAAAACCACTATCCTATCTCTCTCGGGAAAGTATTTATAATATGATGACTGGGCCGCACATGCGGGTTACAACCATTCGGTTCATCGCAACATTATAAATAGCTAAATGGCGATAAATCCACGTGGCGCGCAAGCGCACGCGGCGAAGTAATGGACATAAAATCTGCATCATCTAAGCGCGTATTCGTCTTCGACCTTGACGGAACTCTAACAAAATCCAAGTCATCTATTGAAGAGCCGGTAATTTCGGTGTTACGCCAATTATTGCGAAAGAGAAAGGTCGCTGTCATAAGCGGCAGCACATATTCCCAATTTATTGATAAGCTAGTGAAGCCGATAAAGGCTAATCCGGATGAGCTCTCAAACCTATATCTATTCCCGACATCAGGCACCCAGATGTACCGATATGATAGCTCCAATCACGATTTCTCACAGGTCTATTCGCACGACCTCACAGAAGATGAAAAGAGGGTGATAACGCTCGCGCTTGAGGCTGCGGTTAAGGCATCAGGGGTAAAAATTACAGGGGAAGTCTACGGCAAGCAGATAGAGGACAGGGGATCGCAGATAACCTTTTCTGCGCTCGGCCAGTCAGCGCCTGCAGATAAGAAGTATAAATGGGATCCGAAGCACGAAAAAAGAAGATCGATACTCGCAAAAATAGACGAGCACCTTGGAGGCAGGTTTGAAGCGAAGATTGGCGGCACAACATCAATCGACGTAACGCGCAAAGGTCAGGACAAGGCATACGGGATCGCGATGATATGCGAAAACCTCAGAGTCACTGTTTCAGACATAATATTCATAGGCGACGCTCTCTTCGAAGGGGGCAACGATTATGAAGTGAAGAAGACCGGCGTGCAGACAGTGCAGGTGGGTAACCCAAACGACACAGCGTCGTTCATAAAATCTATATTATCCGAGATGGCATGAGCCCACACAACCTATTTATAGAAGCTCGTAAAAGAGGATTTAGTGGGCTAATGGGCAGGCATGCGATTTTATACGTAATACTAGCGGTAATGGCTGCCGCGCTTATACACACAGCATCAGCCTCATATACGGTATCTGGGATAAAGGTGAACGTAACCCTAAATTCCAACACCACAGCTTCTGTAAACGAGTCATTCGAGGTAATAGTGAGCCCCCAATCCGTGAATCAGTACCTTACGAGCAGAGAGGCGCTCAATCTGACGCTAAGCAGATGGCAGCAGATAATCGGTCCGGAGCTACAGCGCAACATAATAAATCCAAAAGCCGGGAGCTATGACTTCAGGCTGCTGCCTGGTCCTATCATACAACAATATGGCAAGAACATATCATATGTGGTGCTCCAATACGTAGTCAAGAACGTAACATCATTGAACCAGACCGCCCCACGCACTTTCGAATACAAGTTTAATACCTCTGTGTTCAACTTTGCGAACGGAGCGAACGGCCAGTTCCTGCCGCCAAATACCACACTCACCCTGACGATACCGCAGGGAGCAGAGATAAAATCAGTATATCCGCTCCCAGACCTGCCTCCGTATGCGTTCACAAACGGATACAAGAATGTAACAACAGTTTCGTGGGACTCCGGAGAGCCGCTATCAAAATTCACTTTTGACTTCGTGATAAAGCAGAGCATAGGCGGCGAGGTCACATCATTCTTTAGTGCGGTATATGGGGAAGCAGGGATATACTCCTACCTAGTCATTGCGATAGTGATACTCGCCATAATATTCTATATCTACCTGAAGGTAGGAGCCAGATAAATAGTTGATCATATGCATGAATACGAATCCGCTGTGCTTAAGGCGCTAAAGGAGAGCCAGCGTATGAGCGTAACAGAGCTGGAAAAAAAGACAGGGCTTTCGCGTGACAAAGTGATGTGGGCTGTAGAAAACCTATCCTCTAGCGGCGCGGCGAAGGTTGAGAGAAGCGAATCAATCTCATACACGCTCACAAAAGAGGCGCAGGGCTATCTGGAAGGAGAATTCCCGGAGGAATCGCTCCTCAAATCGGCTATCTCTGGCAAGCAGACTGTCAATAAAAATACAGACAAGATAGGTCTGATGTGGGCGAAGAAGAACAATTGGATAACAATATCAGAAGGCGTGATAAAACCAACAGCAGATGGCAGATCTATGCGATCGTATGAGCTCAGAAACGCGTTGAAATCAATCTCTGAAGGCAAGCATGCGGACAATGTAATGATTAATCTCGCAATTAAGCGCGGTCTTGCGACAGAGGAGATATCACATTCTGATCCGATAGTCTCTTTAGGCAAGGCGGATCTGAGTATCGAAGCCTCAGGAGCCGGCGCGTTAACTCGCGAGATGATAACAACCGGAAGATGGAAACACACAAAGCTAAGGCCTTACGATGTGACAGTAGATTCTGGCCGCACATTCCCTGCCAGAAGGCATCCAATGCGCGAATTCATAAATAGGATTAGAGATGTTTGGCTGCGCATGGGTTTCATAGAGGTTTCCGGCCCTATGATAGAGCCCGCGTTCTGGAACTTCGATGCGCTCTTCGTACCGCAGGACCATCCCGCGAGGGACATGCAGGACACGTTCTTCCTATCAAATCCGAAAGAGATGGATGTCGAAGATGTCGAAGCGCTCAATTCGATAAAATCGAGCCATGAGAAAGGCTGGTCGGATCAGTTCAACACCGAAATATCAAAGCACGCGCTGCTTCGCACCCATACCACAAGCGTATCTGTTAGAAATGTAAGGAAATTCGCAAAGATGGTCACCGCAAGCGAACCTGTAAAGCTCTTCTCGATAGGCAAGGTGTTCAGGAACGAAGCTATAGATTACAAACACCTTGCGGAGCTGCATATGGTCGACGGCATAATGATCGGAGACGGACTCACACTATCTAACCTGATATACACGCTGAAGGAGTTCATGGACCAGATTGGACTTCCAAAGGCAAGGCTCAAGCCATCATACTTCCCGTTCGTGGAACCAGGATTGGAGATACACTACTTCAATGAGGACCTTGGAAGCGAGGTTGAGCTCGCAGGTGCAGGGGTCATGCGACATGAGATAACAAAGGCGATGGGAACCGACAAGGCGGTGCTTGCTTGGGGCATGGGGATAGAACGGCTCATCATGCGCTCAATAAAGATAGATTCGCTTAGCGATCTATACCATAACGACATAGGCTGGCTGAATAACAGGGAAGAGCTAAAGGTGTGAATGTGCCAACGATTACGCTAAGCATGACAAGGCTCAAGGAATCCGGAGCGACAGAAGATGAGATAAAATCTATGATAGACAGGATTGGCATGTCTGTCGAGTCCACAGACAAGGAGAGCATAACAATAGAGTTCACACCCAACAGAATGGACCTCATGGACACAACCGGGATGATACGTGCGCTCAAGCTTTTCTCAGGAAAGCGCAGGCCAAAGGATAAAGAATATACGCTGAAGCAGGATCCTGCGCTGCGCATAAATGTGGATAGAACCATATCTAAAACGATGCCGCAAATATCGGGTATTGTGGTAAGGAACATAGATCTCTCTGGGAGCAAGGCCGATGACCTTATCGCATTCACTGAGAAGCTCTCAGCGACCTTCGGGAGAAAGAGGCGCAAGATGTCTGTGGGGCTGCATGACCTTGACATGGTAAAGGGCGAGGTAACCTATGCGGCAGAGACACACGGATCCATGGTGCCATTGGGTGCAACATCCAGTCAAGATTACACGACAATAGTCAATACTCATGAAAAAGGGATAGAGTTCGGTGCACTGTTAGACAAAAAGAGATATCCTGTGCTGAAGGCCGGTGAGACCACAATCGCACTGATACCGATACTTAATTCTGATACCACAAAGGTAACGAGCAGGACGCGCAACCTGTTCATAGACATAACCGGAACCTACCCAGCGATAAACCAGGCAGCGAGAATGATAGCATGCAGCATGATCGATGCGGGAGCAGATGTGTATCCTTGCATTGTCTCAAAACGGAAAGATCAGCCCACTCCAGATATGTCAGTGAGGATAATAAACCTGCGCAGGTCAGATGTGGAGCGCACGCTCGGGATCGAGATAGACGATGAGCGCATCATGGCGCTCGCAGGCAGAATGGGTTATGTGACCGCAAAATACGGACGGTCAATAATGGTGATGATACCTCAGTACCGCGCAGATGTAATATCAAGCCAGGACATCGTAGAGGACATAGCGATCTCCTACGGATATGAAAACATAAAACCACAACCGGTATTCGGTAATTCCATCGGAAAGCAGGAGGAGATTAACGAATTCGTAGAAAAATTATCCTTATTGTTGATCGGGATGGGGTTCACCGAATCGATGGGCATGTACATCACAACAGAGAAAGACGAATTCGAATCGATGGGAGAGAATTTCGACGAAAAAAAGAGCGTTGTGCTGGCCAATTCGAAGAGCGGATCGATACTCAGGAGCTCTCTTATGCCATCTGTGCTGGCAACGATCTCAGCATCGGCGCACGATCCGATGCCTCAGAACATATTTGAGGCGGGCCACGTATTCTCAGTCAGGGACACAAAAGTGTATGAAATTATGATGGCATGTTTTGCGTCATGCGGGCCAAAGGCGGACTTTGCATCAATAAAATCTCATCTTGTAGGTTTGCTTAAACCGCTTGGTAACCCGGATATAAGCTTCAAGGATTCCTCATCAGAGCGCATGATAAAGGGCAGGCAGGCGAAGGTCTACGTCAACAATAAGGAGATAGGCGTAATAGGCGAGGTCAATCCTATGGTGCTTAACAACTTCAAGATAGAGGAGCCGGTATCGATCGCAGAGATAAACATAGGAAGCCTGATGGCTGCGCTGTAGCGCTACATTTTCAATGTAATGCCAATGATATTCCTGAAGTCAGGGATCGCAGCAGTGGTTCCTGAAAGCGATTTGTTGCCTATGCCTATCGTTCTGACCCCTAGCGACGCTGCGGCGTTTATCATCGATTGCGATGCGCTGGCCAGTACCGCGTATGACCTCTCTATGCCCTGCGCATCAACATCCGCAAGCGCGGCGTTTATCACATCAGAAGATCTTCTTGATGCGCTTCCGTATTCATAGAACTTGAACGCATCTGATGCTATGCCTGCACGGTCGAACTTTATCTTTGCTATCTCGCTAAGGCAGTTGGTACCAACTCCTACAATGAATCCGCCCTTTTCTGATTTTGATATGAGATCCTTTACGCCCGGCCTGACAATGATGTTGTCATGCCCTGCGACATTGTAATACGCATATGGGAGCTCGTCCGAGAATGTCTCTATCTTCGCGTCTACATCCTCGTGTATTTCATGGTCTTTGAATATCTGAGTGACAATCTCTTTTACTGTGCCATCATATTTCGATAGATCTATATCGCTGATATAAGGCCCATATACGCTCCTTATGTTCTCGGTATAATAATCCCTTATGTCCTTGGTCTCCGCGAAGAAAGCGTCAATATCTACGATGAGTGCCTCCGCCGACATAAACTCACAATTAGATCCCGTGGAACCAGAATCCCTTGCCGTTGGAGTTATTCTTTCCGAATATGCGCTCCTTCAGCGTGGGCTTCTGCTTCTTCTTAGGGGCTCTGCCAGGTTCAACCACTGCGGCCGCATCAGGGTTAGAGTCAAGATATGACTCTTGGAACGCCTTGAATTTAGCCTTCTTTGCCGCCTCGCCCTCGACCATCTTGATCTCCCAATCCGGCTTCATCTTCTGCCACTGCTCCATCGTATATCCGTAAGGAGCGCGCTCCCTGATTTTGGCAGGGTTATAAGCATAAGAGTAGAAGTTCTTGTAATAATCATAATCCTCGATTATCGTGTATGAAGGGTTTGTCATGACCCCCTCTTTCGCGAGGAAGGCGGTGAGCTCTTCTATGCTTATCTTCTCCTTGTTGTTGTCTGCGCCAATATGGTTGTACAATATGGTTATCTTCGCTTTGGTGAAATCGACGCTCGCCTTTATGACAGGGTCCATGAGCATAAGCCTGTACTGAAGCCTAGCCGCGTGGGGTATGTCAATAAGCTGAGCCCTCTCGATGTTTTCGAAAACAGCGCGCTTTATGATCCTGTATGGAACCATATACCTTTTGCCATTTTCAACAACATAAGGGTCGAAAGACTCGTTTATCGTTGCCTCATGTGCAGAATGGCCTGAGCTGTGATCCATCTATATGCACCTTAACAGCTGCCACATCCGCAGCTGTCATTTCCGCAGCCGCAACCACCAGATCCGCATCCACACGAATCGCCTTCTGCATGATCCGAATGGACCGCCTGTGCTGGTGAGGCAGTCTCTTCGACCTGCTCGGTCTTTCCAGCGTTTGTCGCGACAACCGCAACCTTCTGCGGCTCTGTCGGCCTGCTGAATGAACTGACCGCCTTGCCTCCGTTCACCGGAAGAGCAAAGTAATCTATAAGGCTCCCATAGGTCTTGATGTACTGCGGTGTCTGCTCTAGCGCCTTGACGTCCCTCATGTATTTGTCCTTTGAATACGTCCAGTTATTGTGCGTCTTCTGCCATTCGCTGGTCGGTATGCTGTACTGCTTCTGTACCTTGTCTCTGTATACCTCAGGGAATACGTTGAACGTGCAGAATGGCAGCACTTCTCCATCAGGCATCGCATAGTGTATGTCACACTTCTCGACCCTGTGTATATCATAGGTGTATTCATCCTGGAAGTGCATCATGCCAAGGAAGAGGCTCTTCATCTGTATCTTACCCATCGTTGCGAAGTCATGCTTCAGGAAGAGCGACATGAGCATCTTCATAAAGTTGACGCTCTTTGGCTGCTTCTTCTTGTCTATGAACTTGCCAACTCCGAGGAGCGCCCTGACTGCGATCGCACGTCTCATAATCTTGCCCTTTCCATCCATCTCGTTTATCGCCTTCTGCAGGTGTTCGAGCAGGCCAGGCGCATCGAGGAATTCTGTGAGCGGCACTATCTTATTGTCGCTATCGATGAATATGTATGCGCCAGCGCCGCATGCGAAGTGTATAGAGAGATCGTACTTGAATTCGCCGGTGAGCGCCTCTATGAACTTGTTAAGTCCTCCGACATAAGGGACAGAGAACCAGTGTTCCTTCCTTATCACGCCGTTGGTCTGCTCCTCGATCAGTTTTATCGCTCCAGGTATCGTTATGCGCTGCTTCTCCCTTAGCCTTGTTGGCATACGGCCCACAAGCGAAACAGGCTGGAAGTTCACCGCCCTGACAACGTCTATGTTGTTGATTGCGAAGTTTATCATCGCCCCAAGCTCATGGTCGTTTATGGTCCTTATTACCGTAGGCACCATAACCACGTTGCCGCCCGCTTTCCTCATCGCCTCAAGCGTTAGGGGAACCTCCCAGTGGTTCTTCGGGTTGGCCCTCTTGCTGACACCGTCAAAGCTCATGTAGAGTGTGCTAACGCCAGCGTGCTTGAGCTGGTATGCCATCTCGGGATTCTGTCCTATTATTATACCTGTGGTGTTTAGCTGTATCTGGTCAAATCCTTCCTCTTTTGCCATCTTCACCACATCTATGATGTGCGGGTGCATCATCGGTTCGCCGCCTGTTATCTGTATCGCATTCGCAGGTATCGGCTTCTGGCTGCGCAGGTTCCTGAACGTCTTTCTGATCTCGTCAAGGCCGGGTTCGTAGATCGGCTCTCCTTCCTTCGCATAGAAGAAGCAGTACCAGCACGATAAGTGGCATCTGTTCGTTATCACTACATTCGCAAGGCCGGTGTGCGACTTGTGCCTTTCGCACATGCCGCAGTCAAATGGGCAGTTCGCACCCTTCGTCTCTGTTATATAATTAGGATTCTCGAAGCCTCTTCCGAAATAGTTGTAGCGCTTCATCTTCATATACATATCATAGTCCTCCCAGTACTTCTCAACAGTCCACTTGTGTTCCGGGCAGAACTTCCTTATCATTACGTTATCTCCGTCCTTGTACAGTATGCCATTTATGACGAGCTTGCATTCAGGGCAGACGGTCATGGTCTTCTCTACAACCGGCATGCGCTCGATCTCCTCCATGGTCCTGTGATAAGGCGCAAGCACCTTCTCAGAAGGATCTGCGGATGTGTCCTCAGGCCTTTTGCTATTGATCTCAATGAGCACTTCCCATGAACCTGTCTCTACCCTATGCTGCGGACTATTCGGCATTATTATACACCAGCAATAGAAGTCGTTCCGGGAAGGTATAAAAAGGTTGCACAAACCAAATTTTACTTCCTTCCAAATTTGGCGCCGCTACGTCGGTTCGGGTCGCGCAGCTCTAGCGCTATCTCCATCATGAGCGGTTCCGCTATCGCGCCCTCCATAGCCGCTAATATGCGCTGCTTTGGCACACCTGATGCGGCCATCTTAGCTATTCTTGAGGCAACGCCGCTCCTTTCAAGGAACTTCTCGACCATCGCCACTCTTGGCGAGCTGAACCTTCTGTTGTAGTTGCTCACAGAGGCCTGTTTAACATCCAGAAGTGCGGCAATCGCATCCTGTTTCATGTTGTATCTGTCTGTCAGCTCCTTCGCAACAGCTCTCCGCATTGCAGGGAGAACGATCTTGCCAACATTTTCACAATCCAGCTCCATATCACTCAATCCCAAATATATTGCGTAGCTTTGACTTTATGCCAGGATCGTCATCAGATCCACCATCATTATTGTTCTCTTCATATTGAGGTTGTTGCTCCTGCTTCTTCTGCTGCTTCACTGGAGCCACAGGCGAGGTCTTTTTCCTCTCAGGAGCTGCGGCGTGAGTAAACCCGCCGTTCTGCTTTCCTATCATCGCAGCGACAGCAGCGGTCTGGTGCCTCTGCGCGTCAAACGCCGATACCACAAAAATGTTGGTTCCGCAGCTGATCGCGTCTCTCACATCGCCAGCATTTCTGCAGACAGCAGCACGGACCTTCTGGTTCCTGTTTGCTTCTATCGCATCAGCTATCGGCTTTTGCGAGATGAGGGCTATCGCATCGACATCCCTGCCAAGCTTACCTGTCGCATCAGAATAATCAGAACCGCCTATTATCGCTGTCGCACCCGACTCGGACGAATTGAGCGCATTCGCAAACTCGATACATGCGTCCTTGTCTGCTCCGACTATGAGTACCTTCAATCTATCCCCCTATACGTTATCTATTATGGCTATTAATCTTTTTATACATAATAGTAATAATCAAAGGTGTTATGGTTGAGAGGAAAAGACACTTTAGTCACATGCGACCAGTGTGGCAGGAAGGTGCCAAGGAGCAAAGCAGTGGTCTATGAGCGCCCAGTAAGTTTCAGCACTGAGACTAGAACGACACAGGACGTAAGGTTCTTTGAGAGGCTCAAGACACAGTATTGCATAAGCTGTGCGAAGCACAGGGGCATATTCGAGAAGCTAAAACAGCGCGCGATCGCAAAATCAAAGCGGTTCTAGTGGTTTGATGGTGGACCCTGACAACCTTCTCATATTCAAATTGAGGGAGAAGGGAGTGTCAGCGCCAACGCAGGCATCTGCGCCGACACCAACAAATGCGCAAGCGGCAACTGCTGCAAATAAAACTGCTAAAGCAACAGAGACAATAATACAGGCGAAGCCAGCGATTGCGCCGGCGCCTGCTGAAAAACAACAAGCTACCACAAAGGCTCAGCAAAATCAGAGCGAGACAAAGACCAGGGAGAGCAGTGTTCTTGGCAATGTGGGACACAAGGACACGGAACCAAAGCTTAAGATATCTGATGAAACCTACACCATATCGCAGTACCAACCATACACAATCAGGGCAGAGGAGACCACATCATTCGCCCAGAGCGAAGCGTTTCCTGATCCAGGCGTGTATTTCACTAGCGATGTACAGCAGACAAAGTACAGGAGCGGCTACGGCAAGCTCAGGGATATCAGGAACAAAGCGCAGAGCAGGGAGATCGCGGCTAAGCTGACATGCATAAATCACCCATGGCGCCACGCATATGCGGTCTGCTTCACCTGCCACAGGCCCTTCTGCTTCGAGGACATCGTGGAATACAAAAAGGGTTATTACTGCTCAAACGACATGGCAAAGATATCAAACCAGTACAAGGCGAGGCTGGCATCAGAGTATGGTCTTTCGAACCTTGTGCCGGCGCTGCTCATAATGTCTCTGATGCTCGGAATGATATACTATTCGAGCAACACGCTTGCCGGCATAGCCGCATACATATGGCAGAGCGGGATAGTCTCTTTTGTGATATCTGCGACAAATGCGTCTAAATTCATATTAGCTGACGTATTGATTTTGCTTATAAACATGCTCACCGCGACATACGCCATATCCCAATCGAGGAATAGCTCGATCACCAACATTATTGTTACCATAATAGCTGTCGTATTTATGAGCTACCAGTTCTTCACATACCAATTCGGAGCGCAGTTCGAATCGCTGATAGCACTCATCTCAATGGTTGAATTCTTGGCGTTCACGATATCTGTGCATGCCATAGCGACACGGGTTATGATTGATGAAAAGTCCTCGTACTCAAACGACATGTATGACTTTACATATTCAGGTATGGCAACCACGACTCCGGGAAGGTTCTGATCAGCCAAGAATCCTTTCAGATATCGATAAGAATTCCTCCTTCGACTTTTTGTCTGATAAAACAGAAGGCCTTCCGGAATCGCTCGCCGCATTATGCGCGCTGTTCATCGCAACGGTTCCAAGCAATACAGTGTCTAGTCTGCTGATCAGGTCCTTGGTGCTTTCGCTTATCTGACCGGATGACATGTTCTCAACAACCCCAAGGATGGGGACGTTCATCCGCTTCGCCATAAGACCTGAACGCAAAGAGTTTATACCGGCTATTCGCTGCGGCGTTGTGACTATTAATATGCCGTCAAGATCAAGGAGCTGCATCAGACTTAACGGGCTGTCAGAGGTGCCAGGGCTGAGGTCGATTATGAGGTAATCTAGCTCCCCCCATTCTGTGTTTTCAAAGAAGTCAGCTATCATCTTCGCGACCATAGGGCCACGCCATATGATCGGCCTCTTCTCATCATCGACGAGCATCGCGGTTGACGCCACCTTTATTCCGTTTTTGACGATAGGCTTGAGCGGTAATGAAGATGTGTCCATGCGTTCACTAATCCCAAGGAACATCGATATATTTGGGCAGTCGATGTCAGCATCGAGCAGGCCGACGCGTCTTCCGGAACCAGCCAGCGTATACGCCAGATTTACCGAAACGGTGGTTTTGCCGACACCGCCCTTAGCGCTGTATACGCCTATCCTGTGTTTCACTCCGGCCATCTTGCCGCGGATACGCTCCTTCTGCTTGATAACGTTCATAAATGAGGGGTGCATCTGTTCTGCCATTATATCGCATAGATATCGTAGCGCACCTATAAAACTATATTTATGGAAATCCATGATATGCGATACCGGAAAGCGCGTCAAAACAAGGCACTGCAGAACCAGCACCGCAACAAATGGCTGGCGCATAATATACTGTTAAATAACTTTCTAAACATAATCTAAACTACTTGTTATCGGTGCAGTAAATGAAAATAAGCGAGCTTAAGGTTGGTGCGAGCAACGTCACGGTTCAGGGTAAAGTAACCCAGAAGGACGCCCCGCGCGAAGTAACGTCGAAGTATGGAAAGAGACTCAGTGTCGCAAACATAACTATAAAGGATGACAGCGGCAGCATTGCGATGTCCTTATGGGGCAACGACATAAGCGCCGTCAATATGGGCGACACAATAGAAGTCGAGAATGGCTATGTGAACGAGTTCCGCGGCACTCCGCAGCTCGCAACAGGCAAGTTCGGCAAGGTCAAGGTAATCGAGAAGGGAGAAGGCTCTGATGAAGAGAGCGAACCGATGCCTGAAGATGAGATGTAATCTCAGCTCTATTTTTTCTTTAATCCTTGGCCTTTCGCCAAGGCGCTGTTTTTCGACTTAGCTTCTGCTCTTATCCAGTATCTCATTGTGTAGAACAGGAAGAACGCCCCTAATCCTACCACGAACCAGAGCGAAGCGAGCCTTGTGAGTATTGCGACAGCGGCGCTAAGCGCTCCGTTTATCCCGAATGCGGCTTCTGAGAGCACAACAATCGTCACATCTGTCACGCCTATGCTTCCTGGCACGAACGACGCCATGCCGAATATGTGCGCCGTAGCGAATATGAATATCACAAGGCCAAGGCTCGGGTGTATACCTAATGCGAGGAGCGTGAAATAGAGCGCAAGGGAGTTGAGGAAATCAGCAGGTAATGTATACACGAACGAAAAAGCGTATATCCAGCGTTTGTTGAGTGCCCCTTGGGACTTGAAGTACATGTTCGCATGAGGGGTGAAACGTTTGAATATGCCACCCCTGCCCCTACTCAGCCACCTGTAGAACCTGTCATCAAGCACGACCCAGAACGATACCGACAGCAGCACGATGATGAAGAGCACATAGATGACGTATTTGTGGAAAAATATCGCTGTAGCTCCTGCGAAGAACGCAAAACCAAGGAAGTCTGAAAAGATATCCATCGTGACCGCGGGAGCGACAGTCATGAACTTCTTGCCGCTCACCTTCTCTAGCGTATAGCCACCGAGTATTCGGCCAACCCTACCAGGTGTTATGTTCATAGAACCTAAAGACAGGTATATCGATAGGCTCTCCCACCAAGGTATCTTGACCTTGAGCATCTTGAGATAGAAAGACCATTTCCCGAACCTTACGAGGTAGCTTGCGAACACGCAGACAAAAGCGAGAAGGTATATCCATGGATTTACCTTTGCGATCTCGCCGATAACTTTGTCTATTCCGCCAAACACAACAGATATGCCAACAAAAACAGCGATGCTACCGATGAGCACATATACAACAATGTTCCTGAACCTGCGCACCCTTTTGAGATACTCTGCTCTGTCGATGCGTTCATGACTTTCGGCTTTAACCGGTCGCACAGACACTGCAATCACTTGAGTTAGTATCTAATCGTATTTAAAAATAGCTCCTCATAACGTTTCGCTATCGAATCCCAAGAGTGTCTTTTTATTACCCTATTCCTTCCGCACCTGCCGCGCGCGATAGCATCAGCGCGAGAATCAAAGAGCGATTTTATCCCATCATGTATCTGGTTCACGTTTCTGGTCTCAGCATATATGCCGCATTCGCCAACCATCTCGGGAAGGCCTCCGATTTTAGACGCCACGACCGGAAGTTCGCATGACATGCTCTCAAGCGCAGCCATAGATGCTGGTTCGTAGAGAGATGGGGCAACGGCAACGTCAGCGGCTGAATAATGATAGGCAAGCCCAAGGTCATCGAGGCCTGACGTTATCGCGATAGGTATGTTTGCCTTCTGTGCAAGCCTGCGCAACTCAGACTCCTGCGGACCGCTGCCTATCAGCAGAAGGCTGGCGCTTCGGCGCCTTAGATTACGCATCGCCTCAATCAGGTAGCGCTGGCCTTTCTGCGGCACAAGCCTGCCATTGCAAACAACTACATGGTCTGCATCTATATGCAGCTCGCGCCTAATCGATGAGACACGTCTGCTGTTTCTACCGCGGTTCCTTAGCACGTTATAATTAACACCGTTGTATACTACGTAAGATTTGTGCGAGAACTCGTTAGGCACCGTTGTGTCTATCGCATTTCTTGATACGCCTGTGATCAAGTCCACGCGCTTCATTATCCTTCTGCCCCATACAATGTCATAAAACAACCCGGCTGTGTCGGTCAGAATGTCGATGTTCTTGGGGAGCGAGTTGTGAATGGTCAGAGCGATCTTGCTCCGAGACGGAATCGCAGATATGTCGGGATAAAAATATTGGTACCTGTTGTTTATGTGGTACAAATCCGCAGCCGCCTTTCGTATCTCTCCGCCAAGGTTCGAGAACGACTGAAAGTTGAGCGGTGCGCCAGGTATGTAGAGGCTTTTGGAACGAATCCGCTTTACATTGATTCCCTCCAATTCGGTCGTTCCGCACTTCGATCCGAAATCAGAGGTGAGCACAGTTATATTGTGCCGTTTGGCGAGCCTACGATAGACCTCGAACAGAACCTTCTCTGTCCCCCCCTTATACGGATAAAAGTAGGGGTTCAATACACAAATTTCCATTGCAATACTGTTTAGAGCAGAAAGTTTAACAACATTTAGATTTGGCTTTAAGCTAAAAGTTCTGCAAATAACGCACCGCTAACGTTAGAAGAAGCCCAGCTATTTAACCTATTTTTTCACCAAATACATATTAACCGCACTAAATCATCATCGCATTGCAATAGATATCCAATAGTACAAGCCTCTCAATTGGGCCTGAAACCGTTTCCTGATAAAGTATTTAAACCATTTCGGCGACGCATTAATATGCAGGGCAAGAGGAACGTGGTTGTTCTGTTGCTTGACACGGTGCGAGCGTCAGCTATGCGCGAGTCCGGAATTCCGGTACTGCGTAGTCTGGCGAAGCGCGGTACGTACTACAGCGCGGCTGTTGCGCCTGGAACGTGGACCGCACCATCTCACGCGTCGCTATTCACAAACAAGCGCGTTACCGAGATACCTGGCGTATCAAAGGATTTCTTCGGAAGGGAGGAGATAGACCCATGGATGGTAAAGAATAGGTTCCTTAACGGCGGAGAAACAACAATCGCATCGCGGCTATCAAGAATCGGATATCAGACCACGCTGCTCTCCAACAACCCGTTCCTAACAAGCACAACGAACCTTGGTTTGGGGTTCGAAAACATCTATGATGTGTGGAAGGAATCGAACATAAAATACAACAAAGGATTGGCTGAAAAGCTGTCAGTGATAATCAATGGCGGCCAATCTGCCCGGCATAAGATGTATCTGGCAAGCTATGTGTGCACGCGCTTGTTGCCAAAAGGGGCTCTTGACTGGCTTTATATGGAACTGAGGAACAGGCTTAACGAAGGTGTGAGCAAAGCGGAGGGCAGGAACAGGCTTGACAAGGGCGCAAGCGATGCGAATGCGGCACTCAGAAAGTATCTTGAGCAGAGATATAACTACGGTCCGCAGTTCATATTCATGAATTACATAGAGGCGCACGAGAACTATCCCGCACGCGTCGCCCAGGACAAATGGCTCTATATGAGTGGGATACTGGATCTAGACGAAAGGGCGGCAAGAGCGCTTTACAATGGATACATTAAAAGGATAAGATATCTTGACAGAAAGATATCTGAAGCTATAACAACGATGAAAAAATCAGGGGTCCTTGACAACGCGACGCTGATAATAACATCAGACCACGGACAGATGTTCGGCGAGCACCATATGCTATACCATTCACTGCAGCCTTATGAGGGGATAGCGCGAGTGCCGCTCATCGCTGTTAATTACACCAACGGGAAGATAGATTCCGAAAGCGAGCGTTTTGACGGGCCTGTTCCAATGAACAAATTGCATGGTGCAATCAGTGACCTTGCATCGGGCCGGACAGAGGCGCTTGACGGCCAGCTGAAAGGCGCACGTTACACAGTTTCGGAGCACACAGGAATAAGCGAAGGGTGGGACGAAACGCTCCTAAGGATGCTAAAACCAAGATCGAAGAGCGCGGCGCGCATATACGAGGCGAAGCACATGAACAACAAGCGCGTTACTGCGGTTTACTGCGGAAACATGAAGCTCATGCACTACTTCGGAGAAAGGAAAGACTCGATGTACGACCTTGATAACGATCCCGAAGAGGAGCACAACGTGATAGATGTGAATAGGGCCCTGGCAATAAAGATGGCCGCACAGGCAAAATGACTACTGCGCCATCTTCGATTGAACCGATTTGACGTAGCTCTGGGCGCACACGTTGGTATCGGTGTTGTTTATCATGTTACATATCTCAGCAGTGTAGATGTTCGCCGCGCCTATCACCGCATCAGATATTGTGGTGTTCTTTACAGCAGCAGAGCTTGTTATGGCGCCCCAGTTGTGGCCATCGAGTATCGTTGGGTCGATCAGGGTGCCGTCCGCAACGATATTGTTGTCAAACGCAAGGAATGGGATGCCGTTAGAATAAGTGTCGAAGAGCGCAAGCGCTGTTCCGTTAGGCTTCTGAAGCGCGGTCTCATTCCGAGTCTCTATCTCATAGCTGACGAACTTGAAATACTTGCTAGAATAGCTTGCATTAACAAAGCTGAACGTAGGCGTGTCAGCATAGACGTCAGTTGGGCTTGACGCCATATATTCTATGCCTGTGAAGTTGCCAAAGCGCATCATCGCAAGGATAAGGCCCCAGCGTGCGGTCGCACAATATGGGCAGTATTCAGCACCGACATAGGTGAGCGTCGGCACGCTAGGCGCAGTCAGATTGTTGCTTACGTGCCTGAAGTAACTGCTAAGGTTAAGGCCTGAATATAGAGAAGTGCCATCTGCATTCGCAAGGGTGGTATTGTGGGATAGGGCATAAAGCGCAGATAACTCAGCAGGGCCGACGTAGGTGCCGTATACTGCGGAATTCTGGGACGCTCTGCCGACCGTAAGGTATAGCACCAGCGCAATGAGCACCATTGCAAATGCGATGTAAATTATATAAGTACGAATCTTTTTGGGATCCATCAAATCACAAGGTTTATTAAGAAATAAACTATTTATATAGTGGTGTTATCCACGGGGTTGTGGCGTAACTTGGCAGCGTAGCAGGCTCCAGATGTTTATTTGACATGCGAGCGAAAAGCGATGACAGTAATCTGGAAGTCGGATAATATGAAGTAACCTGTTGGTCAGGGTTCAAATCCCTGCAACCCCAAACCTAAAACGCAATCGGCTGCAGTAGCCGAATCATAGACTATGAGCGCTTAGTGCCTACAAACAATCCACGATCCTTCATCAGCCCATTCTTCAGGTAGCGCACATCCAGTCCAGCTTCCTTCATATACTGCAGGGTTATGCGCGTGTCAAACAGGCCGATCTCGTGCCTGTCTACCAGGTGCTTCACCTCTCTATGGTCTCTGGCCACAAGGTAATGCATGTCTGTTATTGATAGGTCCCCAACAATTTTGGAGGTGTTCACTCTTGCAATTTTTATGTGTTTTCCATTATAGGTGGTCATATGCGGTATGCCAGGGTGATAATTGCTTCTGGTAAACCACGGCTCCACAACCAAGACACCGCCATTTTTAAGGTGTGCAGAAAAGTTGCTAATAGTCCTATTCAGGTTTTTGTAGCTCTTTACGTATCCGATAGAGCTGAACAGACATGATACAACGTCGAACTTCCTGCCCAGACTGAGGGTCGTCATATCCGCAACTGCGAACCTAACTCCCTTCACTCTACTCCTTGCAATATCAATCATGCTGCGGCTGTTGTCAACACCGGTGCAGTCAAACCAGCGCTTCATGTACTGCAAATGCCTTCCTGTTCCACATGCGACCTCAAGAAGCTCGTTCCCATCGCTCATCTTGTAAGAATCAATCAGCCGCCTGACCTTTTCTGCCTCTCCCTTGTAGTCCTTCCATGAATAGATAAGATCGTAGTACTCTGCGAGCTCCTTATATAGCATGCTCTTTTTCATTCAATTACCTATTAATGGAACCAGGCTAGTTACTTAAAACTTCTGTACATGTTAGGCATCTAGAAATCGCAAAAGATAAATTTGTTCGAGGCCCAATACCACAGCATACCTATTGCTATGCCGCATGCCTTCTGGACATGGTTATCGTGGCAGAGCAACATGTCGCATGAACCGATGAACTAAAGCCAAAATATAATAACGCTCCTTGACAATGGTTCAGTATGGATCAACTTCGGGACATGAACCACTTAGAGAACCGGTTAATCCCAGCACCGATAGAATTAGCAGCGGAAATAGTAACAAAGCTGTCCGGCGATGTGATACCTGCTGGCGGGATAAATATGCCAAAGACTGCATCTGAACGCAGGGGCGCGTACATGAGGACAGATCTAATGCTACCGTTCTGTTTATCGGAGGCGCGTCATCTCGCCCTGGAAACAAGTTCATGCGAGAAGCACAGGCGTCCATAATAAAATAAGAGGGATAAAGTGCAAATACTGAAGAACATCCAAATGGTCAAGTACACAACAAAGGACGGCCTGCTGATGCATGGAATACTATCTAAATCAAGAGAGGACAACCAAACCGTAATAATAACAATCTTTGGGATGACCTCAAGCTTCTTCTCCTCTTCATGGATCAATGAGCTGATAAAAACAGCGCAACGCACAAGCATAGATGTGCTAAGCGCCAACAATAGGGGAGCCGGCTCTGTGTTCCCGTTCAAAAGCGACGAGCATAGCAGGTTTATTGGCACAGCACGAGAACGGTTCGAAGATTGCATTTATGACATATCTGCTGCGATAGATGTGGCAGAGAAACTAAAGTACAAAAGAATCATACTTGCAGGCCATAGCACAGGATGCCAGAAGGCCACATACTACATGAGCAAAACGCACGATAAAAGGGTAAATGGGATTATACTCCTTGCACCGGTAGACGATTACAATTCAACAAGGAATGAGCTAGGGAACAGGTTTAATGAGGCGGTAAAGATAGCAAAGGCGATGGTAGAGCACGGCAAAGGGGAGAGGCAGACGCCAGAATGGATATCATATTATACCGCAAGGCGGTTCTTATCATATGCGGAAAAAAGCAACACAGAAGCAAAAATCTTCAATTACGAATCAAAAATGGAGGAGTTTGCGTCTGTTAGATGCCCAATACTTGCGGTATTCGGCTCAAAAGAGGAGCACGCCCCCAAAAATGTAAATCAGATGCTCTCAACACTAGAAAAAAGGACGAAAAGCAGGTCATTCAAAAAAGTGCTGATGAAAGGGACAGGACACCAATTCATAGGGAAGAGAAAGGCGCTGGCAAAGACAATGCTCGAATGGGCGTCCAAGATAAAGTGATGATTATTTCAGGAACGAAAACACAAATCCAATGTATGATGTTAAAGGAGGAGAGGCTGCAAATAAATGGATGTACAGCCAAATAAATAACTCGTTCTGCTGCCAAGAAAGAAATGAAGAATTCACCATTCCCTGGCGGGCAGCCACTTCAAACCCTCAGGAACCGCACCAAAGCGCCTCAGCTTGAAGAACTTGCCCCTTGCGATCCTTTCATAGTCCTGCCAGCTAATGCTTTTTGAGAAATTCGGCCCTTTGAGATTCAACTTAATCCTCTTGGCCTCGGTTACTGCCCACAGCATGCGATCCAAGAGTAGGATCTTCATGAAGGCGTCGAGCCTCTTGCGTGAAGCACGCATTCCTGAGCTGCCATACTCTTTTAGGAAGAGATCTATCTGCCTGTCGTTAAGGCTGAGCCTGTCAACCATTGAGGCAATGTCATAATACGGATCAGATATGCACGATCGTTCCCAATCTATAAGCATCAGTCTACCTTTTGAAACAAGTATGTTCTCGAATGCGACGTCAAGGTGTACAAGGCGCATCATGTACCTTAAGCCGTTGTCAGAGCGAAGAATAGAATCATATATGTATGAGAGCACGGATGCGAATTCTTTTCCTTTTGTATCCTTAAAATACAACGGAAGCTCTCTTGCCCAAACCTCGGCGCTTGCGAGTACAATTCGTTTCGATGTTCTGTCACGCAGATTTCCAAGCCTGCCGGGTTTTATGCGGTGAATATGCGACATGAGCCGAGCAAGCTCCTTAAGTCGCGCATCTGTTAGGTGCGAGATATGATTGCCTTCGATGTACTCCACCACGAGGAACGGTTCCCCGACAAGAGAGTTCCTTACGAATGCAACAGGCCTTGGAGCTATTCCATAACTTTCAATCGCCTTGAGAACCCTGTACTCATCAGAGAGGTGCGCATGTTTTTTCGCCGAACGCACGCTTACTCTAATGACAACACGCTTTCCCGGTCTTCCGGCAACGAAGTTGACGTGGCTGTGACTTGTTCTAGGAAGCATACGCACAGGAACCGGTTTGTCGCTTGTAAACCCTAATACCTCAGGCCTCTGGGCCACATATTTTCTAACCAGAGATTCGAGCCCTTTCATCAGATCAATATCTATTGTCCAGCATGCTTTAAAAGGTGACGATTCTATAAAACAAAGATCCAAGTCGTAATCCTTTAAGCGAAATATCTGATTTTTATCAATCGAAGGAGAGAATCTCGCATAAGGTTTGGATACTGCAGCTTAATACGCTGGCAAGTCTTGCCATCCCACAGGCTAGCGCAAGGAGATAAATTAATAGGTCATAGCTTTTTCATTGATGTGGACTGCCCATTATGAAGCGTATATTATTTGCGGCGACAAAGAAAAGGCCATTGTAAGGCTCCATAGAAGAGTATTTTATCCTAAATCCATGCCTTTCTAGAAGAGTGTATTTCTCATGTGCTTGATTATGGCAAAACCCTTACAGATTGAGCCCAAACCTCTATTAGCTTTGAAAAGACAAACCTATTATGATAAAAGCGGTTCTGTTTGATCTGGGGGACACTGTATTCATACCTGACTGGGATGCTATAGACGAAGCTATGCGGAGCGAAGCTGGAATCTCGATAAAAATGGGGCCAGAAACAAAAAGGTTCTACCAGGAAAAAGTACTGGTAGGGACAGGAACAATGCTCGAAACTATGGATATGTTGATAACGCAAGCTGACAGTGCTATAAACCCAGTAAAGGCTCTATCCCTATATAAACACTTCTATCACATAAACTCAAAAATCGATGCGAATATGATTAATTTAATAAGCGCGCTAAGATCCTCTGTAAAGGTGTATGCTCTGTCAAACACAAACCAAACGCATAAGGAGGTCAACGAGGATCGTGGGATCTTCAAGAACTTTGATAGGGTATTTCTGTCTTGTGACATGGCTCTTCGTAAGCCAGACCCAAGGATATATACAGAGATATTAAAATCTATACGAATCAGCCCAGAATCGCTTGTTTTCATAGATGACAGCAAAGAAAATATAGAGACTGCCACTAGATTAGGTATAATATGTATTCATTATAAGGCGTATGATACCCTACTCATTGACTTGGTTCGCCTCGGTCTAATTTAATCTTGTTTCCCTCCATCCAGAGCCGCAGCACGTTCCTTAGTTCATCTGGCCGGAATTTAGCCACTGCCAAGTATCCTTTCTCAGCATACCGTTCTGCGTCTGTGACACAGGCATCTATCACACCGCTTTTCTCTATCAATTTAACTATTTCCTCTGCATTCCCCTCTCTAAACAGCTCTGCAAGGTGATCTTTCTCTTTTGCGCTAGTATGCTCAAGTAGTTTAGCAAGCGGATAGGTCGGGTAGCCATTAAGGAGATTCACCAATCCACGCGTTTTTGAGTACCTGACAATATCATACACATCATTCTTTATCTGCCCCGCTATTCCAAGATTGATAGAGTATTCCCTTAGACAATCAGCCGTATCAGTATGATTAATAGAATCGCATATCAGGCCTACTAAATAAAGTGTGTTTACTCCATATTTACACCAAGTATTACCTGCGATACGATATCGCCATAATCTCGCTCGCTGTCATGCCAGTCTTTTTGCATATTTTGCTTCCCATCGCCGGCGTGCTTCCGTGCTCTCTGGACTTCACAACACAGCCGTAATCGCCGATTCCGTCAGTAAGGAACACCTCCAAAACGTTGTCAAGCGACATTATACGTTTTGCTAAGAGATCCAGATCCATGTTCTCCTTCGACTTTAGCAGGTAGAGCCTGTAAAAACCCTTCCTAAAGCTCACGCTGCCAGCGTTGTTTGCCGGATTGGCCATATTGTTTCCACCACTTTAACATGAGGAACCGGGTAAGGTGCATAATGCAATGCAAATCGGTGGGATTGGATGGTATGATAAGACCGCATTAAGCACCAATAGCCTCAGTCCACAGCTTACTATATGGATAGTGTAATATATATAAGTATTGTGAAAAATAAGTTAATTAACATGGTTCTTCTATGGCAAAAGCAGCTTTTAATTAGATTTTAAACTACCACAAAATAAATTAACCAAAATTAACGATTAGATTTAAATTGGTTAACATATATTAAACAAAAATAATATAAAAAACTATATTTATATAATTAACCAAATGATCGGAATCAGATGTTCTCTCTTGCAAGCCTAAGGAGCGTAGGTGCAGAGAAGGCGTTTAATTTACTGTTTAGTTTGTGCATCTTTGCAGAGCCCCCAAATTTCGGATTGGTGCACACACTTTTTATGATTGGCGGTATGAAATTGTATTGGTGCTCTCTACTTTCTGCGCGTATCTCATTAGATCTTTCGACCAGAAACGAACAAAACGGCGTTACTATCTTATCGTCCATTTCGCAGAGGCCAAATCTTATCCTGCTCCTGTCAGCATCGGATCCCGTAGCGCCGAGCGCTATTGCAAAAGTGGATATACTGTCAAGCAGTTTCATGAACGATTCGGATATTCGAGCCAGCGAATCGTTAAAAACGCCCTCCCATCCGGGCACTGCGTCGAGAGCGTTCGACAATGAACTTATGCCATCGTGCACTTTTGGACGGGCGAGGTCGTCACGCCAGAATTCGACGCAGCATGCAAAATCAAAGCCGTTCGGGTAAGCGACAAGGTCGCGGGTGCGGAGCGCCAGCGCATATACCGTTCTGTTCGATTTGGTTGCTTGCCGCATAGAACCGCAATATGTGTAATCGCCCAATTATATAATGGTTCTCTGCAGTCGTCTCTTTTAGGGCGTAGTTAGAAGGGCAGAAAAACCTGTCCAGCACGCTTTTATATTATGTGGGCTGTAACTTATACAATGCCTATAAGGTCAAGGTGAAGCGTGATGAAAAGCCAATATCAAAAAGTGATGAACCGCCAACACGTGATGCCACGCCAATGGGCATGCGTGGCGATCTGACAAAGCTGCTGCTTTCTTCCATAAACGAGAAACAGGTCATCATACTCTCGCGTCTCTACTATAACCGAAACGAAGGCATAACTTCGGTTCTGCGTTCGCTTTCCATATCCGAGGAGATACCTCTTTCCACCCTAAAGCTCAATGCCAGAAAGTTACGGGAATTCGGTCTTATAGCATTCAGCGGTGGCGGGTCCCTCAGGCCAGCTACTCTGACAAAATCCGGAAGCACAATACTAAGCATCATAAATAAAGTCAATGCCGAGCCGTGAGACTATGAAAACGATAAATTTCACCAATGGGAAGAATCCAGCATCGTCCATGCGCAGGTTCGCTGCGACCATGAGAGAGCTTGTCGCAGAAACCGGCGCGGGCTTCATAGCGGCAGCAGACCAGAATCTGACTGGCGAACTCTGCAGAACCCTGCCCGCAATTGAGGCATCTTACCCGGAAAAGCTAAGAACAAAAATAGAACCATTAGAGATGAAGGACCGGATGATTATACATAACAGCCCGCACTATGGAAACACCGATCTGGTTCGTCTTGGAGACGTTACGGCTACTGTTAATTTCATTCTCAAAAATCCGGGACTCAGAATGGCCGAGCTAAGGACCGTAGTAGACACGAACACGGTCGGTAGAGACAACATTTATGAACCGGGATTGCTTATATGCGGAGGTGCTGTAGTGGATCTGGGCCGCACGCTAAAACCTGAGGAACGAAGCATGGAGCTCTGCAAGGTAAGGAATACGCTAGGTACTAATGAGATGGATGCGCTACGTAGGGATACTGAGAACATAGAATTAAAGGTACCAAAGGAGCTGATGGAGGCCGCAATCGCGGCGTTGCCCCAACAGCCCAGTTTTGCGCAGGCGCTGCGCCTGATTAACAGGGCGATTCACCTCTCGCTCCTTTATGCTGCATCCGATGCCGTGGGTCAAAGAATACCGGAATACGTCATTGACGTGCCGCTGAGCATGCAGCTGCAGCAGCCCAAATCAGCTGAGCTCTTCCGCATGGGCAGCGAGGCGGCCGAGCGCAAGCCTCCGGAGCGAGGCTCTCCTAGGTTATGCGGATACGTACTTGCCAGCCTTGCACTCAATCCGTTTATTGTGAAAGGCGGAAGGTGCATGCACACATACTATGAAGGAGTTTCTTCCATGCTCAAAGAAGAGGGATTGATTGCAAGGATACCCCCTCTCGTAGTAATGCCAGAAATGAGAGTAAAAAAATCATCAAGCGGCGAAACCACAATACCGACAATAAACCAGGCGATGGTCCTGTTAAGAGACGCATTGGGTAGATGCAGATGAAGATGCTTCTGGAACACATGGTATACTTCAGGTGCGAGGTGGTCGACAAACCCTGCGAATTTGAACCGCAGAAACCCACAACTAACTCCAATCTGTTTGAAGTAGGGAACTCGTTGGTAGTTTATGTCAATGTGGAATCAGCAGACCAGGAAAATGGGTCGCACATAAGGGCGGCGAGCATAATAAGCAACATAGCATCGGAACTAGGGGTAATGGACATAGTGATCTATCCATTCGCGCACCTTGAACACGCGCGCGTAGACGCAGAGGTTGCGCTTTTGACACTGACCGGACTTAGAGAGCAGCTCAGTTTTAAGGACCCAGACCGCAGGGTATTAAGCATTCCGTTCGGAACGATAAAGACTAGAGAAGGCAAAACCCACGCACACAGAAGGGCCGTGCTACTCAGAACGGTGAGATGATCTGATGACTGGAGGGATAGCAAAAGTGATGACAAACGAAGAACTGATCAGGATTCCAATAAGGGAATCAGGCGAACCGCTCGTAAACATAGCGGAGAAAGTGCGGAACGCAGTGATTGATATAGAAAATATATCAAAAAACGAGCAGAATATACCAGATGGAACATGCATGCTGCGCTTAACTGCGGTTATCATGCTAAAATCCGCGGCAATCGCACTTCCAAAGGGATTCAGATTCAGGATTACAGACGGATACAGACCAATTGAAGCACAAAAGAAACTGTACAACCAGGTCATGGAAGAGATAAGGGTAAAAAATCCACAGTTGAGTGAAGAAGAGCTATGTACAGAGACAGACAAATGGGTTGCAAACCCAAAGGTGGTGCCGCCACATACAACGGGCGGAGCGCTGGATCTCACCATACTTGACGGGAACGGAAACGAGTTGGATATGGGGACGCCGATAAACACGGTAAGTCCGATGGCGAATATGGTGTGTGATAGCCTATCCGCAAACCAGGCCTCAAACCGTCAGCTGCTGATAACCACAATGGTATCAGCAGGTTTTGTCGGAAATCCGAGAGAATGGTGGCATTGGTCTTACGGTGACAGAAGATGGGCATCAGTCAACCGCACAAATGCGTTATACGGCTCTGTTGGTGATGAGAGCGTGCATTAAAAACCGTACGATCTGGCGCCTGCGATTATGGCAAAGGTAGTGGACAGAAACCCCAACTAAAACTGATACTCGCCGGACTGCTGCAGGATGCCCTTTCCATCTGCCGGAAACAGGAGCACCAAACGCGTATCCTGTGGCGTTCAGGGCGGTTAGGCCCACTCATGTATCTCGGCTAGAATGGAGAGAATAAAAGCTAAAGTATTCAAAGTACAATAAATAAAAATTATTTTTATAAAGTGGACTTTGGCAAAAGATCATATCTATGCCTCCATAAGAAACCGATGGGTAAAGGCATATAGCTATTTAATGCAAAGACTATCTTACTGCAAGGATTTTATGGCCTATGAAAAAAGCAAACCGCAATGGATAATTGATACTGAGGTGCGCTGGGAGAAACCATGGGTAAAGGAAGAAAACGCCAGATTATCCCTGACAAGAGGAGGTCATGGGGCATCTAAGCTTCTGGCATCGACACCCCTTCATACGCAATTCGGTAATTGGACATACTTGATATTCGGAGACTACACCACCGGCGCGCTGCATTCGGCGCTCGTGTACGGGGACTACAAGAACGGTTCTCTTGGAGATGGGAAGAACGTACTGGTAAGGGTGCATTCGAAGTGCGAGACCAGCGAGCTCTTCCATGCGACAAACTGCGAGTGCAGAGAGGAACTGGATAAGGCGATGCGACAGATACGAAGAAAAGGGAGAGGGGTTTTGGTGTATCTGGACCAGGAGGGCGCAGGATACGGGCTGGCTGCAAAGGTCAAGGCCTACAATATGGTGTTCGAGTGGAACAAAGGACGCATAACCGAAAGGAAGGACAAATCAGGAAAACCTCTGAGCGTATACAAAGCATACTTAAAAATGGGCCTTAAAAACGAAGGGCGTTCGTTCATGATCGCAGCAGAGATGCTTAAATCTATCGGAGTCAATTCAGTGCTTCTCATGACTAACAACCCTAATAAGGTAAAAGGGTTAGAGGATGAAGGAATACCAACAAAGCCCATGGGAATTCACATAAAACCCAAGACAGAGGAAATGAGGCACCATCTGCGCGCAAAGGCAAAGGAACTGGGGCACAAAATACGCGAGCGCAACATCTGATTGTGTTAAGGGTAAATCGCCAACGCCAAAATCTTCAGAATAAAATCATATAAAATGGATGATGAAAAAGAGCATTAGTTATCGGCATGAATAATACTTTTTACTTCGTTCATGAGCATTTTTACTTTATCTTTGCTTACCCTACTGTTGCATGATTTCACATTTCTCTCATTCGCAGATGCGATCTCGTCATTTTTCACCGAAGTGCTCACTATCGCCCCATCAGAATATGTTAAGAGCTCAGCAGCATTGTTAATATCCATGCCGCTGCCCACAAGTACTGGTATCTTAACAGCGGATTTTGCCCTTTTAATATCCGCAACCAACGGTGCATCACCAGTCCATTTGCCCGTAACTATTATCGCATCAGCACCTTGAGACTGGGCCAACGCTGCCGACTCCTCTATCTGCACGCTCTTTAACATTCTTGCGTGCTTTACCTGTATGTCTGCAAAAATTGCAATGTCATCATCAGCACCCAAATTGGATCTGTAATCTAAAACCTCCTTCGGGTTGCAATATATTATGCCAAAATCCGTTTCAACGTCGTCCACAAATACTGGAACCCTCACAAACTTTGCTCCAATAACCTTAGCTATTGCCAAGCCAGCCTTAAAGTCATTCCAAAGTACGCTTACCCCTAACGGCACGGTTGAAATCTTGGCGAGTTCTGAGCATAGGTATGTCATTGAAGCAATAGTCTCCGGACCAACGCTTATCTTGTGTGGTATATCATAGTTGTTTTCAAGTATTATCCCATCAATACCTCCATCTTGCAATGCGTGCAGATCCTTCACGGCAGCGGCCAAAACAATGTCCAAACCTCTGAACCCTGGATATCCGAGAAGGGGCATGAAATGCAGGGCTCCTATAACTGGCTTTTTTGACCTGAACATGTTTCTGATATTCACAAAACAACCTCTTCCCTCAATGGCAGTGCGGTTTTTACGCTATTTATTATATCAATATGACCTCCAGACTTAAATACGGTTTCAGCCATCTTTGTAGCCTCAATAAAATCGATCTTTTCCATGTTTAGTGCAATTATGGCGGCTGAATTGGCCAGCAATGTATTGATTGCCCCATTCGGTGCATTGCCATTAATAACTTCTAACGAATACCCTATTCTTCCGTCTTTCGTGTTATATCTCGGGCGTATGTCTTCTACGCGAACGGGGTGTTCAAATCCAAACGAGCTGAAATTAATGTGCATTTTGGTTATTCTGCCATTATCTAACAGGGCCGCCTCCGTGCCTCCTCTCATTATTGATACCTCATCTGTTGTGATCGTAGTGTCACCATTAAGGTATCCTCTTACAAAAAGCCCCCTTTTGATGTTTGTCACACCAAGTTCGTTCAGCTTCTTATAAGCAAGTGCTATCGTTATCGGGCTCACTATGGCGTTGGTTCCTAAAAGCTTTATCTGTAGTTTTGATGGGTCTACGGGATTCGTCATTGGCCCTATTATGTCGTTCATATGTGCAAATCTGGCAAATTCATGGGTCTGTACGTGTATACTTTTATAACGGGTGTCCAGTGCTTCTATATAAGCAAACCCGACATTATCTATAGCCCGCTCTACTTTATTTGGTTCTGGCATATTGTCTATGCCAAGTGCGTTTATCATATCGCTACTGCCGGACTGTCTTGCATTTCCTGGTGATCCATGCTTTGCCATTCTCATGCCATGCGCAGCCGCTATAAACGCAGCAATTGTGCTTATGTGAAAGGTTCCTATCCTATCTCCTCCTGTCCCACAATTATCGCAGACAACTTCTGATAAAGGAGATAACTTCACATGTTGAGAGCCACCTATGTCATAATCTATAACAGATGCCACAATTCCTGCGAGCTGCTCATGCCCGTGCTCCATTGTTGCTCTGTTATAAAGTGAGGATAATAGTGCATTTGATTGGATCTTAGCAAGTTCCGGCTTCCCAAATAGGTTTTGAAGGTTTTTATCCTGCATCAGCGCCGCGTTCCCAGGATATATTGCAAATAACCCAACCGAATACCCTAACTCAAAAGAGAGGGGCTTATTCAGCCTCAAATAATCTCTAAGAACAAAATTCGGAAAATTGTTCGATCCATGATATCCACTGCCTAAGCCACGAAGCATCCCAGATACTTCACTTGTTGAATATATTTTTTTGTTGTTATTTTTGTTTTCCATCATTACACCTAACTAAAGCATAGCTCGGGGGCTAAGTAACCACTAAAATTGAAAACATGCCTCTCCGACATGCCATTTTACAAGATTGCGCCTTTCAGTTACGATAGCGTAGCTAACGCCAGCGGATAAGAATGAGTACTCCACTTTTTCCAGGGGCATATTGGCACATACTAACAAAAGATTTGTAGCCTGAATCATATATAAAGTTTTTGTCCAATTCCGTTATGTTACATACTCTGAAAAATAACACACAACCACCCAATACACAAATAAAAAACCAAAAATCAAAATTTCAACTAAACTGAAAAGATTTACAAAACTTTTCCTACATTAACAATGTTTGGTTAAATCATAACTCACACAAAAACCATAAATATGGGTATTTATGCAATTAAAATGGTGCAAATGAGAGAAACGCCAAAGGAAGTGCAAGACACATTTGATGCGCTTAAGCAGGAACTCGGCAAGAAACTTTCGCTGCATAAAATAAACAACCATTACTACGTCTACGAATATGAAACAGTAAGGGACAATGTCAGAAGAAAGACAATAGTAAAGACATACTACATAGGACACATAACCAATGAAGGCAAATACTTATCGAAGGAGCAGCGACAGTTAGCTAGTTTGGAATCAAAGAACAAAACACAGCAAACCTTTGGTAACGAGGAATATGATAAACGTGAGGAAATAGCAATCAGGAACCTGAGCATGAACGGCAGGATGAGCATGAACCTGCTATCAAAAAGGATTGGAATGTCGGTGACAGGAACAAGGCACTTTGTTAAGCGGCTGGAGGCTAAATATAAAATAAGATATTTTGCAGATATAAATACATTTAATCTAGGGTACCATACTTATGTTGTATTGGCTAAATTTTTAGAACAAAAACCGAGCCCTTCGGAATTAAAAGCAGAATTTGAAAATAATCCCAATGTTATATTAATTGCAGAAACAAAAGGGGAATTTAATCTAATAATTATTTTTTATATGAAAAAAGACGAATCGTTATCTAAATTTTTTTACGAACTAAGGAGCCAAACTATATTAAGAAATTATTCCGCTGAAATGTATTTGAGCATAACATTTACTTCTGAATCAAGTGTGATAATGCCTCGCAACCCGTTTCTTGAAATGGTTAAACAAAGCGCGGAAAAAAACAAAATAAATAAATGGTTTGGAAAATTAGAATGCAAAGTTATGAACGAGCTAGTTAAAAACGGCAACGAAGAGTTTAGAAACATCGATCGAAAATTAGGGTTGGAAAGCGGACACACAAACTATATTTTCTATAAATTAAAAACCAAGGGTATAATTAACAGAACAACAATAACAATAAAACCAATAGGTTTTAAATTTAACGGAATTTTTATAATGAAAATAAACAATTATAAATTATTTAGTGAATCCCGTCAAAAATGGCTATTAGAACTTATATCAAAACGGGGAATAATAAACAAGTACTTATTTGCCGAGGATATTGGTATACCAGATGGTGTGCTACATATAACACCGATATTTAATGAACATGATATTGCATCTACGGATAATATTTTGAGCAACATTAGCGGTTCTAGAACCGAAAGTTTAGTTGTAACAAATATTATATTAGGTGAATTTTGCTATAGAAATTTTGACCCTACCTATACTAACATTTACGATATTTTAACAAAAAACTACGGACTTAAATTAGGTCAAAAAGAAAAATATGAATGATCTTATGCTTAATTAACCTCCTGGTCCACTAGCACCTCCACCGAACATTTGGAGTATCATAAATATTCACCTCATTTCACTCAATAATATTTTGACAGGTAAATTTATATAGTTTAGTTTGATTAATTTATACTGAGCTAATGAAAGACATTGGTATAATTGGCGGGGGACCGGCCGGTGTAATAGCCGGTAGTTACTTAGTTAAAGCAGGTTTTAAAGTTACAATATATGAAAAGAACGAACGGGTTATTAGTACACCTTGTGGTGAAGGAATTTCACACACTGCAATTTTAAAGTTAAGGCACGATACAGGATTTGACTCAGCACCATATTTTTCTTCTAGTATAGACGGATTAAAAAACATTTTTCCTGGTAACTATTATACATTTACGTATGAATATGGATATGTGTTAGAACGTGAAAAATGGATTGATGGAATTAGAAGACATTTTGAAAAGAATGGTGGTCAAGTAATTTTTAATTCAGAAATAAAAGATGTGTCTAAATTAAACGAAAGCGTTATAATTGGTGCTGACGGACCCATATCAAAAGTGAGACAAAAAATAGGAGGAAAAGTAGATATGTGTACAGCAATGCAGTATAAAATGAAGCTTGATTGGGAAAATCATGATTTATTAGAATTCTATTGGGATCTAGACATCTCTGATTTATACGGTTGGAATTTTCCAAAAAAAGATTACTTTAATGTAGGTGTAATTGGAAATCTTAAAAAATTAGATAACTTTTGTAAAAAATATAAAATTTCTGGAGAAATTCTTAAAAAAGAAGGTTACACAATACCATTTAATGGCTCTAAAATACACGAAGACAAATACTTTTTAGTTGGAGATTCTGCAGGTATGGCAAACGCATTTAGCAAAGGAGGGCTGGCTGCTATCGTTTATGCATCTGATATACTTACGTATTGCTTAAAAAATGGATTTTCTAGTTCCTATGAACAAAAAATACGTTCGCATCCTGCATTCTCAAAAAGCTATAGTTTAGCGATGAAAACTATTTTATCATTAAATCAAAAAGAACTTGAAATAATAGGCAAACTTACTCACGATAAAGATCTGTTAAATCTTCCAACAACTACTAAACTAAAAGCGCTTAAATACCCCTCCTTATTACCTAATCTACTAAAAATAATCCGTGCATTTAAAGGTGGCATGAAATATGCATGGTAATAAAATTGTGAATTATAAAAGTTTAAGAGCTATTAAAAATATTTCCATAAAGATCATTATAACCATGCTATAAATAAATGCACGTTTTGCACGTTTTGTTGTTTTATTCATATTTAAATAGTACAAGTTTAATAGATATAATAAACTAAATATTAGCAAACCTAAGTAATAGATACTTAGAAAACCATAATAAACAAAACCAATGACTAAAATAATCCCAAACAAAATAAGTAGCAATAATAATTTTATTGTTTTAGTATAACCTAAATAACTTATTATTGTGTGTGCTTCATAATGGTTGTCTCCTATTATATCTTCAAAATCTTTTAGTATGGCAACGACTAATCCAAAAACGAACAGATAAAAAATTATTTGAATTGGTATTTTACTATACTGTGAAACTGACCACCCGATTAAAGGAAATGTAATTGTATAAAGAACTGTAGCAGCTAACGTTCCTAAAATGAATCTACCCTTTAGATTAATTGGTCTATATGAATATAAAACCGATAACGTAATTGTTACTAACGCAATAAGAAAAGCTATTTTATTTATTAATAAACTTAATACAAGACTAATAAAAAATGAAATAATTGTTATATATTTTGCATCTTTTATTGTCAATAATGCTTTTGGCAATGGCCTATCTGGCTTATTTATTCTATCTATTTCTAAATCCACAATGGCATTATAAGTATTATAACCTGCAATAATGAAAGCGACCGACAAAAGTGCATATACCATTTTTATATTAAAAGAGGTTAAATTAATGGTATATGCCATACCAACTAATGTGGCTATTAATCCAACTGGCATATACTCTGGGACGGTAATCTTCAACATATCTATTAAAGAGCTCAACGAACTCCCCAAGTTTTCCACAGGTTAATTTTTGTGTCCATTACAATCTCTGGTTTATCAACAACAATTTGACAAAATGGATCACCACGCGCCATACACTTTATTTCTACTGCGTCAAGATTCTCTCCACAAACAACACTTAAACCCCCAGCTGCAAATCCTGAAGCTACAAAATCAACAGCATATTTTGCGGAACCATACGATTTTGGATATGGTGAGTTTCTAAATACAAATACAAATTTTGTATTTTTTACATCTGATAAAGCTATTTCTACCTCTCCCCATCCTGCAAAAGTAACAATTTTTTTTTGCCAGTCAATAATTTTCTTTTTGTCTTCAAATTTTTGTTTTTTTATGAATTCATTATTATATTCAAATGCACCTTTTTTTGATGCTGAATATATACTATCGTATGCCTTTTCTATGCCAAGCGTATCTATTAACATTTTTTGCTGTTCACATAAAAGATCTGTTGGCACAATACTTATCGGCGTTCCCATAAGACTTAATTGGCCATCTTTCATGTCTAACATGCGTGAGAACTTAAACATGTCAAACATGTATGTTGTCATATAATTCTTAGCCTAATTTGTTTTAATTTTTAATTGAAATTCCCTTTTCCGATATATCAAAATTATATATGCCTCTATTTACTTTTGTAAGTCTTAGTTTTAATATATTTAATGTATTAAATGCATCTTCACCTTCAACCGCATGTAAGTGTAATACACCATCAGATACAAATTCACTAACTCCGTCAGTTGTAATTGGATTTTCATTACTAGAAGAAGTGTTTTGACTTGTTATTATAAAATTAGTAGTGCCAACCTTCACAAGTTCTTTTAGTGCTAAATACACAATTCTTTTTTCCAAGTTTGCTTCTCCTCCTGAATAAAACTTTGGGTCTGGCATATCCTTTTGAAGGGTTTCAGGTATCATCTGTTTTGTTACTGGATCCTCTCCTATATATTTCTTGAGATCTTCCGGCATGGTCGACATGTCATCTATTTTTGGCAGATTTATTATGAATTGATTAATATTGAATAAGAAAGAAGATAGGCTGTCAAATACAATTCTTTTTACACCCCACTCCTTTGCCTTGTCCTCTATCATTCTGAATATATCTACTCTTTTCTGCTTGTTCAGCGGTATCTCGAGCATTCTTATTTTTCCTTCTGCCATGAGCCGTTCGAGATCCCAATCAAACTGCTTTCCTTGCTCTATTACCTGGTCTGCCCTGGAATCAAGCGTAATATACATGCCTATTTCTCCCTTTTTTGCCCCACCACACAAATATTGAAGTCCCATTATGGTTTTTCCTGTTCCTGGAGCTCCAACTAAAAGCAAGTTAAAGCCTGGAGGTATCCCGCCTCCCATAATATCGTCTAACCCCGGTATTCCTGTAGTTAATCGTTCCATGGCCATCCCAACCGATCGCATAAATCTAACTAATCTATTATATAAATAGAAACTGTGCGACCACGTCATAAAGCGTATATATCACCAGACCAGTTCTGGTTGGCATAATTGCGCCTAAAGTCCTACAATTATTGTCTGATTGTGTGCTACATTTTAGCCACATACCATCTAAACAGCCTTGCGAAAGAATCTGATACCTTTTCGGTTTTGTTATCTATCATATTATTTATCTCATCTATGGTAAAAAGATCGAAGTGTTCGGTGTCCTTGCATGGCTTCGGAATACTATCTGACACTGCAGTATAGAGCATGATAAATTCGTTAATAGACTCCTTCGATACTGGGAATTTATGAACTAACTTAAGTTCTAGTCCGGTTATACCAAGCTCCTCTTGCGCCTCGCGCGATGCCCCTTCAAGATAGCTCTCACCACTGCTTATATGCCCAGCAGCTGACGAGCTATAATATCCAGGATAATTGTCGCAATGCATCGCGCGCTTTTCCAGCCAGAGTTTTCCTTCGCTATTGAAAAGAAATATGTGTGCAGCCCTGTGCAGCTTTGGTGTTTCATGTATACCCTTGCGTGGAGCACTCCCTATGACTATGTCATTTGAATCCACGATATCTATCATTTCCTCCATGAAATCACTCTACTTAGTTTGGGCTCTACTATAATTTACATTTAGTATGCGGCGTTGTCGCATTATACAAATATATGCCTTTAAACTCTTTAAACAGATTTATTTAAATCAAGCGTATTTTGGCGCAAAGATTCTATGCCATCTTCCAAAAATCCTGTGCTCGTATCCTGCCAGCGCAAGGCATTCCCCAAGATGGCGCAGCATCTTACCTCTATCTATATAAATCTTGCATGGCTTAGATTTTTGGTGTTACAATGGGATTGTATGATAATATGAAGCGCGGGTTCATGTCACTTATCCATCCTGGCGAAGAGAGCTCTGGAAAGATAAGCATACCAAAGGCGCTCTCAATCTATTATCCTGTGGCTGTCATAGGCCTAATCCTTGCGCTTGTGATGGGATACTTATCTATGTCTCATTCCACCGCTTTGAATTATAGCGGTTCTTATGTAAAAACAACAATATTGCTTGCTGCAATCTACCTGATAATAATACCAATAGGTATATTCATTGATGCGGCGATTTACCATCTTATCGGCAAATACCTTCTCAAAGCATGGAGGGGAGATTATTCAAAATCCTTCGCGGCTTATACATTTGTGGTCATTCCGTTCTTATCGTTGTACTGGATAGGAGAGGTACCTGTTTTGAAGATACCGATAACCGGAATAATAGCAGTCTGGAGCATCATAATGGTTGTGATCGCATTCGCTTCTCAACACAAGATAAACCGCACTGAATCCGCTGTAGTCATGATAGTAACCATGTGCATTCTCTTAACCATGGCGTTTATCGTCTTAGGTTTTATCACCGCAACAGCTCTTGCGCCTTTGAGTGGAGGTCTTGGTTCGCCGATGGCACCAATAGGGTAACCAATCTGTCTCAAATTTGTGCACCAACTAGAATGCATGCGGAGATATTGAACGCTTTAATAGCTTGCCTCTTAATATAATGCGATAAATATGTTCTCTTTAACCCATATAATCAATGGCATCATACTGGGCATAGTGCAGGCGATCAGCGAATGGCTTCCGATCAGCAGCAAGACGCAGATAATGCTTGCAACAACCTTTCTCTACCACCTGCCTCTTACCCAGTCCTATGCGATAGGCCTATTTCTTGAGGCCGGTACTGTTCTTGCTGCAATAATATACTTCAGGAAGGACATCTACAATCTTATAAAGGCATTAGTGGGTCGCGGCACACCTGAGTACAACAAGCTACTGCGCTATATGGTTATTGTAACTGTGATCACAGGGATAATCGGTGTAATAATATACAAATTTATAGAGACCAGCATCAGCGGATATGCGGTGGGCATACCTATGATCGTGCTGGGCCTGCTGCTGATCGTCGATGGAATATTAGTTCATTCAGCCAGAAAACGGCCTAGGACCAACTCAGGTAAGTCAATACACGGAATGAAATCAATCGAGATGGCAGTTGTTGGTATAGTGCAGGGCATATCAGCATTTCCCGGCATAAGCAGGTCAGGCGTGACAGTCTCATCATTGCTCTTCATGGGATTCAATCCTGAAGAGGCATTCAGGCTCTCATTCATTGTAGGAATACCCGCAACAATTGGCGCGACACTTGTTACAATATTATTCTCCTCTGTTCCTATCGCCACAACAATCTCAAACATAGGGTATTCAACGATTGCGATAGCCATAGTTGCATCGCTGTTACTGAGCCTGTTCTTGATAGACATGCTCTTAAAGTTCGCTGGTAGAAACGTGATAACCAAGATAGTATTAATACTTGGAATAATCGCGATACTAAGCGGCATAATAACTGCGCTAACAGGAATCGGTTAAGCGCAACAGGACATCAAAAAGAATAATAATGCTTTATGAGATGCTATATTAAGGGTGCAGATTTTGGACAAGCGTGATAAAAAGCTGTTTGCGGGAATCATCATCGCGCTTATAATCGCGGTGATCGCACTGGTATTGCTTCTGCCGCACCACCGCACGCCATCAACCGCCAAAACAATTCCCCAGTATAATTCCAGCAACTACACTAACTTCAATTCCATAAGCGGTTATAAACCTATTAACAAGTCTGTATCATCAAGCACATCCACTACCACAACAGTATCTCAATCCAATCTCACGTCAAACACTACTGTCTCTTCGCAGTCATATGCCAATAGCACCACCACAACGGTCGATTATACCTACTGCATCGGTTCAGGAACGTATCCATACAATCAGTCGTATTATACCGCTTTCGAGCCTCAGATCGACTTTTATGGCCCAACCTCAGGCAGATGGACAGCTACACAGTCATATCCTATCAGTGTAATAGGGCCCAGCTGCACGATCTCAAACGGTTATATCTACTGCGTAGGCGGATATTCTAATGGAACATCGACAAGTTCCGCATTCTTCGCCAATGTGACGATCAACGGCATAGGCAACTGGACGAGCACCACAAATTATCCTGTACCATTCTCAAAGGCCGGATGTTCATCTTATAATGGGTATATCTACTGCGTAAGCGATTCTAACTCACTCTATGCTAACGCCACCTACTACGCAAAGCTTTCGCCCAACGGCATAGGTCCATGGAAAGCAACAAGCCCGTATCCTAATAACATCTCAGGGCCCAGCTGCACGATCTACAACGGCTATATATACTGCGTAGGCGGCCTGAACACAACATCCGCATATTCAGCATATCTTCCTGTTTCACCGATCTCATACTATGCCACTGTTTCGCAATCCGGCATAGGTCCATGGACTAAAACCACCGCATATCCGTTAAACCTATACAACGACAGCTGCAACTCATACCTTGGGTATATCTATTGTATAGGAGGGTCCGATTCGTTCGCAGCGTTGATGTCGATAAACTACACCTCGGCGCTCGGCGTAACGCCCGGCATGTCTGAATCACAGGTCGAAAGCATAGCCAAACAGTCGCTATACGGGATAATAAACCAGACAGAATCCTTAGATTCTAACCGAACCGCTGTCTACTATGCTCCGATATCAAAAACTGGGATAGGAAAGTGGAATTTAACCTATCCTTATCCCGCACAGCTCTCTTCTTCAGACTGCGTCACTACAAGCGGTCCATTCCTATACTGCATAGGGTCATCCACTTCGGGATATACAAACGGGGTCTACTTCACTCAGCTCATAAGCAACGGCACATACTCTAACGGATATGGCCCGCAGCCATCATACAACATAACAGTCAACGACACCAACGGGCAGATAATAAATGAGACATATGTACCTGCTAACTATCTCTCCAACACTATCATAAGCGTCCCTCCAGGGTCGTTGATAAACTGGCAGCAATCATATTCCTATCCAATACCATTCTACTATGGCAGTTGCGCATCGTCTAGCAGCACAGGCGGATATTACTCATAAACGTGATAATTTGTTCAACAACGAATCAACATACAAACGCTTCGTTGAATCAGGCAATGAGGCCGAATTCGACCGCCTGTTCGAGAGCGCGGCGCATGCGGCTCTGAGCTCTTTCGGTAAGGAGCATCCGATCTATCTCGGAGGCGAACCGATACATACTGCGGAAAAGCTTGAGGAGCGTTCACCGATAGACAAAAATATAATTATTGGAATATTCCAGAACGGCACAAAGGAGCATGCATCTGCTGCTGTTGCAAAGGCCAAGGCCGCGCTTCCGGAATGGTCAAAGACCTCATACAAGGAGCGCGCCTCAGTGCTCCGCAAGGCAGCAGACATACTCTCATCGCGCAAGTTCACTATCGCTGCAGAGCTCAGCTATGAGAACGGCAAGTCCAGATACGAATCGATCGGCGAGGTCGATGAGGGTATAGATTTCCTAAGGTATTATGCCAATGAGATCGAGTCAAACCATGGGTTTGTTAGGCACAACACGATGTCCGGAAATACCATCAAAGGCGCGGTCGGATTTCAGGGCGCGCCGTCATCAGAGAAGATAACCCTATTGCTCAAACCGCTTGGCATATTTGCTGTGATAGCACCGTTCAACTTCCCTATATCAATATCTATAGGAATGAGCAGCGCGGCGCTTGTCGCAGGCAACACTGTGGTGTTCAAACCATCATCTAGCGACAATATGTCAATGCTTTCAGGCCTTAGGATCTATGAGATATTCAAGGAGGCGGGCATACCTGATGGCGCATTTAATTATCTTACAGGGCCGGGTTCTGTTGTTGGCAGCGAGCTGGTGGAGAACCCTGACGTTTCAGGAATCGCTTTCACCGGATCAAGGTATGTCGGCATGTCAATGGTATCAAGGTCAATCGCGCTCGGGTTAGACCGCCACTTTGTAACCGAGATGAGCGGTAAAAACCCATGCATAGTATCGAAAGGCGCGAATCTTGATGTCGCGGCAAACGGCATCGTGAGTGCGGCATTTGGGTATTCTGGCCAGAAATGCAGCTCTCTCTCACGTTTATATGTGCACGAATCGCTCAAAGACGAGCTGATCGCAAAGATAATAGCGCGAACAAGGGAGCTGAAGATCGGCAACCCTATCGAGAAGTCAACCTATCTTGGGCCGATCATAAGCCAATCGGCATACAAGAAATATACTGATGCGATATCGATCGCATCCAAGAGCGCCAGGATACTCTATGGCGGCAACACCGTTAAGACAGGACTCAATGGGCTCTATGTGGAACCAACCATAATAGAGGCTAAGCATGACAGCGAACTGGTGAAAAAGGAGCTCTTCCTGCCTATACTCACTGTCGAAAGTTTCTCCAAGCTAAACGATGCCATAACAATGGCAAATGACACGGAGTTCGGCCTGACCGCGGGTTTCTACGGCGGCAAGCGCGCAGAGATAAAGCAGTTCACAGAAAACATAGCGGCAGGTGTGATCTACATAAACCGTGAGATGAGTGCAACTACCGGAGCTGTGGTTGGTATGCATTCCTTTGTCGGATGGAAGGGCAGCAGCATAACAAACAAAGGCACTGGCAGCAAACACTATCTGCAGCAGTTCATGAAGGAGCAATCAATATCAGTCTCAAAGTGAAAGCATGGTTTTTGGCCTTATTCAGAAGCGGCTCAAATATTCGACAACCACTGTTAGGATAAATGGCAGGCGCATACGCCTGCTCATCGCCGACACGATGCTCAAGCGCGCGATTGGCCTGATGTACCGTGAAAGCATAGAGCCGGGAACCGGCATGCTGTTCAGGTTCAGATCAAGCGGAAAATACGGGATATGGATGCGCAATATGCGATTTCCGATAGATGTGATATGGATTGACAAGCAGAAAGTGGTTTCTGTAGAAGCAAATCTGAAGAACCGGGACGGCAAGATACATTATCCAACGCGTCCCGCCGATACCGTCATAGAACTCTCCGCTGGCTCGGTAAAAAAATATAAAATAAAAGAAGGGAAAAAAATAGATTTGAAGGGATAGGATTATCTCCTACCCTTCCTGTTCATCTTAGACCTTGATACATATCCTGCCTTGTCAAGGAAGTAAAGGTATCCCTCCTCTCTCTTTATCTTTTCAGATCCAACTTTGCCCTTTCTGCCGCGGGAATTCGTCTTCATTGGAGTCCTCCACACATAACCATCCTTGCCTAGGTAGTAGAGATACCCGTCATCTCTCGACAGCTTTTCAGAGCTGATTCTTTCAGCCATAAATTCACCAAAATGATATAACTGGATAAGCTTATATATCTATCGTCGATTTTCCCTCTACATAACGGGGTATATAACTATAAACCTTTTGAGCGATAACCTACTGATTTAATGATGGCTATAAAAATGCTGAAGAAAATCAGTCTTGATGGGTATGACTTTATCGAGGGTTTTCCGGGCGCAGGCCTGGTCGGTCCGATGGCTGTCAGCTATATGATCAACAAGCTGAAGATGGATTACATAGGATACATCGAAAGCGATTCCTTCCCGCCGCTGGTATCAATACACAACGCACAGCCAATGCCGCTGGTTAGATTCTACGTGTCGCAAAAGAACAAGATCGTCACTGCATTTTCTGAATTCGCGATACCGCTCCAGATGGTTTCGGAGATGTCATCGACACTATATGATTTCGTTGAGAAAGGAGGGATGAGCAGAATCTATTCTATCGGGGGCATACCGCAGCAGCCGTCTGTGCAGGATACTGTCCCATTTGCAGTGGCATCAACCCCAAAGCTCTCAAAAGAGATAGATAAGGCAGGTTTAAAGCCGATATCAGAAGGAGTTTCAACAGGTGTTAGCGCCATGCTGCTCCTAAAATCAGCGCTCAATGAGACAGAAAACATAAACATAATGGTACCTATACAGCCAAACATCGTTGATCCAATATATGCTGAAACAGCGCTTAACTACCTAACAAAGATGATAGGAATAACAGTAGACATGTCTGATCTTGATAAGGAGGCGAAGATAATCGAAGCCAAAATAAAAGAGCTGCTTAGCAAACACAAGGAGGTTGAAGACGAGCACAAAAAGGCGGATGGCGCAGGGCCTTCTATGTATGCATAGCGGAAGGCGTTATATACTTTAGTCAAGAATGTTATTCACGCAGGGGTGGCGGAGTCTGGTCTGGCCAGAAGGCCCCGGAAAATCGCACAGGACTTAAGATCCTGCGGCCTAGCGCCTACGTGGGTTCAAATCCCTCCCCCTGCATTAACTAATTTCCGACCAGCGAAAAACCATATATGTCATTTATGTCGCATCTGCAGGGCCGCAGAAAAGTCTGCGACCCTGCAACGTGTGTGTTGTTGGATGCGCATTATTTTTGTGATGGCAACGCCTCGAAGATGGAGCTGATAGATGCATTAAGAACTCTATAATACCTAGTCTCTGAAGGATGACAAGTATGTTCTAATTAACATAAGATTTTTAGCATATCTTCAAGCTGAATCTAGTCTAACAGCTTCAAACTAATACCATAATATCTGTAATGAAAAGTTTATTTCCTCTTAGTATCTCTTACACCTACTAACCAGTTCTTTCCAAAGCAATAAAAGTATAGATTCTTTCGAGTTACTGTTTTACATGAATTATACAGACCGTTAAGGAGCAGATTTGCTCGGTCATCAGACACCATCTCCGAACACAAGCTATAGTATCAAGAAACGAACGCACCGCTTTATTCTTATTTTCTTAATATGGACTTTGTTGGCAACTCTGACATTTCGCCACTTCTTGCGGCCTTAATAAATTTATTAAAATGCTCGATAGACATATTTGCCCTATTACCTTGTTTGTCTATTAATGTTACAATCTGTGTCTCGTCGTTTACAACAAACTTTGGACATGTACCTGTGGCGCACTCTTGGGACGGATCCGCATCATATATTGTTTTTTCCATATTTTCACCTATATACTATTATTAATAAGACTTACTAAATTTTTTTTGTGTCTTAGCTTTTGGTGGGCTGATATCTATACTATTTTCTTTGAGAAACTCATCAATTGGTTTTGCAACTCTTAATAGTTCATCTCTTAATCTCACCGCTTTGGTTATATCTGCAGGATTTACCAAACCTTTCTCTATACTTAGGAAACGCCCTTCAGCATCATAACTAACTGGCAATACTTTTTTAGAGTCAAACATCCAATAATCTTTTGCCGATGAAACTAGTGTGTCCACATTTTTTCTATTAACTAGAAGCGTTTCACGACCTGCTTTCTGTTGATCGATATAATAAACATTTATCGCAAATTTGAGATAATCACTTAAAGGAAGGTCGGTTACAATAATGTTGAGGTTTCTAATTCCTGCCTTTCTCTTTGCGTTTAAGCTAGACAACCATTCTTTTGTATCAGAATCCAAAACAACAGGAATGCCATTCATATAGTTTCTAAATTGTGTTTCTTCTTGCGGCACATTATATGTATTTAAAAGTTGTAGTCTAAATATCTCCTGCTTCGCTTGCGCCCAATACATATTGAATTCTTTCCAGTCATTGCTAGACAGACAACCACCCTTATAATTTTTTACCAAAATCAAGTATTTATAGTTTTTGATTAAGCTGACTTTTGTATTATCCTGAAATAAGGTCTCTCGTAAAATAGAAAAAGGCCTCTAGACGAAGACTTACACGTGAAGACACTGAACTAAAGAGGATTGCACTTGATAATAATGCATGAAGAGAAATGTCAATCTATGTATTGCAACAAAATAGGATGTTACTGAAAAAGGTATGGCGATCTGTACCACAGATTCGATAACGTAAATTTATAAAAGATAAAACTCGCTAACCAGATGTTTAATATAATCATGTAATCAGGTAATTATACCATAAAACTTTTAACAATCCTTTAATTAGCGATGTAAAGAAAATAACAATTTTCTATTACCTGATATATAAAGGCTTAAGATTTATCAAGTTCCTAATTCTAATGTTTAAAATTACGGTATGATATTATACTTTGTGGGGTGATTTAGTTCTTTTAATATTATATCTTCCCAATGTTTATAAGCATTATTGTTAAATGGCCACTTGCCTATAACTAAATCTGTCAGAATAGCTTTCTCAATTTTAGGATATTCACTTTCCCATACTCTATTAAAAAGATTAGGGCCACTGTTATCTAAACTCGCCCCATCTTTAAAATTGCAAAAGAACACAGAATCAAAATGACCTGAAGTATCATATACCACAGAATAATCTGTTGTTAATTGGTTAACTTCTTTTCTGTTTATTATCTCTTTTATGAGAGATGCTTGCAATTGTGGCTTATGATGCTGGTTTGGAATTATAACCAAGGCGAAAAAAAGAAATATTTTGTTATTAGGGTTCTGGATAGTAGCAGTAAATCTTCTTATTATGCCTCTTTCCACCAATTTTTTTAATACATAAATGACTCTCATTTGAGTAATGTTTGTTTGTCTAATCAAACTTTTCTGTCTTATCCTAGAATTAGAAAGTAAAACTTTCATAATTTTTTTTTCCGTTTCGTTTATTTTATTACTATATTTTATGAGTTCATTCCGGATTGGCATAAAACCTTCTGCAACATCATTAAGAGTGGCAACTTTAATGATGTGTCTATAATTGCTAAATTCTACTCTAAATTTAAATAACCATTTAATATACTCAACTTCACTTGTGCATATCACATGGAGTATCAAATCAAAATCCCCTGTGGCCAGATATGCGTTTTGAACATAATGATCTTTTATTAATCTATTTTTTAAGGTCTTAACTTCGGGTCTTGCATCGAATTTTATGGCAAATATTCTTGCCTCTGTAAATCCTAGCAAAGTTGTATCAATATCTATGGTATAATCTAGACCATAGTCTTTCTCCAGTTCTTTAATGTATCTTGAAGTCGTCTGGTGCGAAGTCATGAGTTTATCAACAAGTTCACTAATCGGAACTCTAGAATTTAAGTACAATTCGTAAGACAGTTTGCTAAACGTCACGTCTTTTTCAAGTTTAGTTTTAGCCATATAACCATAAAATTATAAAAAACTATTAATTATTTTGTTTTAATTCTATTTATATTCAATATAATTATATTTTTTTACTATATTATATTTTAATATAGAAGATTATTAAAATGTTTTGGTTCAGAACCTTACTGTGGTGAATAGATGAGAGAACAACGTGCATTGATCTCTGCATCGGCTGGGCAAACCATATCAACCACTCCGAACCCAACGCCAAGACCCCGAACTACGAGACTTGTGCTAACTCATTTACTGCGCAGGATTAGTGGGCACAAAATAGTTAAGTCAAATAATAATAAATCAAGTTGTCCGAACGAGGATAGCATGCTTTCCCATCATATTTTGCTCAGAACAGGACCTTATTTTGGTGTTGAAAGTAAACTAGAGTCACAACTGCTTCCAAAAACTGGCGCGCTTTGGCCTTGGTCTGAAATTGACAGCGAACAAAATAGGGGATTTTATTAATCGGTATAAAAATGGCAATATAAAACAGGAGTTGCGAAAGCAGAAGACCGGATCAGGGGTCTGGTATTACAAACTTATGCAAGCTGTAAGTTACTGTTTCAAAGAGTTCGTAGTAGATATCAAATATAACGCGTGATTTTATGAACACGAATAGAAAAACTGGTATGCCTGTACAACAGGCACAGATTGTGGGAGCAGGAAAGACAGATATAACATCCATTAGAAGATTAGAAGCACCACATGAGGGATGTTCACATCCAGGGTGTGAACCAGGTAAGTTGGCAAGACTGGAATCAAGTCATCCTGGATGCAGCCATCCTGGGTGCGAAGGCGGTACATCAACAAAACTAGAGTCATAAATTTTATGAGAGGAAATTTCCTCTCATTATATTGGTTTGATTGTCATGAAAGCATTGATAACCCTACACGAAGAACTGAATTTGGCGGCAAAGTATCAGCCATGTCCAGCATGTAATTCAGATATCCGAATACTTTCCGAAGTTGTTAGGAAGGTTGCCGATAACAATTTTGATAAAAATGATGACATTAAGTTACGGGAACTTTCATATATAAATGAGGTTGGAACAATCGGAATGACAATAAGCCCAATGTTTGTTATGTTTCTACGGAAAGTCCCAAAAGATATAGAGAAAGTAGTACTAGAAGATAGAGAAGGAAATGAAAAATCGCTTGTCCATCTAATCAGAGGGAAGTCTAGCCTATCAACATTGGATAATAATTCAAAGCCTATACGTAAAATCAGTAAAATATTGGACACGTTTATCACCCTTACCGATTTTAAGCTCAGTATCACCCCATTGCAATTCTATGCCTTTGATAAGGCAATAAGGTTTGGTTACAAAACACATATGATACCTGCTGCAGCAAAAATTATTAGTGCAATAAAATTGCTAGAAGTGGGAAAATGACCATAGTTTGTGCCGTGAAATGTAACGATGGGGTTGCGATTGGCTCTGATGGTAAGGCAAGTATGGCCACCACAAGTGGATATATTAAACACGATATACAAAAAATTCATAAAATGGGAGATAGGACGGTCTTTATAGCAAGTGGAACCATAGGGCTAATACAAAAAAGTATGGATATTCTGAGAGGTTATTCAAAAGAATTGGATAAGGGTTTAAATACCCAGACTTTGGAAAGTATCAAAAGAGAAATATTTCCTATCTTAAGGTCTGCTAAAGAAACTTACATTGCTTATAATGGAAAAGAAGAAGGTACACCAAAACTTAATATCGCTCTATGCGGGCTTGACGTTTCAAATGAACTCAGAATATGGCATATGTCAGGTGATACGCATGACGAATTTATAGACGCTGTGGGGCACTATTGCAGCGGCAGCGGTGAGGTACCAATGCACACGATGCTGAATGCATTTCTGCCTGTAACTCGAACAATAAAGGTTGCAACAACAGTAATGTATAGAGGAATTAAAGAGACCATAAATACATTGATTGGAATTGAAGACCCCATATCAATATGGACTATGAAAAATAATGGAGAAATCAAGATTTTTTCACCGAAAGATCTGAAACTATTAGAGTCAATATGCAGAAGATGGAAACTGATGGATCAAAAGTTTGCAAATAGTAATTAGGCGAGTATAATGAAACATCAGAGGAAGACGGCGCGACTGGTGTTTACGAACAACAAGAAAACACCATCGGAAAAACATCCGACTCTGGTAGATCATAAGCATAAGGAAATAATGCATATACTCACATACCTTATACAATACGAGCAAGTTCAAAAAAAGCATACATCTGATGGTTCTAAATTTGCCCATTTTGTTTCGACACAAGACACAAATTATTCTGAAGGTATATCGCTCCTGAATGCAAATCGCATAAATGGTGCATCCAAAGCGCTAGCGGGACAGCAGAGTTTCACAGACAAAACGTATATTGGGTGCTCAAATGCCTGATATTTCAACGCTGATTTTTGCAAAGGATGGAATACCTGACCTAATCAACTTGGTGAAGGACGTTTATCCATTTTCTTCAGAAGTTGTCATAGTAGATTCAAGTACTCCAACTAACAAAAGGCAACTTTTGCAACAGCTTGATGAACAAAAGTTGAATAGGGTCCGAGTCTTTCCTGTGGTTGCATTAGGGCATCCAGAACCATACCAGATGTATGGATTGGATAAATGTAGAGCAGAGTGGATATTCTATATAGATACTGATGAAGGGATTTGTGATGCATTTAAGAATGATATCCATAGAATTGTAAAAGAAGCAGATGTTGATGGTTTTAAAGTAAGGAAGAGAGAATTAAGTGGATCTGGGCACAGATATTTCGATTCTTATCAAAGAAGGTTATATAGAAAAAATGCTGCAATCTATTCTGGTCTTTGTTTTTTTGACCCAGAAATAAGAGGTACTGAAAGGAAGCTTAGCAGAAATTATTACCTTAACCACCGATTTGACTATTATGAAAACCTTGCAAAAAGTACGAATAGGTACTTCAAAATAATGGCATTTGAATCACGAATTACATATGGTGATATGGCTAAAATATTAAATAATAAACCTATCCTTAAACGACTATTCCAGCTTTATGTGAAAATCAACAAAATAAACACAGAAGAGGAGCTCACACCAACAGATTACAAACGGATCCTCTGCACTGCATCATATCTTACGGGAGACATCCTATATTATATAAAAAGGGGTCAGATACCTAACCTAAACTTTACTATACATAATTATTTTTATTTACTTAGGGAATTCAATGCCCTTTCACATTATACGCCAGAAGCTAGAAAAGAACAACTTGATATAACACATGAAATAAAGGCAGAAAAAGGAGTTATAAACTACCTCCGGGTTGACGAACAGAAAATAGACTCTTGGCGGCAACAATACGATAGGGATGATTTAGATGGAACAAGATTGTTTATCACCCTAATAACCGAAGAACATCGTAGGAGAATACAGGCTAAAAATATCAGCAAATGATATTAATTGTATAAAGAACCACCGTTACTTCAATCGCTTGAAGAAACAGCTCCTATTGCCCGTATGACACGTTGGCCCTTTAGGTACTGCCTTTAAGAGTATGGCATCTTTATCACAGTCGATGTACACGCTTTCCACCAAGAGAAAGTTGCCTGAAGTCTCTCCCTTGGTCCACAGCCTTTTTCTGCTCCTGCTCCAGAAGGTTGCCTTGCCACTCTCCAACGTCTTTTTGAACGCCTCCTCGTCCATGAATCCCATCATGAGCACCTCAGAACTCTTGCTGTCCTGCACTATCGCTGGTACAAGCCCGTTCATCTTTTCAAAATCCGGTTTCTCCATATAGTCATGTCCTCAATAGCAGTAGCTTAGTATTAAATTGCGAAAAAGTTCCCTTGCCCTTTCAAGGTCTTCTACCATGACATATTCATCAACTTTATGCGCCATCTCAGGCAAACCAGGCCCAATATATACACATGGTGTTCCATTTTTACTATTTAATAGCTGCCCTTCACCAAATCCAAACAGCCCAAGATCGGCATATAGGTTGCCCTTAAGAACCGCTTCAGCACATCTTTCCGCCTTGGTTAACAAAGACCTAGGAATGAAAAGAGGCGCATAGTCCACCATTACCTCGGCATTACCTAACCTAAGCCCCATCGAATTAAGATGGGTATTTATTATTGATACGCACTTTTTCCCGTCAAGTTTTTCAGATGCGGTCCTTATATCGAGATGCAGAACAGCAATGTCAGGTATCTTATTTCCCTTTTCTAAAATTATCGCTTTGCCGCTCTCATCACTCCCCCCATAAATCCCCCCTTTTATATGTGCGATATTGCAGGTAGTGTTAGCAAACGATGGATTATCAAACGCTTTGAAATCCTTAATTGAAGCTTCGATGGCAGAAATCCCAAGTGTTATTGCATTTTTCCCAAATTGCGGCCTTGCCGCATGACCCGTGACTCCATATATCGTAAGTTTAAGATCTATAACACCCCTATGTCCATTCCTTATTGCCATACCGGGTTCTGGAAAAACAGCAAGTTCTGGTTTTACATTGTACTCTTCAAGAAATTTTTTAATACCTTCGAACCGGTGCTCTTCTCCAATGTCAAATAGTAGCATGAGACCTTTTGTTTGATCAAATTCGGTGAGCACGTCAAGCACGCACGCAATCGCACCCTTCATATCAGAAGCGCCAAGCCCGTAGAGTTTGCCATCTTCAACAGATTCATCAACTCGGCAGTGCTTCCATCCTGCCGAAGGTATCACAGTATCCATGTTGCACACAAACATAAGTCTCGGCTCATGATCATCGCTTGCGATAACATTAAATCGCCCATCGATTACTTCTTGTTGACTGGCTTTTAAGTAGCGCGCATTACTCTTAATATAGTTTAAAATGAACTTGCCCAATTCTATTTCATTATGTTCATCATCAACATAGCTCGGTATTGAAATGAGCTTCTTAGCCAAACTTATTAGACTGGTTTCGACCATTTAATCAACTTAATAACCTCTCTTATTGGTTTTATGCTACCTCAGAACTCATATTTGTCTATACCAAAAGTACGTAACTCTATGACTAATATGCCTATTGATATTTTTAACCTTAACTTTCATAAACTATATGGTTATATGTGTACGCTATAGCCGTCAAAATGAATTGGTAATTATATGTCAAACAATTTGATTCTCGGCATACCAAAAGGGAGTCTGCAGAATGCGACAATAGAGTTGTTTAAGAAAGCGGGATACTCTATATACATAAAGGATAGATCTTACAAACCCATTATAGATGACGACGAAATAAAATGTATGTTAATAAGAGCACAAGAGATACCTAGATATGTGGCGGAAGGCATACTAGACATCGGCCTATGCGGTAAGGACTGGATAATAGAAACAAAAGCTAATGTTGTTGAAATAGAAGATTTGATATATTCAAAAACTAGCATGGGGACCGTAAAACTCGTTCTTGCCGTTGCAAAGAATTCAAAGATAAAGTCTATTGAAGATTTGAACGGCAAGACGGTTGCAACAGAGTTGGTCAACGTAACTAGGGAGTATCTTGAGAAAAGGGGTGTGAAGGCTAAGATCGAATTCTCGTGGGGTGCAACCGAGGTCAAGGTGCCTGAATTAGTAGATGCGATTGCAGACCTTACAGAGACTGGTACTTCGCTTATAGCAAACAACCTCAGGGTACTTGATACCATACTTGAATCAAATACAAAATTAATCGCAAACAAAGAATCCATGAGAGATACGTGGAAGAACCAGAAGATAATGAACATGGCTATGTTGCTAAAGGGCGCTTTGAATGCACAGGAGAAAGTGGGTCTAAAGCTCAACATTCAGCGCAAAAAACTTCCAGATCTGCTCCCTATACTACCCGCATTAAACAGTCCTACAATCTCTGAGTTAAGCAATGAGGGTTGGGTGGCTGTGGAAACAATGATCAATGAGAATATAGTAAGAAAAATAATACCAAAACTAAAGGAGGTTGGTGCAGAGGGAATCGTAGAATACCCAATACATAAAATAATCGACTGATCTAGAAACTACTTTTTATTAGATTTGGCCTCTTCATATTTTTTTCTATACTGCTCAGCTTCACTGAATGCCATTTCTACCGCCTCTTTTGGCGTATTTGCCCGCAGTACCATTCTTCTTTTTCTATTGTCAAAGTACTTACCTGCAAGTTCGTCCGACCAACCTCCAAATCCATTTAAGGCAATCATCGGTATGTCAGCCTGGTAAGCAATTGCTAATTCAGTAAGGGTACCAGAACCTCCGCTTATCGAAATTATCGCGTCGCATGCAAGCACTAGAACAAGTTCGCGACCTCCACCGCGTTCGAGACCACACGGTATTATAATGTCTACATCCTTTTTCTGCCATATGTCCTTGCTTTTGCCGTAAGTTACCCCCACAGTCGTTCCGCCCGCACTCTTGGCACCCCTGCAAGCTGCAGTCGAAAGTGAATCAAAGTCCTTTTCAGCTCCAAAGAAAAGTATACCACCCTTCTTCGCTATGTTCCGCCCAAGTTCTTCTGCGGCCTTCGCGACTTCATCTGTGTAATTAAGATCAGATGTGGAGCCCATCACTCCTATCTGGAGCTTTCTAGCCATAAAATCAGAATAAAATCAGCAGAATAATTAATAAAGATAATTACTGTCCACCGCTTTTTAAAGTTCCTCTAAGCTTCGTTGGGCATATGTATTTCTTTTCATAGAATTTCTGTAATAGATTCTCAGATACTATTTGTAAGACTTATGTTGGGCTTCTTTTCATTATAGAACCTAAATACTTCGTCTAGGTTTCTGAATCATCAATTAATTTACATTGTGTTATTCAATTTCTCAAGTTTGCTGATTATTTACTCTTGACAATATATATGTCATACACCTTTTGAGTCATATATTATCTGAACCGGTATATTCTCTATTAATTTTCACAAAATTTAGTAACTTATGTGCCAGAAACAGATATTGGCCATGGGATCGCGGAGGCGCTTGTGCTGATTGCATTTGACTTGCAAGGAAAAAGGCCTTAAGGTAAAGCCTGATTGCTCATATCAGACACTTCCTGGGCGAGCACGCGAATTTTCAAGATGGTTGGGACTGCCGATCAGTAGGATTTCGCGAAGTTTGCCATGTGTTTTGCCTGCTTTCCACAGTATATGCAGTTGCCTTTAAGCTTGTTTTGCTGGTCAAGTGGCATGTTTGTTATTTTTGCGCCTGTTTCCTCCTTTATCTTGTTCTCGCATTCATCGCTTCCGCACCATGGCGCAAGCACGAAGCCCTTTTTTACTTCGAGAGCGGACTTCATCGATGCATAACTATATGCTGTCGATCTCATCGACTTCATCAAATTGACAGCCCTCTTATACATACTTTTCTGTATATTCTTGAGCAGTTTTTGCGACTCCTTCCCGACCGCGTCAATCTTGATATCTGTTTTTTCTAACGTGTCCCTTCTCGCCGCGACCACCTTGCCCTCGTTTATGTCGCGCTCTCCTATCTCTATTCTTAGCGGCACGCCCTTCAATTCCCATTCGTTGAACTTCCATCCGGGTGAGACATCATCCCTGTCATCAAGGTGGACTCTTGATTTTTTGCCTATTTCTGATGCCACCACCATGGCGGCTTTAATCACCTTATCCCTGTTATCTGTCTTGTATATCGGAACGACCACCACCTGTATCCGTGACATCATCGGGGGTATCACAAGCCCTCTGTCATCGCCATGCGTGGCTATCAAAGCGCCCAGCACTCTGGTGCTTATTGCATAAGTGCTCTGCCATGCTAATGCTTTCTTTCCATCCTTGTCAAGGAATTCTATATTGAACACCTTTGCAAAGTTTTGGCCGTCGAAATGCCAGTCAGGACCCTGTATTGCCCATCCGTCTGGCATCAATTGTTCAATGCTGTAAGACGCCACCCCTCCGGCAAACTTTTCCTGCTCTGTCTTGCGCCCAACAATGCACGGAAGCGCAAGATAGTCTTTGAGCACATGCTCGTATATCCCCAATATGACGTCTCTCTCCCTTATCGTTTCCTCTTCGGTCGCATATATACTGTGGCCCTCGTTCCAATGGAACTCTCTTGTCCTGAGGAACGGGGTCGGGTGCTTGAACTCCCAGCGGACAACGCTGTTCCACTGGTTCAGCTTCATCGGAAGATCCCTCCACGACCTCACCCATTTTGCGACCGACTCGTACATTATAGTCTCAGAAGTCGGCCTTATCGCCAGCCTCTCCTCGAGTTCGCTGTCCCCTCCGTGCGTGACCCACGCGACCTCCGCCTTGAAATGCTCTATGTGCTTTGCCTCTTTCTGTAGCAGCCTCTCCGGTATTAGAATAGGGAACGCGGTGTTTGTGACCCCATTCTCTTTCAATAGCCTGTCAGTAACATTCATTATCTGCTCCCATAAGAAGTAGCTGTCCGGCCTCAGTACCATCATTCCGGAAACTGAGCTGTAGTCCACGAACTCAGACCTTATTATTACATCAGTGTACCACTCTGAGAAATTCTCGGATTTCTTAAACTTGATTCCCTTGTCTGCCTTTTCGCCTTCCATTCTAGCACCCGCAATAGGTTTATTGATGTTCCCCTTAAATAGTTAGTGTCTAAGTGTGGCCATGGCTGACCTTTCTATAATATTAGGCAAGTTCAGGGGAGCCAACGTTGAGCTGCATTGGACATTCGTACTGCTCATGCTCTTCGTTCTCGTATTCGACGTTCAGGCGTTCTTCCTGCTCGCGCTCTTCTTCGTATGCGTGCTGCTCCATGAGATGGTTCATGCTGAGGTCGCATCAAGGAGAAAGGTGAAGATAAAACGCATTGTGATCTACCCTCTGGGCGGAGGCACGGTCATAGACCAAAATAATATGTCCCCAGACACTGAGGCAGCAGTATCCATTTCGGGCCCTATCGCAACACTCTTGCTCGCGTTAATCCTGTATCTCGCCTCTATACCAACAGCAGGAACATTATCAAACCTGTTATATCTGCTTGCAGTCCTTAATCTGCTGCTTGGCATATTTAATCTGCTGCCATGGATGCCTCTTGACGGAGGCCGTGCGCTAAGGGGGTGGCTCGAGAAGAGCCGCAGCCACACAGAGGCTACGCGGCTCACACTCACTGCCAGCAGGATAACAATGGTCGCATATGTGGTGCTATCGAGTGCATACATAATAATAGCAAAATACTCCGTTTCATACAAAGAGTTTCTTTTGCTCTTCAACGCACTGATAGCGCTGTTCATATATGGCGGGACTGAATCTGAGATGCTCATGGCGCGCATCAAGGAGCGCACCGGCAGCATTGACATAAAGCGCGGAATAAGCAAAGACTACACTTTAATAAATCCCGGAATGAAAATAAGCTCTCTCAATTCGCTTGTCGTAAATCCATATTCGCACACCGTGATAACAAAATCAGAAGGCGGGTATGCTGTGCTCTCAAATCAGCGTCTCCGTAAAGAGGCGCTCAAGACAACAGCTTCAGATGCCAGAATAGGAAAACTCTGTGTCCCAATTCCGACACTCGATTATGGTACTTCTATGTTCAACGCATTCCAGACTCTTGAGTCGGAAGAGTCACCGTTGGCTGTTGTGGTGAAAAAAGGGAAACCGGCCGGGATAATAAGGCGCCAGCGATTGGAATATCTTATGATGTTGCGCATGCGGTTCAAGAATACTGGCAAAGGCCGCAACCGCTGAATGTATATGGCCTATCACAATAACGCTTAAATAAACGTCTAAAGATAAATCTCTGACCGGTGAACCGATGCTCTACTTGGAAGGCATGACAATACACAATTTCAAGTCTTTCAGACACACTAACATAAAGTTCAGCAATGGCTTTAACTGCATCGTGGGGCCGAACGGCTCAGGCAAGTCCAACATCTGGGACGCGCTGCTCTTCGCTTTGGGAGAGACATCATTGCGCAGATTAAGAGTGGATCGCGCCGAGAAGCTGATTAGCGCGGGCGCAAAGAGCAAGAAGGGCATAAGCCGCGCATACGTCACGCTACATTTCAACGGCGACCGAAAATTCGAGGTCACCAGGATGATAAAATCAGACAGGAAGATCGGCTATCGCATAGACGGCAAACGCGCGACCCGACAGGAGGCGATAGATGCCCTTAGGTCATACCGATGCTTTGCAGATGATACGAACACGATCGCCCAGGGAGAGATTGTCTACATGGAGAAGCTTACCGCAAAGCAGAGGCGGGAGCTGATCGACAGCGCGGCCGGAATAAAAGAATTCGATGAGAAACGCGGAGCCTCGATAAAGGAGCTGGAGAAGGTCGACAATAAGATACGTGAGGCGCAAATAGAGCTTGATCTTAAAAAAGGGTTCCTTGCTGACATAGAGAAGCAGAAAGGAGACGCGGAATCATACCTAAAGCTCAAGGACTACGTAACCCGCGGAACATTCACCATCTTAAAGGCGAAGGAGCAGCAGGTCGCACAGGAATACAATGGGGGAGAGTCGGCGATAAAGGCGATAGAGACAAAAGCTGCAGATACCAAATCAAGGCTCTTAACCCTTGAATCTGAGGAGTCATCGTCGTCGAAGGAACGGGCGGAACTCACCGGCAAGCTAAACGAGAAGTCGATAGAGGCTACACGGATAAGCGGCAGGCTCAACGAGGTCGAAAAGCAGATCGCAATCAAGAATTCAGAAGAGAAGGCGCTGCAATCGCGCATAGCCGAACGTGAGGCAGAGCTCGCAGGACTGATATCGGACAGGGATTCAGCATCTAAGTCAGCAAGGGAATCATCAGCGTCGGTGGATCAGATAACCGCAGAGCTCGCCGCAAAATCTGGCGCGCTTGGAGATAAGAAGCTTGAGAAGCTCCTGACTTCAGGGAAGGAAGCGACAGAGGAGCTGCTCGCAGCATATGAGAAAAACCAGGCCTCAATACGCAAGCTCCAGTCAGACCTGTCATCAATATCATCTCGGATTGCGTCCTCTGAAGCAGAACTCACTCAGATCGAAAACCTAATCTTACAGAATAAAGAGGCCATCAAATCAAAATCTTCCAGTCTGGCCAAAACAGAATCCGATCTAATCAATTCGGGAAAGGAGATCGACAGCATAATAAAGGAGCGCACCGATCTGTCAGAACGCAACACCGCCGCATCCAAGCGGTTGGCCGAAATGACCGCGAGAATAGGCGCGCTCGACAGCGATGAGTTCAAGGCGCGGGAACATATTGCGATGTCAGGCGGCTCCGCTGAACGCAGAATATCTGACCTTTTGAAGGATCAGGTAAAAGGCGTCTACGGCCGCGCATACGAACTCTGCAGTTACGATGATAACTATTCGGTCGCTGTTACCGCCGCATCCTCCGCAAGGCTCAGCTATTTTATAGTGGAAAACGAGTCGGTCGCGGATAAGGCGATAAAGCTGATCAAGGACAAAAAGATGGGACGCGCATCGTTCATACCGCTAAACAGGATAATAGAACAGAAGCCCCCTGAGAAGGGCCTCGATTCCTTAATATCGCACGTTACATACGATACCAAGTTCGAGAAAGCGTTTGCGTTCATATTCGCAGACACCTACATCACAGAATCGATAGCCGAAGCGGCGAAGCATGGCGCCGCCCGCCATCGTTATGTCACATTGGGCGGGGAACTCATAGAGCAGTCTGGCGTAATAACCGGCGGTGTAATCTCATCAAGGGCATCGCTGCCTGCGCTGGAGGCCAAGCTTAATGCTATACTAAAAGAGCGAACCAATCTTCTCAAGGAGCGCACATCGCTTGAAGCGGAATCATCCATATGCGCCAAAAGGCTTTCAGAACTGGAAGCGCATAAGCACGAGGCCGAATTCATAAAGCGCCAAATCACTGATTCAGCGGCCTCGCTGAAAGCGGAGATAAATTCAGCAGAGTCGGAGTTAATAAGGCTTTCAGAATCGATACGCAGGCTCAGCGCTTCAAAATCGTCCAATGCTGCGGAATCAGAACGCATATCTTCAGAGATCCGTGCGCTCGAAGCGGAAAACGCTCGCCTATCCGCATTATCGAAGCGCGGCAGCGGCGAAGCCGAGCGCATGAAAGAGGTTGAGCGGTACAACATCGCCAGGGCTGAAATAGAGTCCCTAACGGCGTCGCTTGCGGAAAAGCGCAAGGAATACGAGATATCATCAAAAAGAGTCTCAGAGATTGACATAAAGATAGAAAATTCAAGGAAGCAGCTGAATGAAGGGAAGACATCCCTTTCTGCAATAGGTTCGGAATTAACCGAACTGAGGCGCCTGCATTCGGAGTTGCAAGAGGAATACAAGTCGCATGGCTCAAAGCATGGCGGCATCATGTCAAAGCTCGACCAGGTGAATGCAAAGCTGTCGAAACTCACAGAGGAGCGCGGGCGCAGATCCGCTGAGCTCTCAAGGTACGAGCGTGAGGTAGCGGAATCGCGAGTCCGTATGTCGCAACAGAAGATCAGGCTTTCGGACATACGCGCAGACCTTGCAGCATACAGCAACATCGAGCCAATAACCGAAGAGAGCACCGATCTGATAGAGCAGAAGCTCGCATCATACAAATCACAGATGGAGCGACTTGGCGGTGTCAACCTCAAGGCGCCTGAGATATACGAACAGAAGAAAACCGAGCTGGAAGAGGCTGTCAGCAAGATGGATGTGCTCCAGAAGGAAAAAGGGTCAATAATGTCGGTGATAAACGAGATAGAGACTCGCAAGCTCTCGGTATTCATGCAGACGTTCGAAGAGGTAAACGAGAAATTCAAGCAGCTGCATGGCTACGTATTAGAAGACGCCGCATCGCTTGAATTAGATGACAGGAAAGATCCGTTGATGTCAGGCATGAGCATCGTGGTGACCCGAGGAAAGAACAGGAATATGGGCCATGACCAGCTGAGCGGAGGAGAGAAATCACTCAATAGCCTGATACTGCTGTTCTCAATACAGATGCGCAATCCTATGGCATTCTACCTGTTCGACGAGGTCGACACTGCGCTTGACAAGGATAACACAAAGAAGCTCTCTACCCTAATATCGCAGCTCAGCAAACGCTCCCAGATGATTGTGGTTAGCCATAGAGACTACATGCTCAGCGCAGCGCACACAACAATAGGTGTCGTCAGGCGCGGAAACGAATCGCAGGTGGTTGGGATAAACCTCGATCAGGTCAGTGCGCTTGCGACAGAGGGGGCATAGATGGCGCGCAAAAAGCATAACACAAACACGCTCCCTCTATACATACTGCTTGTGGTTCTGTTCGTGGTATACATAACCATGCAAAGTATAGTTTTCATATCCTATCTGGCTGGTATAGCGATATTCCTCCTCATAATAGGCATAATAATATTAGAGGTCACGAACAGCACGAAAGGAGGTATGATAAAGAGAGATATAATTGAGCTTGTCTTGATGGTGGCACTGGTTTTAATAGCATGGGTTGTGATAAAATACGCGCTTGGGACGAACTATCCAATCGACGTGGTGCCCAGCTGCAGCATGCTCCCTACGTTCCATAGAGGGGACATAATCTTAATACGGGGCCTCAATTCACCAACAACGATCAATGCACCGATTGTCAATGTGAGTGCATCAAGCTACAACGCGATGCTCTCTAACATAGGGAATGAGTTCCTATCATGCGTCGCATACACCCAGAACGGATCTAGCGCAACTATCTCACAGGAGTACCATACTGGTGACACCATCGGTCTGTACAAATACTCACCTTATGGCGGAAGCATCGTTTCAAATTCATCACAGTCAGGCAATCTGGTCAGGTTCATATGTGGCACGACCCCTGTCAAAACATCGACAGGGCAAATAGAGTATGCGGCTACAAAAGCGATCATAATAGGAAACACAGTGATCACTGGAGATCAGAACAACACGCCCATAGTCTATTCAACAGTGCCATCAGACCTGTTTTATAAGGAAGGGGATAGCTTCATAGTTCACCGGGTATACGCAATAATAAACGCATCAGGAAAATATTATACGCTCACAAAAGGGGATAACAATCCAGGTTTAGATATGCAGTATGGGAATTATCCTGCGAACCTGTCGCAAGTGCAGGGGAAGGTGATACTTGATATCCCATATCTGGGGTACCTTAAGCTAGTACTGAGCGACCAGTTGGGCCAGCCAGCTGGCTGCAACACAACAATGATAAATTGAAATCAGATACCTGCTTTCCTATGCGCCACCATCGTTATCTCCTGCCTGTTATGGGGTAGCTTCCTGAAAATGAAACCTTCATATGACTCATTTAGGCGTTTCACTACGTTATCGATTCCGTCAATGTCGGATGGTTTGCAGAGCTTTAGTGTCATAAGCAACGGCGCTCCCGGCTCCATGAGCCCAGATATCCTTGCGGCGGATTCCGCGCTCTCCATTGGAGAGACATTCATGTCGATGCCGGCGAAGCCGAACCGCTCTTCGGAGAGCATCTTTATGGCATCGTCAAATCCCATCTTCAGGTGAATGATCCTTGGACCTTTCTGCAGCTGCCCTCCATGTTTTACCACCGTGCATTCTTCCCCGAGCATAGCGTAGTCCATATCTGCCGCATCTATGGCAAAAACGTTCGAACCTTTCTCTACAAGGAACTTAGTCCAGCCTCCAGGTGCTGCTCCGATATCTATCGACTTTATGCCTATCGGTATATTTATTTTCATGAGCGCAAACGCCTCTATAATCTTCATCTCGGCCCTATTAAGTATGTCAATGTGTCGTTGGCCCCACCTTGAGTAATCTGCTGTTATGTCTATCAGTGACTCTGTTATGCCTCCTGATACGGTAACCCTACTGCCTACGATTATCACTACCATAATCTGTTTCGGGTTTTTGAGGTCTGCTATATGACCCATGCTCTCTATAGCAGTTCCGAGTTCAACCTCAAGGGTCTTCGCGCTCCCTTCCGCTGCAGAACTCTCCCTTATAACCTCTATCCTGAAGCTCCGTCCCTTTATCATCGTTTTCTCCATCTCGCCCGCAAGCTCTGCTGTCCCTTTGAACGATGTATGCAACAGGACAGGAAACAGCGAATAGACAAACACAGGATTGGCATCCATTATACGCGGCAGCAACTCATCAGACGGTAGCGTGGCTTCAATGATGTATGCGGAATGCGTCATATATCTGCACGGAATTCTTTTGTCTCCAGATGCGGATGCGACCTCTGCGGTTGCTCTGCCAACGAAACGCGGATCTGCGCACATTACATACTCATTTGCCATGCATCTGTTTTATACGCCAATTCTATAATCCTTACTAAACTAATATTAACGAGCAGGACAAGCAATCTAGTGAAAATATGGAGATTATTTTCAACACAAAGGAATACGCACGCAAGCTTCTGCTGATACATAGCATGTTTGAACGGCCAGGCCTCCTACCTGATGGCATGAAGCGCATGCCCGCGCTAATCGGCAAGGATTTTTACACTGAGGCAAAGATATACAGAAGGATGTTTCTAAACCAAGCACGGATCTCATCCGCAGAGGCGATGTTAGATCCTGTCAAGAATCCCTCTGTGAGCGAGCTGCTGTATATGCTAAAGATCCCAATGCTCGCTGAGAGCGACAAGTTCTTTGACGTGATGATCAACGAAATGACTTCCATAATAGGTTCGGTCGGCACAGATTTAGAGCGATGGATAAAACAGCTGTTCGAATCGGTTTTGCCTGAAAAGGTGATTGTCGTGCTCTCCGATTCTGGTTCTGTCGCAACAGATGCGCTGGGATCTTCGTTCAACTATACCGATCCATTGATCATATGTTGTTTCTTTTCATCTGAAGATCCAAAGCAGGCCGCAAAGGAAGCGGTCCCAATATTTATCCATGAACTCATACGAATAGTCATGAGCAGGCAGCATGCGATGAGCTTCGACACAGAGGAGGCGCTGATAAATTATTTTGCCCCGTATGGTATAATGGCAGAGAAATTAGGCCTGGTAGAAAAGGCATCTGTGGATGAATACGCCAAGCACAACATACTTGCAAATCCACGCTCAGAAGCCGTGACAAAAGCGCTCCTGCCATATATTAAATCGTTATATGAAAATATCGAGAATGAGAGCGTATGGTCAGCTCTCAAATCATTCGATTACTAACGTGACAAAATGAAACAGATATTCGAGATTGGCGACGGTGCGCTGCTGGGGCTAGCTCCGGCAAAGCTGAACGTGACGCTATCGATCGGAAAGCTTGACAGCACCACCGGTTACCACTATGTATCATCAATCATGCAGTCTGTTTCGCTCTTCGACTATGTGACATTCGTTAAGTCCGAAGACACGCAAATCTATGGGAGCCAGATTGACGGCAACATAGTCGAATCTACGTTAGAAAAGCTTTCAAGCCATACCGGAAAGCGCATAAACGCAAAGATCATATGCCATAAGGTGATACCGTCAGCGGCTGGGATGGGCGGCGGCAGCTCAGATGCGGCGATGGTGCTGAATCTTGCAAACATCGCATACGGTCTCAATATGACTCAAGACGAGCTCCAGGAGGTTGCACAATCGATCGGTAATGACGTCGCGTTTCTGGTTAATGGCGGCAGGGCTAAGGTAGAGGGCTCAAAGAAGCACACGATAACAGACATGGATGTGCCGGAACTGCATTATCTCATAGCGCATCCAAGGATGGAGATGTCCACCAGGGAGATGTATGCGGAATTCGACAGGAGCGGAAGGAGCTTTGCGGAGATAGCGGGAGAGCGATGCCCAGACATAAGCAGACTGTTGGGCGATATCAGTGCGGGTTCGGAAGAGCACGGGATGACAGGCAAGGGCCCGACAGTTTTTGCAGGATACAAAAGCTACGAGATTGCAGCGGCAGCGGCGCGCAAAATATTAGGATGGTTCAAGGGGGACACATTCATAGCGAGTTCTTTACCTCGTATCGATCCAAGAATAAAAGCGTGATGCGATGGATGTGATGTCTATAAGCCATAGCGAGGATCTTGACGGCATAGCAGCTGCAACACTGATAAGGATGAAATATGGCCTGCCAGCAGACAGAGTAATGTATATCGATTATTCGACAGACAGACTTGAGAGTGCAGGCCGTTGGGTGGAATCGCTCGCAACGCCGGAAACGACGCTCTTCATCACAGACCTCTCTGTGAACGATTCAAAAGCGGGAATATACAAGAAGATAATCATGTCGGTCAAATCGAAAGGCGGCAAGGTCATATACCTAGACCACCATCCCTGGAGCGAGACCGCTGCAAAGGAGGTCGCAAAGATGTGCGACCATGCGACATTCGGCGAACAAAAGCTGTGTGCATCTGAGCTAACCGCAAAATACCTCAAACTTAAAGGAGAGGGCATCAAGCGCCTGCTCCACATGTGCCATCTTTCTGATAATAACATAAAGGCGAAGAGTGAAGCGGAACGAACGATGATAAGGAGATATTCGATGGCAATAACGTACTACAATACCTTACCTGAGAAGGACAAATCAGATAAGCTCGCATGGCTCTCCGATATTATATCGAAAGGCGACATGGAAAACCCTATCATTTTGTTCGATGCCGATGAATTCGAGCGTGCGAGCAAGGAGCGGACAATGGAGATGCTCGAAAGGCTTATCTTTGTAGGTAAAAATATCGCGGTCGGATTCGCAGACACGATCCAACCAACCTATGCGGCAAGCCTGATATTCAGAAAAGCTGGGCGGCCGATAGCGATATATGTCAATACAGACCTGTGCAAAGGTTCGATTCGCAGCACAGGCATTGATATCAGCGGGATCGCAAGATCAATGGGCGGAGGAGGGCACCCATGCGCAGCTGGGTTTGAATTCAGTAAAAACAGATATGACCTGCGCACAGAACGTGGCCGATCTCTGCTAATAAAACGAATAGAATCAACCGCAAAAGAGCTAGGCCTTCTCTGAAATCTAATTCTTGTTGCGTGATCTTATTATGATTGATATCCGTTCTATGTCCTCAGGCGTAGTGACCTTTATGTTCGAATAAGACCCCTCAAATACCGCAACTTTATGGCCAAGCATCTCCACCATGGTTGCATCATCCGTGACGTCTTCATTAATCTTGGCATGCGCATCTGATATCAATCTATAATCGAACGCCTGCGGCGTCTGCATAGCCCAGAGTTTGCTCCTGTCATGCGTTCTGGTTATTATCCCTTCCTCAACCTCCTTTATGGTATCGGTTACCCTTACTGCCGCGGCCGCGGCGCCATGTTTCCTTGCTGAATCCACAGCCCGCTCTATTATGTCGCCTGTCACACACGCTCTTGCGCCATCATGTATCATCGCAATATCGCATTCGCCCAGTCCAATAAGTCCCTCTCTTGCTGAATCTTGCCTGCGACCATAGCCCTTCACGACCGCACACACCTTATTCCACTTTTCATTCTCAACAAGAGCCCTGCCATTCTCTATCATTTCGCTAGAGAAAACGAGCGATATCTTATCTATGTGCGGAGAATTTTCGAATGCGTCAACTGTCCAACATATTAGCGGCCTGCCCTCTACAGGCATAAATATCTTGTTTATACCCTTCATACGAGAGCTAGATCCTGCTGCTAATATGACTGCCCCTAACTCACCCATTCAACCACCACAACTTAGCTTTTAACCCTTTAATATGCGCCAGGATGGTTCGCCTAATGCCGTAAGTGAATGTATATCAAAAATATCAAGCAGATATCTAAGGTCTATGAAAGCAATGGAAACAACATAATCTATTTAAGCTGTTAGGCATAAACTATCTTGTAATCATTGGTGCTTAGTTTGGGAAGTATTCCAAGAAAGTGGAAAAAGAAAGGAAGAATGCGCTGGAAGTGGCTTAAGAAGAGAAGAAAGAGGCTTAAGAGAGCGCAGAAGAGAAGGGTAGGCGAGCTCTAGCCGCTTAATCTGCTAATTATAATGTTTTGCTTAGCATGGCGTTCGAATGGACAAGACCGCACATCTTAATGGCCTGAAGGAGCACGCAAGACGCGTTAAAACGTTAGAGGAGCTTAAAGAGAGGGTTACGCCAGCGTTGAGGGCCGCAGCTAACAGGCACAGAGCCTTAGGTTATGTATCTGGTATAATATCATCTGACGGGCCGCACAGGATGCAAAATAACCTCGCTTTGCTCGAGGAATACACAAAACTGCTTAGGGTCCGTGTGCGTTTTCCGATATTCTCCTCTACTGACATATTCGACGGCGATAATGCAGACAGGATAAGCAAAGATGAATCCGACTGGCGCTACTTCTGGAGGGGTGTGATCTCCGAAAGCAGAGTCACCGACATATTCATGACTCCTAGATGGGAACATTCTGTCGGTGCAATCGATGAACTTCGGCATGCCCACTCTAATGCGATAATCGTTCACTATCTTGACAAAGATCCGGAGCTTCTAGCGATACTAACTAATTCCAATAAGCGATTGCGATACTGAATACCAAAAACGAACACTGAAAAAGCAACGATTCTCACTGCGTTATCTTCTGCAGTATCGGGTATGTCTCATATATGCGCTCCTGCTCCAATTGCTGGTATAGCATGTATATTATTCCTACGGTAAGCAGCACACCCATTCCCGTACCTATGGCTCCGGTAAGTGTCGCTAAGGCCGCAAGCAGGCCGACGAATATGCTGCCAAGTACTGTCAGTGTGGGTATGTACTTGTTCAGAACATTCTCAACTATGCGTGGATCGCGCCTGAACCCTGGTATCTGCCAGCCTCCTGACCCTATCTGTTCTGCCATGTTCTTGGGGTTCTGACCTGTTAGTTCTATCCAGAAGCGTCCAAATATAACACATAATATTACGAGCACAACGGTGTAGATTATCATATGGATCCATTCCGGTACGAGCATCACTCCTCCCCATGGTATGAATAGCTGTGTGGTGTGTGTCATAAGATAAGTGAAATATGGCCCGTAACCTCCTATTCCGCCGTATGCCGCCGAATACGGATACGGGAATGTCGGAGATATCAGGTATGCGAGCCCTCCGCTCAGCTGCAATGACGTGCCTGTTCCTGCTGCTACCGGTTGGTAGTATGCTATGAAACGCGCAAGGTTCTGCAGACTACCGTGCACACCTGCCAGGAACCTGAACCACACCGTGAAGCTCAGCTCAAGCGAAGATGCGAGCACTACTGGCAGTACACTCACATAAAGGAATGGTATGGGCAATCTGCCGCCTATGCCTCTGAATTGCTCGAACGCAAGCGGCAGCTCCACCTTCATCTCATATGCGTATATGCTTGCAAGGAACACGAGTATTGCGAAGAAGAGCGGACCGAACGCTATTATCGCGTTCGATATCGCAGCCGCACCGCCCGCCTGTATCGCAGCCACTGCCTCAGGTATGAGTATCGCCACAGTGCCTGCGACTATCGAATATGATACGCCGCTTGCTATGAACAGGTTTATTCCTGAGGTTATACCATACTTGCTCATTGTCTCGTCAAGATAGATCATTATTATTGCGCCTATCGCTAACTGCAGGACCACTATCCCGAACAGCGCAGGGCTCGATATCGGAACATACCCTGTCGCGACATACACTACCGCTTCAATGACCGCTATTGACATGCTCGCGAGCTTCTGCACCGTCTGGTATCGTGCCTTCTGCGCGGGGTCGTTCATGTCTATATCAAGCAGCCCAGATCCGGAGAGCAGCTGCAGCACTATGCTTGAGAGTATTATCGGGCTTATACCCACTGTTATTACGCTGCCTATCTTCGCCGCGAACACTATGCTTATCAACTGCAGGAAAGGCTGGCTCACCGCCTGTTGGTTTACGCCGAGCGCATAGGTGTTATAAAGCAGGAAGAATATCGCTATGACTCCTGCTGTCCAGTACATCTTCTCTCTTAGCGAGAGCGCCCTGCTCGGTGGTTTTATTGCCGGCACGTATTTTGATATATTATCTATAAACTCCAGAGCCATTGCTTCACTTCTTCCGCCTGTTAGTCCCACTATCTTTGATGCTTACCTTATAAATACCTCCCCTAATGACCATGCTCTGCGCCCATCTGCATTTTGCGGTTTTCGATGCCATTCCGTCTATGAAGTTGCCTGAGAGGTTCGCGAAGTCGATCCTTGCCGCTGCGTCTGAGAGAGTCGAAGTCACAGTTCTGGGGTTTGACCTGTAACTGACAGAGCCAAATCCTAGCGCGGTCGCTGTGCGCGCAACCTCAGCCAATTTCGATGCGGTGCTTTTGGCATTCACGCGCCTGAAACGCGCAATCGCGGTGCATGCGCCTATGTATGAGAGTATCGCCTTCATGGTGCTCTTATCCGCAACGCCGAGCAGCGGCATCTCAGATAGTATCTGGTACCTCTGCAAGAAGGTGCATTCTCCCAATTCTACATTTCCGATCATGTTTATGTAATCATAAAGGTTAGCATCGGCCTTGCCTTTTGGCCTGTTGCTCATCCCTATCTCAAAGATGCAGCACTTTCCGCCATTGTTGGCACATTCAACCTCGACCGCATTGATCGGAATGCCAAATGATGAGCCAACAAATCCAGATATGAGGCCAGCTTCAAAATGGTGTATACGGCCTCCCATGTCTGCATTGCATGACCTGTATATTTTAACAGAAACCGCTGTGACTGAATCGGTTATTGTCGAATTGGCATATCCGACCGATTTTAAGAACGTATAGAGCGCACGAAGATCATCAGTTCTAGACATATTCGATGCATGCGTGTGCTTAAACAGGGATCTGCCTATCTGCCTCCCATTTTCTGTGCTGAGCGCCCTTATCGCAGGCGTAAGGCTTTCGAGCACCGCGCCTGTCAGTATCGCCTCCTCGCAGACTCGTGTATCGGCATCACCGTTCAGTATGCTCTTAATAAGCGCATCTTCAAAAGAATAGGGCTCCTGGCCGATCTCTACCGGTACAACACGTTTCAATTCCTCGACCTCTTATTTGTTGAGCACCTAGGGCTCGACAGCCTCACGAGATAATAAGACAATATCACAATGTTTATCGCTATAAGCGCGGAAAAGACCAGATTCACGTGGTCTGCTATCGTGTTGTTTAGGAGCGTTGCGTATCCGCTTCCAAGCACCACGGCAAACGCACCGTACATTATGGTGCCTTGGCAGCCGCATCCTGCGACAAGCCCGCCTGCGACTGCGGTGACCGCGCTGCCTGTGGTTGCGTTGTACTTGGCGTTGTTGTTCCTGCTGCTAAAAACAGAGTAGACTGCTAATGTCATAAGAATGGATGATACGAACGATAGCGCGTATATGTATGCGACAGGAACCGCTGTGAACGCTATGCCCTGTTCCTGTATCTTGAGTAGGTAGGTGATGGTCGTATAGTATACGATGAAAACAAGAAGGTTGAATGCGATGTACTTTAGGTTGTATATCCTATGAAGCAATCCAACAATCTTGCTAATTCTATCCATTAAAGTCCCATCTTATGTTCGAACGCCTTTATCGCAGGCAGCTTGCATATAGGCGCGCTGTTATTCATTCCGGCGCAGAGCTGCGCTATGTAAACATCTGCGCCAGCATATTCCTCATAAGCGAATGTGGTGTTGAACGAAGACAATTGAGATAGTATCTGCTGATGTGTCATATCTGTCAGCGGGACAGCGTTGGTAGCTGACTGATTGTTCGATTCGCCGAACACAACTGAGACCGCGCCAACGTCGATGCTGTTGCCCCATATTGTGAAAGGCGTTCCTTGGAAGTCCTTTGTGTTGTTTAGGTATGCATATGCCTCTTCATAGCTGGCATTCGGGGCACGCGAGACAAAAACCGATATTGGGTCTGTAACCTGTGGCAGCTGGAAGCCCTGGGTTATATTAGAGTCATATTCTGCAGAGAAGAAGTTGACGTAAGGACTGCTATAGTAGTTCCCATAAGTGAAATTGTTTGGCGTTTTATACTCGTTTGGTTTCCAGTAGAGTGTTGGAACGTCAGCATCGCCGAATGAGCTGTAGCCGATATATAAGCTGTTAAAGCTTCCGAATCTTGAGAGCGCCATAGCCATGGCCCATCTGCTCTCACCGCAGTATATGCATGAGATCGCACCTGCGTATATGACGCTTGGTTTACTGTCATAGGTGTATACAGAAGTTCTCGGCGCGGTGCTGTTCGAGAGCACCGCCTCAAAACCATTGCCATAGTAGATGTTATTGCTCTCTGCGATGCCGCTGATCGATCCGTTCATAAGCATCTCTCCTGCACTTTCGAAGTAGCTGTCAGGCGCATTGTTTATAACACTGAGCTGTGACTGCGTGAGAGGAGTGTCTATGCCTGCGAGCGTCTTACCGGCGGGTGCAGGCGTGAAAGCTGATTTTATGGCAGGGTATGCTATGTATGCAACAAGGACTAATATAACTGCAATAAGCGCGATGTCTATAATTCTGATCTGATTAGACCTTTCGTGTGATCTGCGTCTTGCCAACCTAACACCTATTGAATATTTGTAACAGAACCATTTTAACCCATATAGCTGCACGTCTTAAACCGAAGATATATTATTAGAACATATTGGTTGCATATTCATATAATTTGTGATGGAGTTGTCATGCACCTACTCAGTGTGAAACACTATCAGACCAAAATATCAAAATCCCAAAGATTAGTTATATAAACCACTTTGCTGATTATATAGTCGGGGTGTACATGCAGACGCTTAACGAGATGCTTGCCGAATCAAAAATATTCGCCAAGAGAGAAGCGCTGTCGCCTCATTACATGCCTAAACACCTCATATCAAGGGCAAAGGAAATAAACAGCATAGAGAAGGCGTTGGCCCCATCGCTTAAAGGCGAACGCGGTCGCAACCTATTCATATATGGCAAGACCGGCACAGGAAAGACGCTCTGCACAAGATATGTGCTAGATGAGATAAAGATGATACCTAACGGCCACGCAAAAATCTCGTACATAAACTGCAAGATATACAATTCAAGGTACAGGGTACTGAACAAGATAGTGGGCGACAACCTTCCCGCATATGCAAAGCGCGGATACGGGACTGTAGACCTTTATGAGAAGCTCACATCATGGATCGAGGAGGACACAAAAATACTGGTTGTCATACTCGATGAGATCGATGTTGTCAAGGATCTCGACGACCTGATATACACGCTTGCGAGGATAAACAGCGACATACGCAGCGGCGGTGTCACAACCGTCGGGATATCTAACAGAGTATCGTTCAAGGAGACGCTCGACCCGAGGGGGTTATCAACATTATATGAGACAGAAATCGTATTTCCACCTTATTATGCGACCGATCTGTATGAGATACTGAAAGACAGGTCGGCAGTAGCATTCAAGCCAGGGGTGGTGGGGGACGACGTACTACATTATATAGCCGCCACATCAGCTAAGGAGAGCGGCGATGCGAGGCTATCTCTCAAGGTAATGTCAAAAGCAGGGGAGATAGCTGAGGAGCACGGAAGCAACACGGTCACGATTGAAGACGCTACAAGCGCATTAAAGATAGCAGACAACGAGATTGTCTACGACATGATAGGAACGCTGCCGTTGCACCATCAGCTTGTGCTCTACTCGATAGCAGTGCTCACCAAAGGCGGCGGCTCATACAAGAAGCTGACAGATGGATCTGACGTATATCTTTTCAGCGGGGAGGTCTACAGCAGGTACAAGAGCATATCAGAGAGCATGAAAAAAGAACCAAAGAGCGAGCGCTGGTACAGGAAGTATATATCGGAGCTCGCAATGGAAGGGCTGATCGCTTCGCTCGAATCGAGCAAAGGTATTCGCGGCCACACCAAACTTATAAAGCTGATGTACCCCGCAGACAAGACAAAGAGCGTGCTTGAGGGTCAGCTCTTTGGACAAGAGCAGCAGCAATCATAGTGGTTATTTGGACTTCTACGACCTCGCATATGCCGAAGCCATAAATGGAGTATCATCTCAGATGCTCGGATTTAAAAAGATCTTATCTGTAGACAGAGACATAAACGCGTCTAGAGATCCTGCGAAGTCATCGGGCTGCATATATATCGGTTCTGGCGAAGGAATAGAGCGCGCATCGAAGGCAGGTGCAAAGGCGGTGGCACCTGAAGACTATAGGCTGGAGCCTAAAGCCGCTGCGCACATGCTCGACAAAGGAACGATACTATGCATCAGCACATATCCAATAATGTCAACAAGCGGGATCAAAAGATCCAAGCGCATACATTTCGCAGGCAATATGTTGGATTTATGCGATAAGAAAGGAATCGATGTCGCGTTTGTCACCATAGCGAGATCTAGTCTATACCTGTGTTCTGCGATGCAGCTAATCGCTCTCGCAGAATTGATCGGGGCTGATGAGTCGCAGGCACGCGACTCAATAGGAAGGGTCAACATGAGGTTATTGGAATGATGCGTACCAAGCGCAGATACATAGCCGTAAAAGTGGCCAACCTGCCTACTGATGGGTTTGAGCATTTAGAGGACGGGCTCTACCGCGCTCTTGCGGAAGAGCTCGGCGCAATGGTCTACCACAAGGCAAATCCTAAAATAATAAGGTTCGGTAAACATAGCTTCATATTAAGAGTGGGGTTGGAGAAATACAAGGATACGATAGCCGCGCTAGCATTGATAAAGCGTATCAATGATACGGATCTCGCATTTTATACCATTGGATCATCAGGCACAATAAAGGCGTTAACATCCAATCCTATTGAATTTCCAAAAGAAAAATTTAATTCACACAGAAAATAATAAAAAGTTAGACAGATGCCACGAGGCAGTCAATCTATTTATATTAGTGTAATTACAGGATAGCATGTGATAATGTGCAAAGCACGAACAACAGAACTAATCAAAAGACAAAGTATTTTCCTACTATAATCAGAACAGATATCTGTTATGCAACTCAAACAAAGCCTAAGCCTAAACCTAAGCCTACAGAGGAGAGCGCGCTTATGGCAGAGATAATGAAAGGAAAAGGCGGCCTCATCGATTCGGTAAAAAAAGGCAGCAATGCGCTTGTAGCATGGGTAAATGAGAACAGCATAATCATCAATCACGTACTTGAAGACAGCACATCGCTTGCCATGAAAGTGGACGGGAAAGGCAACACTGTGGGGCACGTTCTAGCTCGTATGAGCGAAGAGTATGCGCTAACGATACTTAACAATCCCAAACATGCGGCAATCTCGAATGACAATGGCGATTCGATATGTATCGATGCCATTAGGATGTACAATAGCGCAGCAACAAAGGCGTCGAAGAATATCGAGCTCTGGAAAATAGAAAACCCTAATACTGGCGACACTGTCGGACATGAAGTGGCCAAACATCACGAGCCAATAATCATCGAGTTGCTCAAAGGTAAAGACGCAGAAACGTTTCTTTCAATAGAAAACGATGCCCGCGTAACAGTAGCGAGCGTTGGCACGATCCATAAGAACTTTTCCCTTCTTGTGCTTAATTACCCTAACATATATTCTCTGCCCTTATGTGTGGACACACAGAGCGTTGCGCAAGATGCTGTTAACAATCATTATTCATCGGCTATAAGGGCAGGCGAAATGCTGCGTGATCATAAAATCTGTTTGGATGAAAAACGACAAGATCTGCTCGTAGCTGCAGTAAGAAATAAAATCAAAACGCACTTAAACGAGAGGGCAAGAGCGAAGCATCAAGTGAATGATATCTGATACTCACCGTTGTAAGATCCGAAAGATGCGACTATCTCAGAACTGCCAACCGTGTAGCTGCATATATCCGTGCTCGCTATCCCATTAGAGTTGGTCACAGCTATCGGACTGTATATCTTCGGGAGAAGATTGTTCGATGTGAATGCGATATCTGCGCTGCGGATTGGATATCCATTGAACTTGAGCTGTGCGCTAACATTGTCAGTTTCGCAGTTGGAAAGTACGCTCGGACTACTGGCAGATATCGAAAGGCTGATTAGGTTCTGTTGGGTCTTTGATGACTGCACCTGCACCTTGTAAGAGCCCTCATATTTTGTGGGTACGCCGCCGCACGAATTCGCAGTGTTCTGGGTTGAAAGACCGCACGAATTGAACGACGTGTACATATAACCGCTGAGGCTCTCTCCGCCGACAACATTGCCGACAAGCGTTATCTCGCATATGGCGGTGGATCCTGGCTTTACATATGAAGGCGAACATGCGAACGATGATGAGTTCCATTGTCCTATATACATATATGTGTTCATACTTGAGAGCGCATACTCTCCGCTGTTGGTCAACTCCATAACTACTAGCGTATTGTGGGTATTGGTGTTGACAACTGCCATAAGACTGTCACATGAGACCTGAGGCTCAACGAAGCTGCAAACACCAGGAGCGGCAGAAATCGCAGATGGGGTAATAGAAAAAACCACAGCAACGACTACCATGAGTATCAGCAATGCTATCGTTATCACCGCAATATACTCTACGCCAGACTGTGCTTCTGCCATTGCTCTTATTGGTCATCATGGTTTTATAAATTGTATGATTGAAGCGTAATGCATCATATTTATAAGTTTTACAAGCGTATTAGCGATGTGGTTTCATGGCAGAAGATTTAGACCCGTTCAAGATAGCGCAGGCACAGCTGGATGAGGCAGCTGAGATTATGGGGCTTGATGATGCGGCCCACCAGATATTGAGGGAGCCGATGCGCACCCTTACATTTAATCTTCCCGTAAAGATGCGCAATGGAAAGACAAAGGTTTTCACCGCATTCAGGGTCCAGTACAATGACGCAAGAGGCCCGTGCAAAGGAGGAATACGGTTCCACCCGAAAGAGAGCATAGAGACCGTGAAGGCGCTCTCGGCATGGATGACATGGAAGAACGCTCTCGCCAACATACCATACGGTGGAGGGAAAGGCGGCGTGATTTGCGATCCAAAAACAATGAACGATTATGAGCTCGAGAACCTCTCACGTGCATACATACGCGCATTATGGAAGTTCATCGGGCCGAAGCAGGACATACCCGCTCCTGATGTTTATACTACACCTCAGATAATGGCGTGGATGATGGACGAATACAGCAAGATAGTAGGCTACAATGAATTTGGCGTAATAACCGGTAAACCCCTTGAGGTATGGGGCTCAGAGGGCAGGAACAATTCTACGGCGATGGGGGCGATGTATGTGCTTCGCGAAGCGGCGAAGTACAAGAAGCTGAAGCTGAAGGGTGCGACCGTCGCGATTCAAGGATTCGGCAACGCCGGCAAGTTCGCGTTCGACCTTGTCACCAGCATGTTCGGCGCAAAGGTCGTTGCGATAAGCGACTCCAGCGGTGCGATCTATTCAAAGTCGGGGCTTAACTATGCCAAACTCTCCGAAATGAAGTCGAAGTCTGGCGAGCTCGCATCAGTAAAAGGCGTAGATCATATATCAAACGCAGAGCTTCTTGAGCTCGGGGTTGACGTGCTGATACCATCTGCTATTGAGAACCAAGTTACGGGCGCAAACGCAGACAGGATAAATGCCAAGATACTGCTTGAACTTGCAAACGGCCCTGTAACAAATGAGGCAGACAAGATACTTTCCGAAAAGAAGGTCTTCGATCTGCCGGACTTTCTGGTCAACTCGGGTGGGGTGATCGGCTCATACTTCGAGTGGCTCCAGAACACGAGCGGATACTACTGGAAAGCGGAAGAGGTATACAGCAAGCTCGACGAGATAATAACCAAGTCGTTTAATGATGTTGCCAAGGCCCATGAAGCGTATGCAAAGTCTGGGAAGCGGATAAGTTTCAGGACCGCAGCATATACAATATCAGTGGACAGGGTTGCAAAGGCCATGAAATACCGGGGCTGGTATTAAAATTATGCGATTAGACTCAGGCAAACAACGCGGCACATAAACCGAAATAAAACCGCAACGTTTAACACCCGTATTTATATTTTTAGAAAGATAGACTTTCGGTGCTTAAACGAGCAAGATGCTACATACCAAAAGCAGGATTCTGTCAATGCTTCGAGAAAAGCCTCGCACGATGAGCCAAATCTCTGAGGAACTTGGCCTATCTACCTCTACTGTAAGCCAGCATCTAAAGGAGCTAGAATCACATGGAATGATAGAACAGCTCGACAACTCCTTTTCAAAAAAATGGAAGTATTACGCTGCGCGTGATTCTTCAACAGGCAGAATTTATAATAAAAACGGGATCTCTATGGAAAACAAAATAATCGTAACAGTGGTCGCTGCGATTGTGTTGGTCGCTTTGATTGCAATCGGTCTTGCATCACTCAACACAAGCAGTCAAAATGGGTATAAGAGCATATATCTGGCTCCAGGCGCGCAACTACCTACAGGAGCAACTGCATTCACAGTCTCAGACTCTCCAGCAGTGTCAAGCGTCAGCGCAGTAAATGTTAGCATAAGCAACCTGAGCGTGCATAGCACCACATCAGGCAAGTGGTATACATTCAATGAAAGCGCTTCAGCACAATACAATCTTGCAGCACTGCGTAACATATCCGCACTGGTTGTGGCTGCAAACATACCCCAGGGCGCATACAATGAAATAGTCCTTCACGTATCAAATGCAAGCGTAACTGTAAACGGAACAGAAAAGCCCGCGTTTTTGCCAAGCGGAAAACTGATAATACCAGTTCAGTTCAATGTTTCTGACAACACGACAAACTGGTTTAACCTTGATTTCAACCTAAGCAAGTCTGTACATGTCACCGGTAACGGTAGGGTGATATTGATGCCTGTTATAAATATTGATAGCAAGAACGGATACAACCTGACCGCCAACGAAAACGGCACAGTTTCATCAAGCGGAAAAGGAAATTCCAGAGTGATTTTATCAGAGGGCATGGATGAAAACGGCACTATGCATGAAGGCTTCTACATACCACAGAATGCGAGCGTTTCAATAAGCAATGGTCATGTATCTGTTTCTGTGAGCACCGCAAATACTCCTGTTGTCATAGTGGCGAATGGGCATCTATACCTGGTTGTTAATACAAGCCTCTCCACAATAACCAATATTGGCGCTGCAGCAGGTTCAAAAATCAGATGCGCATCAGAATCCGGTTCAGTAGAATGCAATACATCCTCTTCAGCGAATGTCTCAGAAAGCATACCAGAGATAATCGGTATCTCTATAGGTGCACAATCACATAATCGCGCATCTGTCTCTAACTCTGGTAATGTGTCATCTAGCAATACCGAGACAAAATCTACAAGCTCAGCTTCCGGTACATCAAACACCATAATAAAAACAACCGTAACGACAAATGTGCCTGTTTCAGCATCCGGTTCCGTCGGAATAAATGCCGGCGGTTCAGGCGCAAACATGTCTGCCGGTGTAAATGCAAAAAGCATACAAAAATAGGATAATCCGCTCCTCTTGCCATGGATGGCAAGCTCGGCGATCATTGTCATAACTGCGCTCTTCACATATTCTTAAGCATTGCACAATTCGAAGCCTTTCTACATTCAAGACTGTTTCAAAGACAAGGCTCTATGCATCTACATACAACTAATCGTCATGCCTAACTATCTTGACAAACCCGTGCTTTGGCCTGTAAATGTCGCCGCTCTTCTCAAGTTCGCCAAGGTATTTTTCAACAGTTGGGCTGTCGATTCCCTCTTTGCCCAACTCATCGTTGAGCGCTACTAACGAGACCTCCTCTGACTTTGCAGAAAGGTTTCTGAGTACCCCCATTATAGAATTGATCTTATCGACCTTCTCTCTAGGGTTACCTGTAAGTATTATGTCTATGTCACGCATTCGCACCTTGTCCATCGCAAGCGTGCGCAACATGTATTCGCTCAGCGCTATCGCGCGTTCCGCATCAATCAGCTCCACAACATCCGCAAGTCTGGACTTCGCGCTCGCCTCTGACATCCTTATCAGACCCTCTATCTGCCTTGGGGTTATGGCTACGCGGCCGTTCTTCGCTCCGGCCTTCCTGAGCTCTATGTAATAATCCTGTATCCTCTTCGAAGCCTCATCACCTAATCTTGGCAGTATGTTCTTGCGGGCGTAGGCGATGTACTTTCTAAGGAGTTCACTGTCCACAGGCGGCGCTTCGACCTGTTCGAACCCCTTCATCTCTGCTATCATCGCACCAGCGGCTCCATGCTGCGTGAGTATGTGCATCGCGATGTTCTTGTCGAGCTCTTCGTCCATCACGTCACGTATTGGGAATATGAGGTCGAACCTGGAAAGTAGGGTTGTGGGTATGTCAAACTGTTCGGCGGGATACGCCGTAGGGTCGAATCTCCCATACTTAGGGTTCGCTGCTGCAAGCACCGATGCGCGGGCCCTGAAGGTCGCGACTATTCCCGCTTTAGCGACGCTTATAGTCTGCGATTCAAGCGCCTCGTGGAGCGATGCTCTGTCTTCTTCACCTATCTTGTCAAATTCATCTATGCATACGATTCCTCCGGAGCCAAGAACCATTGCGCCAGCCTTGAGCGTCCAGCCACCCTCTGAAAATTCATCCCTCTCCGCAACCGCTGTCATTCCGCCGCCTGTGACTGACTTTCCGCTCACATATATGCCTTTAGGTACTAGCCTGACGACCGCTTGCAGGACCCTTGTCTTTGCGCTTCCGGGGTCTCCGATGAGTAGCATGTGCATGTCGCTCCTTATCTCACCCCCGTCTATGAGCCTCTTTCCGGGCGTGCCTCCGAATAGCTGGAGCGTCACCGCCTCCTTTATCTCGTTGAATCCATATATCGAAGGTACGATAGATTTAGCCATCTTCTCGAAGACCATCGGATCCTTGGACAGTTCGCGTATCTCACGCTCCTCGCTCTCAGTTATGTGGATATCCGCAAAGTCCTTCTGCTTAGGCACTACAGAAACCGCCTCAAGATACATCGTGTAAAGATTTTTCTCAAGCTTCCCGCGGATGTTCCTACGCTGCCTGATCTTCAGTATGCCGGTTATCTCCACCCTTTCCCCTGGCAGAACAGTATTAACAAGGTCGTCCTCTATCCAGACCTCAAGCTGCCATGTTGGCGTACTGCCCCTAAGCTTCTCAAGCGGATCCTGGACAGCGATCTTCTGCAGGTTTATGAATTTCGCGCTCGCCTCATCAGCTTTCATGCCTCTGCGCTTGCATTGCGGGCATATGTCTGGTATCTCCTCCTTGTCCGTCCTTATCTGGATCTGCGTGCCGCAGTAGATGCACTTAAGCATCGTGCGTTTCACTTTTGGGTTTATCTCAGATCTTTTTATCACAAGGCTGTCAAGCGCAACAAGTTTTCCAATATATGCTGAACCAACGTCCTGCACAAGCGGGTTGTTTATAGTCTGTCCGAAGAGCCTGATATGGAGCTCGTTCTCTCGCATGTCAAGATCCACAGTCTTGCGTTTGAGCGCCTCAAGCGCGGCATCGAGTATGATCTCGGGCCTTTCTATCGCTTCTGCTGCGAGCTCCGGGTCGAACTCCTCAAGCAGTTTTATGTCGAGCATAAGGCTACGTTTTTCAGGGAAACCGACCATTATCTCGGCTATACCGTCCTTGTAATACGTGTCAAGGAATTCGTCGAGCCTATCGATTATCGCGTTAACCGCAGCATCCGCCATTCTACCCCCAAATGAGCAAGAGTAGATGATACAGAACGCTTATTATCCTTGCCTAATACGGGATTTAGTGGCTTACCTAGTATATATCTGGACAGCATCCGAACAGCCGATTATTAATTAGCTAACCTAATTTATACATAATGGTAGGTAAATGACAAACGCCGCTTACGTTCATGTTACGCTGCGCTCTCCAAGAGCTTCAGACGCAGACTGGATAGGCGAATCCCTAAAAGAGAAGGATATAGCGGAATCTATTCCCGGTCTCGGTTCTGCCGGCATATCATCTGCGAATCAGATACTGAACCATGCGCTGTTGTTGTCCGCAGAGCTCAAAGAGCATCATTTTGTGATTGAGGCAGACGGTACTGCGGTCGGCATGTGTGTGCTTTATAATATATATAATGACGGAGCTGAGATAGGCTATTGGGTGTGCTCAGCATATAGGAGAAAAGGTTATGCGACCGCAGCGATACGCATCCTAGCAGGCAAAGCATACCTGATTGGCGTCAGAAGAATCCGTGCTATTGTGATGCGTTCGAACAGCGCATCAATCGCGCTCCTTAATTTGATGGGGTTCAAAGCGTCTGGAAACGTTGGGGACCAAGTAGAATACTCGGCCGATACGGCGAGTATTAAAGCTTAACCTAAAAATATAGTATCATTAGGTGGAAGAGCAGATGAGGAAAAATTTTGTGCTTCTTGGACTTGCAATAATAGCGGCGACCATACTTCTACTGCCAGTTGTCGGAAGATCGGTGATATCTGGCGTGCTATCCAACGGTCATAACTACACGATGGTCGCGCCTCCAAACAGATACGCTTACATTAACGTTACACTGGTCGCAAACACACCCGCTGCCGCATATGTGACCACAAATCAAAGCACCGACATCTATGCGCTTAACGGATCCGAATTCTCAAGCTTCAAATCTGCCGCCGCAAATGCAGTATCACTATCAGAATTCAGGGCGGCTAACGCGAACACCATAGAGGGAGCCGAGATATTAACCAACACGACAAACACTATCGCACTTCTGGAGAATCCAAATGGCGCTCCGCGCGCATACAACTATTACGTTGTTATTGACAACACCGGATCATCAAACGCGGTCTCAGGATATGTTGATGTGGTTTATCTGTCAAACTCCGCAGGTACAGATATTGTGGCGCTAGGCGCAGTCGCGATAGCCGGTCTCATCGCAGGTGCGGCACTAATAATATATGGTCTTGTAAAGAAAACGCCATTGCCGCAGGAAAAGAGTCCTATAATGGACGAAAAAGATAAGGCCTACGTGGACAGCATATACAAGAACGTAGGCAAATCAGAACATAAGCCAAGAAAGAAGACAGGCAAAAAGAGGAGCAAGCAGGATAACGCATAAACCGACGATGGTAACAATGGATGAGCTAAAGGAGAAGATAGCAGGAGAGATTACGCTTTCGGACAGCCCCGGCAGCACAATGAAGAAATGGCGTGAGCTGTTCGGCGTAACACAGATCGATCTTGCGAAACAGATAAAGATCTCCACATCTACGATAAGCGACTACGAGAGCAACAGGCGGCTAAGCCCTGGCGTTGGCGTAATACGCAGATTTGTTGACACGCTCTTCAAGATAGACAAGGAACGCGGCGGAAACGTCGTCTCAAGCCTTGAGAAGAACATCAGCACGAATGACGGGAAGGACTCATACTATAAGATCCACGACTTCATGGCCCCGATAAGCGGAACCGATTTCAACAGGATCATAGAAGGGAAGGTGGTTGCCAACCCCGCATATCTCGATTCTGTTAAGCTCTTCGGATACACGCGGTTGGACAGCCTGCGAGTTATCCTGGAAATGGCCCCGTCAGAATACACAAAGCTCTTCGGATCAACCACAGAACGCGCATTCATATTTGAGCGCGTTTCTACAGGAAGATCACCGCTCGTGGTGGTAAGGATAGCACCGATAAAGCCAAAGATAATCGTCATACATAACGTGACGAATGTGGATAAGCTTGCGATAAAGATAGCGCAGGTCGAGAAGATACCACTCATCGTAACCAAACTGGATATCGATAAACTCTACGACCGACTGGAGAAAATATAAATATATAATCTCCAAGAATTTAGGTGTTTGATATGGCAGAAGCAAGACCAAGGCCCCATAAACGCGACATGGTAGCAACAGCACTTGACAGGCTTGATATGTTCAGTTATGTAAGATATCTGGCGAAGGCTGAAAAACGATGTATGAGGCCAGACAAACCCGTGATCGCGGCTGCCAAGCTCATAAAGAGACTGGCACTACGCGGTGATGAAAGAGCAAAAGACGTGATAAAACATTTTGATGGTACAAACATGCAAAGGCTGCTGAGAAACTGAAATAAAAAGAGCGCACGCAAAAGCGTGCGCATCATATTCAACCTCCTATCTTAAACATCTTCGTCCCGCATGTCGGGCAGGTTCCCTTTCTGGCCTTCTTTCCGTTGGCCATCGTCACCTCTGCCGGATCCTTCATCTCCCTTTTCTGTTTGCACTTAACGCAATACGCTTCTACTTTTCCTGCCATAAAATCGCCTTTCTATATATGTAAGCTAAGTTTAAAAACCACGACACTACGCATCATATCTGTTTTTAAACACGGCGAAACACGGAAAGGTCTAAAAGCGCCTATCCCCAAACGTCGGCCATCACTTTCGACTGATCTATGTTCAAAAGCGCTAGCGCATCCTTTACCGCTTTGACGAAAGCGAGCGGTCCGCAGATGTAGTAGGTCCGTTCATGCAGATCCTGCACATATTTCTGCAGCATTGGCGCATCGATATGGCCAGTTTGGCCTGTCCATCCATCGCCATCAGCCGGTCTTGTGACTGTGACAACGACCCTAACGCCTAGCTCCTTATAGCTCTCCAGCTCATTCTTGTATATGACCTCTGTTGGAAACCTTGTGCTGTAGAGCAGTATCGCATCGGTCTTGGAATCTGTCACTCTGATGTGCCTGACCATCGATATGAAAGGCGCAAGGCCTGTACCTCCGGCTATAAAGACCACTTTCTTGTTCTGCTTTGGGTCAAATCTGAACTGTCCGTTAGGCCCGCGCATTACAAACACATCGCCGATCTTCGAATCGACAAAATGCGACCTGCCTATGTGGTCTCCATGCCTCGGTTCCTTGATGACCATGAATTCCATGCCGGGAGTCGAAGGGTCTGACGCGATGGAGAAGGCGCGTGCCACATACTTTTTGCCCGCACTATCGATGCCTGATATCATCATGAACATCCCGGGATCGAACGCCCACGGCTTCCCGTCCTCTGGCATGAACTTAAGCACCAGAACGTCAGGGGTCTCGTCTATCTTCTCCTTCAGTACATATCTTCTCTCAACTACCGGTATCGCATCCATTTAAACTACCATAAAGGCAAATGCCACACCTAATTTTACCTCAATCTTTTTAATGTTTTGCCGATAATTATAGCTCTGTAGGTGCATAAATGCACCTTTGGCGTGGAGAATGCACGTAAATACAATCTATAAGGCCCCAAAGGGGATCATACGCATAAGCGCTGAAGTGAATGATAATAAGATGTCAAATGTCCGGATAACAGGCGACTTCTTCATGGTGCCGGAGGACTCGATACTGACGCTTGAGAAGTATCTTGAAGGGACAAAGCTTGAATACACTAGCGTTTCTGATGCTGTGAACAAATTTTATCTTAGCGGGGTCATGACCCCGATGGTGACGAAGCTCGACCTTGTCACAGCCATAATGGGTGTTGTTGTTGGTGAACGTAAGACTAATTGAGCAGGATTATCCTGACGATCCATATATGAATATGGCCGTAGACGAGGCGATATTCCAGGAGGTATCGAAAGGCAAATCTCAGCCGACGATGCGATTCTACAGGAACAGAAGCGCAGCGGTGTTGGGGTGCTTCCAGCTTGCGGATGAAGAGCTCGATCTGGAGTATGCAAAAGCAAACAACATAAAGGTTGTGAAGCGCTTTACTGGGGGCGGTGCGGTCTACCATGACATGGGTGCGCTCAACTATTCTATCATATCGCCTGATCTCTTCGGCATCGGAATGAACGTCGAACGGCTCTTCAGCGGCATGATGAACGGAGCGGTCCGGTCGCTTGCGCTCGCAAGCGTCCCAGAAATAAAGAACAGCATGAACGACATAACATCTAACGGAAAGAAAGTGTTCGGTGCAGCGGCTACGCTGAAGAAAGGCGCATTGATGTTCCATGCCACAATGCTCATACAAACGGATCTTAACATACTCTCATCAGTGCTTAAGGTCCCCGGCGAAAAACTGAAGGACAAGGGCATCAAGAGCATAAGGGAGAGGGTCGCGAACATAAAGGAGCTGTGCGGTAAGGATAGTCAGAAGATCCACGACTCGCTGCTCATAGGCTATTCAACATTCTACGGATTCAAGACAGTGCCGGGCAAGCTGACAGAGGATGAAGAATCGCTCGCGAAAAGGCTCTATGAAGGCAAATACTCCAAGCAGGAGTGGAACATGGGCTCTGAACTTATACATATAGAATGATGGCTAGTGCATCAGACCCATGAATTCAGATACCGCAGATCCAACAATGTCTGGTTTTGATATGTGGGGAACATGGTCTGCGCCATCTATAATAATTAATTTAGAGCCCGCAATCTCTCCAGAAAGCCAGTTGCCAAGAGATGATGGCACCACTGTGTCTGCGCCGCCCCAGATGATAAGCGCGCCGCATTTTATTCCCGAAAGTATGGAGCTCGTGAGTGTTCCTTTATCCATGTTGTTTATTATGCTGCTCATCACATGTGACCGCTCAGGCGACATTTTCAGAGACTCATCAAGCAGCCACGCCCTGTATGCGCTCTCCTTCGCAGTGTCACGCAGATGTTCGGAGAAGGGTTCGAGCCCTGCGCTATCCTCCAAGACTATCCCGCCGCAATTCTTTCCTGCGGCCGCATATAAGCCTGCGATCCATGCACCATAGGAGTTCCCGAATACTATTGGGCTCTTGATTTTTGATGAAACGATAAAATCGGATACTGATTCTAGCTCCACGTTTATACCATAATCTATGTCTGGCGCATCGGACCTTCCGTGCCCGAGCAGATCTGGCATGTATATGTCAGCATCGCCGGGAAGGAACTTTATTATTTTTTTCCATGTATTGGAGTTCGCGCCAAGGCCATGCAGCAACACCAGCGCGCGGCCCGTGCCGGGTCTGCGCTGGCAAAACAGGTAACCGTGCACTGTCCTATAATATCCACTTTCAAGTTCTAGCGATATACTCATCACTCACACCGGATTGGGCTGGTGCGGTTTTCGTCCTGAAAAAATGTGGACCGGCCTGCCGAGCGCAAGCTCCGCCGCTTCCTGAACCGCTTCGCCGTATGTCGGATGCGGGTGTATAGTGTTTGCGATGTCCACCAGGTTTGCTCCCATCTCAATAGCGAGCGCGGCCTCGGATATCAGCGCATTCGCATCTTCAGAAACGATCTCTATGCCCTTTATTGTGCCTGAACTGTCCGCGGCTATTTTAACAAAACCATCAGTGGCGTCAAGCGCTATCGCACGGCCAAGCGCTGTTAGAGGAAACTTCGAAACTGTTATGCCCTCTTTTTCATCCATGCTTCCGGCTATCGCAACCTCGGGATCTGAGAATATGACCGCTGGCACAACTATATTATCAAATGCGGCGTTTGCACCTGATGCCGACTCTGCGGCAACTACGCCTTGGCGCATCGCCTTATGCGCGAGCATTGGTTCCCCTATCACATCACCTATCGCATATATATTTGGATCAGATGTCATTAGCCTCTCATCCACTATCACAAAACCCTTATCGTTGAGCTTAACGGACGTGTTCTCCAGCCCTAAGCCTGATGTGTAGGGCAGGAGGCCTATCGCAACCACAATCAACTCCGATTCGATGACAGTTCCATCTGATAGCTCCATTCTTCCCTCGGCATGCGATTTAGGCGAGACCCCTTTGTAGACTCTGATTCCGAGCGCATCCATCTTATTCTTTATCAGCGCGACCGCCTCCTGGTCAAATCTTGATAGCACGTCGCTCCTCGCCACAATAGAAACCGCACACCCCATCTTAGCATACAGCATGCCTATCTCGACAGACACATAACCCGCACCTATGATTGCCATCGATTTCGGTATATGGTCTAGCTGAAGCGCCTTCTTGTAGTCTATTACCGTTTCTGAAAATTCGAACCCCTTGAGCGGCGCAGGAACAGAACCTGTTGCGATGATCGCTTTCTTGAATTCAAGTGTCACTCCGTCGGTCAACTGGAGCGAATGCGAATTCAGGAATGTTGCGGCGCCTTTCAGCACGTCAACGCCGTTCGCTTTGCAAAGAAACCCAACCCCGTTTTCAAGTTTGGCGGAAACCCCGTTGCGCCATTCGAGCATGCGTTTTGCATCAAGATGTATGCTCTCCGTGCTTATGCCGAACTTCTCTGAATTCTGCGCCTTCCAGTATATGTCCGCTATGTGTATCAGCGTCTTTGATGGTATGCATGCATAGTTTAGGCAGTGGCCCCCAAGTTTCTCCTTTTCTACAAGCGCGACGCTGAGTCCGAGCTCTGCGCCGCGTATCGCCGCTATGTATCCGCCTACGCCTGCCCCAACAACCGCAAGATCGACCTGTTCCGGAAGCGATCCCATTACCATATAATCACAGCATTTCCAGGAACTCGGGGTCCTGGAGGTATTTAATCAATGCGTTGCCGAATCCTACGGCCTCAAATCCGTCAACCACCCTATGGTCGAATGATAGGGAGAACGGCAGCACCCTGCCTATCTTCACCATGCCGTCTGAAACGACAGGACGTTCGCTTATCATATGGATCGCAAGTATTCCAACATCAGGGTAATTTATCATCGGCACAGAGAGGAAGCCTCCGCCAAGGCTGCCTATGTTCGTTATTGTGAAGGTGCTGTCCTTCATCTCATCGATTGTTATGGTCTGGCTCCTGACTTTCTCTGCAAGAGCGGCAAGCTCAGCGGCTATCTCGATTATGCTCTTCTTATCCGCATCCTTTATCACTATAACTTTAAGCCCATCTGGCGCTTCCGCGGCTATCCCTATGTTGTAATACCTCTTCCTTATAATCTCGACCCTCTCATGGTCGTAGCTCGCATTGAAGTTCGGATTCTCCTTGAGCGCCTGCACCACCGCTTTTATCACGAAAGGCAGGAAGGTGAGCTTCACATTACGTTCCTTCATCATCCGTTCCTTTTCGCCGCTCACTATTCTATAGAGAGCAGTTGCGTCTATCATGTCCATGTGCGTTGCCCTTGGGATTGTCCATGATGCCTCCATGTTCTTGGCTATAGCCTTTCGGGTCTGAGATAATGGCACGCGTTCTATTTCGCCTGCGTGCCGTTCCTCAAGCGTCTCTGAAAACTTCTGCACTACCTTCTGAGGAACAGAGGAGGTGAGATGGCCTCTGATATCATTCTCAAGGATTCTTCCGTTCGGTCCGGTGCCTGTGACTGTCATTATGTCAACGCCGAGGTCTCTTGCGAGCTTCCTAACATACGGTGTGGCGAGCACCTCATTGGGGTCCGATATTGGTTTTTGAGGTTGAACCTGTGCGGCCTGAACTGCCGGCGTTTGTTTTGGCGAGTCTGTTGCATGCATGCTGCCTATCGATGAAAGCTCATCCTTTGTTCCCACATATGCGATGTAATCGCCAACCTTGAGCGTGGTGTTCTCCGGAGAGACTATCTTTATGGTGCCGTCTATCGGAGATGGAAGATTTACTACCGCTTTGTCGGTCTCAACCTGCACGAGCGTCTGGTCCTCCTTCACCTGATCGCCGTCTTTAACCATCCACTTCCTTACGTGCCCCTCAGTTATCCCCTCGCCCACATCAACAAATCTAAGCTCTTTCAAAAGATCAACCCTTATCGTTTATTCTAATCCCTCTAATTGTTACTTTCACCGTCTGATCATCTGGACTTTTTCGTTCCCTTGCGCAATCGCTTCCAAACTCTTTGTAATCAAAGCTCACGCCAGAGAAACACAAACAAGTGCTGCATCTCTGCCTCACATGGAAGTGTGTGTGTGGAGATGGATGTTGCGGCCTGAATGCGTCGTTCATAAAGCATGACCTGTTGAACAGACATGTCCCGAAAGCGGACCTATAAGCTTTTTTGTACCTGCTTATAACCATGCGAAGATCATTCCATTCCTCTTCCTTCAGGTCAGAGAGATTCCCGCAATCGCTTTTTAATGTGACATATGCGCGTCCGAGATGGGATCTGTCATCATATGTGGGCGTTGCGATCCAGTACGGATCCTCGATGATTCTGTAGTCAGAACATTTTTTGAAGTCGCATAGTTCACATTCCATCAGATCACGCCTGAAGCACCTTGTCTATAGCCTTTGAGACCTTGATCGCGTTCGGTATGTAATAGTTCTCATACCCCGGGAACGGATACGGGAGGCTGTGCGAACCCACCCTGATAATGGGCGCAGAGAGCTCGAATATCGCCTTTTCTGCGATGCGTGCGGCTATCTCCGCTCCGACACCGAAGCTCGTCTGTGCCTCATGTACTATCACCACTCTTCCTGTCTTCTTTGCGCTGTTTATGATCGTCTCTTCATCAAGCGGGTTTATGGTACGCAGGTCTATGATCTCAGCAGACACGCCCTTCTTAGCGACAACCTCCTTGACTAACGGGACCATAGTTCCTAATGTGACGATTGTTAGTTTATCGCCCTCCTGGACTATATTCGCCTTTCCAATAGGGACTTCATAGGCCTCATCAGGTATCTCCTGCTTGAACAGCCTGTACAGCTTAGTCGGTTCAAGGAATATCACCGGGTCGTCCATCTTCGCTGCGCGCATGAGTAGACCTTTCGCATCGTAAGGGTTGGAAGGTTCAACAACGATAAGACCTCCTATGTGCGAATAATATGCCTCTGGGCTGTCGGAATGGTGCTCCAGCGTGCGCACTCCACCGCTAACAGGGGTCCTTACTATCATCGGAACAGAGAACCTTGAGCGGGAACGGGTCCTATATCTTGCCGCGTGGTTCACGAGCTGGTCGAATCCCATGAGCATGAATCCTGCGAACTGTATCTCAGGGATCGGGCGCATTCCCGATATCGCCATACCTATCGCAGATCCGAGTATCACCGATTCCGCGAGCGGCGTATCGACAACTCTTCCACTGCCGAACTTATCCTCAAGCCCGTCTGTCACCCTAAATACGCCGCCTTCCTTTCCTATGTCTTCGCCAAGTAGTACGACCTTGTCATCCGCTTTCATTATTTGCTCAAGAGCGTTGTTGAGCGCTCCAACCATATTTACATTCATCTAATTCACCTTTGTATAGAAGTCAGAAGCGAGCGCTTCGTCAAGCTCCTCCTTCAGCGTCTGCGGAATGTAGCTGTATACATGGTCAAACATCGTTTTAGGGTCTGGCACGAATTTTTCAGCTTTCTCAACCCCTGCATCTATCGCAGACCGGTGAGATTCCCTCATCTCATTCTCGTTATTATCATTCCATAGCCCCTTTCCTACAAGGTATTTCCTGACACGTTCGATAGGATCCTTGACCATCCATTTAGCGACCTCTTCGTCCGGCCTATACTTGGTGGGGTCATCTGCGGTCGTGTGCATGCTCATACGGTATGTCACGCATTCTATGAGCGTCGGTCCATCGCCGATGGCACCTATCGCATCGCGCACCGCCTTGTATACCGCAATCACGTCATTGCCGTCAACTTGGAGAACCTTTATGCCTGCAGAGAAGCCCTTCTGTGCGAGCGTCTTTGCGGCGCTCTGCTTATCCCTTGGAACAGATATCGCCCACTGGTTGTTCT
>JAJYYC010000023.1 GCA_021801385.1 Microcaldota archaeon | reverse complement strand
TACGATATATGCAACAAGTTGCGGTAACAGGGTCTGAATTTTAGATTGCTCAAAATATAGGTGTGATGACGAGGTGCCTGACAAAGATATGGCAGGTGGAGACAACTCTCCCATGCTTGTTTGAATTTGAAATATTGATGTATTAGGTACTGATCTAAAATATGTGCCCTGATTCTTTAGCTGGTTATGTGTGCTCATCTGCTGTGCAACGCTTGCTAAAGAATTTGTGTTGCTAGGTACACTAATAGTTATAGAAGAGAAATCATTTCGTTTATGGATTAGGACAAAAATTGATAATGTTAATGCAATGAAAAGCAATAGGGATATTGGCTTAGTTTTTATGCCATTATCAGATTTCCTGTTTATTTTCCCCATATTTCACCATTTACAAAATTGTGTGGATTTAACATCTTAAACGCGCCAATATCGGTGTTAAATTTTGTAGAGCAAGTTTATTAAGATAAAATTCTTCATTTAATTTATCCGATGCTACATCAAAAACAAAAAAGTTAGGTTTTTGTTCGTTTTTATAGCCATAATTTATATTATATCGCATGTGGCCCCAACTCAGCTCATCTAGTTTGATAGAGTAAGTCACCAAACCACACTTAAATATACTAATTAGTCTATTTAAGGTTTTGTCCGATTTGCCATTTAAAATATAAAGAGTGAAAGTTTTGCGGATCAATTATAAGATTTAGATAAAATAGTCAAGGGAGCACTACAGAGAGCACAGCGACCAGAAACCCTAATGCGACTGCAGCTGTTCCTATGATGTTCCATGTATGTTCATACCTTCCTATGAAGCCCGTTAACAAGATTGTCATGATTCCGATGAAGAAAATCGGATACCTGTGTTCTGTTTTTATCAGCTTCATAGGACCACATGCATTATTACGAAGTCGATGCCTATCCCGGCTGTCAATGCCCTAATGAACAGATCTACAGCTATTATTGATAGAAGGCTTAGCCATGCGAACGTGCGATGATGCTTGTTCAGGAATGACTGTGACTTATATACGTCCTTGCGCATTTTTGCTGAGAGGCCGCAGCCATAACAATCATTCCTTCCCCCAACAAGGTTTCTTATAGAATGGCATGAAAATACATAGAGCGTTAGCAGCACGACATCAAGCCCCATAAGAATGCTTCCCAACCTCAGCACAAATATTCCTGAATATGTCAATGAGACAAAAAGATCATAATAAAAGAAAGGTAGCACAGCAAGCGCAACATACATAAAATATCTATGATAGTTCTCTATTTTCATGAACAGGCTCGTCTCACCGGTATATGCTCTGGCCGATGAATCTGCGCTTGGAAGAGCGGGACACTGCAATGGGTGCTTGAACAGATGCCTGTTGTAGTCCTTCCTGAACGCATAGCACGTGAGGCGGAACAGCCCTATGATTGGTATGATCAGGAGTGTAGGTGAATAGAACGGGTCTATGTACCCGGCATATTCCTTTACTGGGAATGCTATTAGAGCTGCCAGCCCTATTACGATGAGCAAAATGAATGAGTAGAGCCTTATGTTCGGCTCTAGGAACTCCTTTGGCAGAATATCCTCTAAGTTCATTTCACTCCTCTGATTTTTCTTATTAACCTGATAATCGGGTCATATATCGCATCAGCTGCGCGCTCCTTCTCTGGTATTATCGCATTGTCTGTTATCTGTATCTTTTCAGGACACACGTCCTGGCAGCATTTTGTTACGTTGCAGTATCCCAGTCCATGCTTCTCCTTCAATTCTACAGAGCGATCCAAAGAATCAAGCGGATGCATGTCTATCGACGCAGCCTTGATCACATGCCTCGGTCCAACATAATTCGTATTGTGAAGACGCATGACATGGCAGACATCCATGCATAGATAGCATTCTATGCACTTTCTGAACTCCTGCGACCTGACAACATCATCTTCATTCATGCGCCAGACTCCAGATTGCGCTTTTCCAGGTGTGAACGGTTTGATGCTGCGTAGCTTGTCGTAGTTTGATGTTATATCAGTGACAAGATCCTTTACTAAAGGGAATGCACGCATCGGACCCACAGTCACAGAATCCGAAGTTATCTTTGTTTTGCACATCAATTTCGGTATGTTGTCTATCTCTGCGGCACATGATCCGCATCTTGCGGCCTTGCAGTTCCAACGTACAGAGAGAGATGTGTCTATGTAATTTGAAACATAGTTAACGGCATCTAGGACGGACATGCCCTCTTCGAATGGCACATCATATTCTACAAATCTCCCCTGCTCGTCTGATGCAGGATCATGTCTGAATATCTTTATGCACACGTTCATACATATACCTCCTCTTTCACCAGCCTGGCAAGCCGCGCAGGCATTGGACGTACAGGCTCAAATGAAAGCACAGGTTTGCCGTTCTTATTCCCACATATCATATGGCCTTTAAACGCCCTTGACTTTGAGGGATAATCGCTTCGTGTGTGCGCTCCTCTGCTCTCTTTGCGTTCCAATGCTGAAAGCACCATGCATTCTGCAAGCACAGACATGTTTGCGAGTTCTATGCATGATATCAACCCCTGATTGAACTTTGGCGTTCCGGATACTCCGATATATGCAGCCTTTGAGCGTATCTCCCTTATGTTGTGGAGCGCCGTTTTCAAACCGTCTTCATCCCTTATGATTCCCATGTGTGTGCTCATCTCTTTCCTGAGTCTGTCCATGAGAGGATTTGGGTTCTCGCCTTTCTGATTAAGATATTTTGTTACGTCTCCGATCGAATCAATAATATCCGAATTATTTATCGTTTTATGAGCCGCTTTATGTGCATACTCAGCCGCATATTTTCCGGCGCGCTTACCGAATACAAGTATGTCTGCAAGCGAGTTGCCGCCCAGCCTGTTGGCGCCATGCACTCCTGCGGCAACTTCGCCCGATGCGAATATGCCATCCACTGAAGTGGCTGATGTGGATGGATCAACTTTAATTCCGCCCATAAAGTAATGAACAGTCGGAGCCACTTCCATCATATCTTTTGTTATGTCTATCCCAGCGAAGCTCATGAACTGGTCATACATACCTGGAAGCTTCTTGAGTATGAACGCTCTCCCCATGTGCGAGATGTCAAGATATACGCCCCCGTGTTTCGTGCCTCTGCCCTCAGTTATCTCCTTGTGTATAGCGCGAGCGACAACGTCTCTGGCATCGAGCTCTTTGCGTTCCGGTGAATACTTTAGCATAAACCGTTCTCCCTTGGAATTTAGAAGTATACCCCCTTCACCGCGTACACTCTCGGTGACTAATATGCCTTTAGCATCGCTTGGATGCACCATCCCGGTAGGATGGAACTGCACCATCTCCATATCTTGCAATGGTATACCTGCCATATATGCAAGGGACATGCCGTCGCCGTTGGTCTCCCATGAGTTCGATGTGACCAAGAAGAGCCTTCCTGCGCCTCCAGTAGCTATGATGAGGCTTTTGCAGCTGAATACTATGAACTTCCCTTCCCGTATCGATAGGCCTAACGCACCGGACACAGACCCTTTTTCGGTGAATATCTTAGTCACCACCACCTCGTCCATCACCTTTACGTCCATGTGCAGAATCCGGTCCTCAAGGGTCCTTATGATCTCAAGGCCTGTCTTGTCACCCACATGGCATAGCCTCCGATATGTATGGGCGCCGAATGCGCGTTGCATGATCTTGCCATCTGGGGTGCGATCGAAGAGTGCACCAAACCGTTCAAGTTCATAAACACGTTCTGGCGCCTCCTTGACGAGCATCTCCACCATCTCCCAGTCACCAAGGTATGCGCCTTCAACTATAGTGTCAGAAAAATGAACCTTCCAGTTGTCCTTAGAATCGACGTTTGCGACCGAGGCGGCTATGCCGCCCTCTGCCATTACAGTATGTGCTTTGCCTAACAGCGACTTTGATACAACGATTACACTGGCGCCGCGCTCTCTCGCCTCAAGAGCCGCACGGAGTCCTGCACCGCCTGCACCGAGCACGAGCACATCAGATTCAACGCGTTCGTAGTCCACTAAACCATTCACTAATATCATTATACTGATTAAAACGTTTCTGAAATTCTGGCATCAGCCGATTAGCCGGTTTTGAATGATATGCCCCCATTTTCTTGGATTGGAATCTAAAGCATTTAGTAAAGAATCTTTGGAAAACCTTTTTACTGCCATTTTTAAATTAGCATGAAGTTATAGCAAATGATTGGCCTAATGCCTTCGGAACGTTGGTTTCAGAATTGTTCTGGTTAGACAAAGGGATTTAAATCATAACTCCGCCATGTATACTGCTTTTAGTGGTATATATGCCTGATATAACAGTTGAAGGATTCGTAGAGGAGATACGTGACCTTGGCGGTTTGAAGTTCATAAGATTATATGCGACCGATGGATACAAGCAGATAACGATAAACAAGAAGAAGGCAGATCCTAAGCTTGTCACAGCGTTCGACACGCTCACCAGGCAGTCTTGCATTAGGGTGACTGGCGAAGAACGGCCGCTGCCAGGGCCAGATGAAGAGGGTACAGAGGTCCACCCAAGCAGACTTGAGATACTGAGCTTGGCAGCGGTGCCATTGCCGCTTGAGCCATCAGGTAAGGTGCCGGCTGAGCTTGACACCCGTTTCGCATGGAGATTCCTCGATTTGAGAGATGATAAAAAAAGGACAATCTTTCAGGTCGAGACCGCTGTTGAGCACCATATGCGTGAATACTTCATCGAAAATGGTTTTATAGAAATCCACTCCCCTAAACTCATCGGAGCGCCGTCAGAAAGCGGAGCAGAGGTATTCTCCCTCCCGTATTTTGGCCGGGAGGCGTATCTTGCGCAGTCTCCCCAGTTCTATAAACAGATGGCGATATGTGCAGGGTTCAACAGAGTGTTCGAGGTCGCGCCAGTATTTCGGGCGGAGTCGTCATTCACATACAGGCACTCAACAGAGTTCACATCAGTAGATGTTGAGATAGGATACATTAAATCGTTCGAGGACGTCGTAACATTTGAGCAGGACTGGATCTTATATGTGTTGAAGAAGATAAAGGCCGAGTTTGGCAAAAGGATTATGGAGACGTTTGGGGTTGAAATAGAGATCCCCAAGCTACCATTCCCACAGGTGACCATGAACGAGGCATATGACATAGTCGAAGCAGCAGGCATCAAGGTAGACAGGCACTCTGACCTTAATTCTGAAGGCGAGAAGGAGCTCGGAAGATACGTTAAGGAAAAGATGGGCAGCGACTTTGTTTTCCTCACCGAATTTCCTGAAAGCGTCAGGCCGTTCTACCATATGAGGCCAGAAAACAACAATAGCACCACGCTCAGCGCCGATCTCTTGTATAAGGGTCTGGAGATAACAACTCTCGCCCAACGTGAGCACAGATATGAGATATTAAGGAGACAGGCGGTTGAAAAAGGTCTCCATCTCCATAATATCGAGTTCTATCTTGATTTCTTCAAGTATGGCGCGCCGCCAAGCGGAGGTTTTGGATTTGGGCTTGCGAGGTTTATGCTCTGCATGCTTGGGCAGAAGACAGTAAAGGAGGTGACACTCCTGCCAAGAGACCCTAAAACGCTCTTCCCGTGATTTTTGGGCGTGTTTCGCATGACAATCGCAGACAGCAAGGCAAAAGCGACAGGGTTTCTGCGCTCAACGCTCTGCTTTTTAAGGGACAACAACAGGATATTGCTGGCTATGAAAAAGAGGGGTTTTGGCGTTGGGAAATGGAACGGCGTTGGAGGCAAAGTAAAGGACGGCGAGAGCGTTTATGAGGCAATGGTGAGAGAGACCTTTGAGGAGGTAGGTGTAACTGTCAAGGAGTCCCAAAAAGTCGCCGAGCTGGTATTTTATAATTATGACGGAAGCAACAGTCTGGATGCTAACATGCTTGTCGATGTTTATATCGCAACCGCATGGGATGGCGACCCTATTGAATCTGATGAGATGGCCCCAAAATGGTTTGACCTTTCTAATCTGCCATATGATCAGATGTGGAGCGATGACAGATATTGGCTGCCGGAGATATTGAAAGGCAGAAGAGTTCGTTTCAGTGCTCTCTTCTCAGGCGATGGTGAGCAGATGGAGGAACATTTGATAGAAAATTACTGATTGTTCGCTCATGGACGGCTATGCGGCTAACCTTTTTATTCTGGCGCACACTTCCGCAAAATCATTATATAGTACTTAAGCCATAAATTTAATAGGTGGGTGAGAATGGATACGATGAGCAGCCTAGTCGGGGGACTGTTCGGAGACCGGGTCCGAAATAGAATGAAATTGGCCGCGGCAGAGGCAATCGCCAATGTGAACCTATCTGAAATCCTTCAGCTAGCTGGTGCTGACCTCAACATCGATGAGGCTGACGCGGCCTTGAAAGCTGTGATAGCGGAGAGGATAGCGGAATACGCAAGCAATGCGATGAAAGAATCCCGCAGACGAGGGATAAAGCTAGGAGCTGCTGCAATAGTGATAGCCTCAAGAAAGATATAACAGCATCGGACCAGGCAGACGCCTAGGACCTCCCATTTGTTATTTCCACCCAAATTCCAATAATTTATGCACAGCGCCAAGGTGCAGTAAACGCCGAACCCAATCCCAACAGATTTAACCCTTTAACGCCATTCTAAATCAGGTGTTTTAATTGGAGATAGGATTCGCAGGACTCGGAAAGATGGGCAAGAACATAGTGCTGCAGATGCTAGAAAAGCAGCACAAGGTTGTTGCGTTGAACAGATCGCCCGCGCCACTCGATGAAGTTGTCGGAAAGGGCGCCATAAGGTCCTCATCGCTTAAGGATATGGTGTCAAAGCTCAGCGGACGTAAGGTGGTGTGGTTGATGTATCCAGCTGGAGAGGTGACCGACAAGGCGATAGACGAGCTTGGTGAGATACTCAAGAGCGGAGATATTGTCATAGACGGAGCAAACAACAAGTATACAGATACGATTCGCCATTATGAGACACTCAAATCGAAAGGGATAAGCCTTCTTGATGCAGGGTGCAGCGGTGGACCGTCTGGAGCGAGGAACGGAATGTGCATAATGGTTGGAGGAGATAAAAATGTTTATGAGAGTCTTCAGGATCTGTTCAAAGGCCTTAGCGTCCCTGAAGGATTCCTTTACACAGGCCCTTCAGGTTCAGGACATTTCGTGAAGATGGTGCATAATGCGATCGAATATGGGATGATGCAGTCTCTTGCAGAGGGTATAGACCTTGTAGCTAACGGCCCGTACAAAGGGGTATTGGACCTTGGTGAAATTGCAGAGCTCTGGAACCATGGTTCTGTTATACGCAGCTATCTTGTTGAACTCTCAGCCCGTGCGCTGAAGAGAAATGCGACACTCGATGGCATAGAACCTTATGTTGAAGACAACGGTGAGGGCAGATGGTCCGTAAATGCGGCGGTCGATTATGCGATACCGTTCTCGGCCATATCGAGTTCGCTCTTTGAGCGGTTTACCAGCAGGTCGGACAAGCATTTCAGCCACCGCCTCCTTGCCGCACTCAGACATGAATTCGGGGGGCACGCGATAAAGGAAGAATAACGGTGCTCTGATGTATAAGCTTGGAGTCGTTGGGATTGGGCATTGGTTCGGCCGCCTTCATGAGGGCATTAGGAGCATAGGCGGACTTGAGATAAAGAGCGCATTGGGAACCAGGCCTTATGAGGCGAAGAGGGAGCTGCTCTCGAAATTCGGGATCAAAAAAGAGATGTATTACACGATAACGGATGAGGGGCTCATACCTGATGCCTTCTTCAGTGGCGTCGATGCGGTGCATATATCCGATCCGAACTCTGAGCATGCGCACCAGGCGATAGAGTCGTTAGAGAAAGGAAAGAAAGTGATCGTCGAGAAGTCTTTTGCAGTAGACAAAGAGGAGTTTGACGATTTTATTGGCCAGGTAAGGTCCAAAAGGTGGGAGAATGATGTGTACCTTCACCTCCATTATATGCACAAGTTGCCCGTTATTGAACTTAAAAACAGGATCGTGTCGCTGTCAGAAAAATATGGCAGGATAACAGGAATAAGCGGAACATTTTTTGAATCCGCGAATGACGAAGATGCGAACCGCGGTTGGCTGTTTTCACCACAAAATGGCGGGCTATTTATGGACTGGATACACCCGTTCGAGGTCGTATATGCATCGATGCCGACAACATTCGGCAAGCTCCATGAGCGCGGAATTTTCTCGGTGAACAGAGATTATAGTGATGACTATCCGACAGGAATATACGCTTCAGTGGGAGTTTCAGGCAGGTATTTCGCGCCCGATGCGAGATGCGCGGTTAGGCTCTGCAAAGGCGCGGAACAGAGATGGGCACGAAAATCAATGAGATTCACATTCGAATCTGGCAATTATGTTCTGCTAAACTTCGACGGCTCTGAGAAAGAGTTCACAGACGGATCGCGCGGCGGTTTCGAAATTGGTATGATAGATGGCCAGGAGTTCAAACGCGAAACGACGGTGCCGTTGAAGGGTGAAAATACCTCGGAAATATTCGTAAGGGAAATATTGGGTCTGTGCGCAGGCAGGAACCCTGGATTGAGCATAAAAGATATTGAAGGGATATTCAAACCGCAATGGGACTACCAGTCAATGGCCGAAAACACAGAACTGGTAAAAGATGTCCGTGCAGTAAGGCGCTTTCTTGAAAGCGGCATGAAGTCCTGATCATGCGACCTTGCGCATCATAAATCGCATGCTGCCTGCGATGTCATCTTTTTGCATCGCCTCTCTTGCAAGCATAAGCGCTTCATGTTCTTCGGGTGTAAATGCGATCATATGGCATTGGGTTATGCCCATTTTTGATGCAAGTTGGACCCCCGCGATCATATCGCCAGGCAGTGCCCTTATCGCATAAACCTTTTTCTCTTCTGTGTTTATTCCCGGGATGCTGGAGAGGCCCCTCGTTGATGGATACATCAGCACAAGCAGCGCCTCGTTTTTATCCATGTCAACCTTATATTTCGCCAGATCAACAAGATTTGATTCTACACGTACCTTGAGCCCCATGCTCGCCACAATGCGCTCTATGTTTGACCTCTGTATATTGGTGTTTATCTGCTCAAGCTCATGTCTGGTATTGAACCGTATATTGTTGTTCTTAAAATCTTCCACAAGCGCGCCGTACATTGTCTGACTTGCATTCTGCTTTTGTGTGTATACGTCATATACAAATCCGCCCGCACCACATCCGGAGCAGGTATCTGAAGAGGTTGTATGTGGACATACATAAATGTGCTCGATCGGATTATTAGCGAGCACTGATCTGATAGTCTCTTCGCCCATCCTGCTATTGACCATAGCGCCCGGCAGCTGGACATTGACTGCCCTTGTTGGGTCAGAATCGCGTATTATGGCTTTTGATTCAAGTCTACCCATCCTGTAATCCATGCATTGTACCGCAATAACGTTTGCGTTTCCTTTTTTGACTTCCATATTATCGCCTTTATTTTAGTATGAATCCGCTTGGCAGCGGCTCTGCTTTATAGCCTTTTGATGATAGGTTAGCCGCAAACAGCGCGGAATTTTGTCCGTATGTGTAAACATTTGAGGCGCCGGTCGAATCTATGTATTCCATGCTCTGCACGAAATCCGAGTGGTCGCTTATAACAAACTGCGCATCTGAATTCAGCCGCATGATCTTAGCAAAACCTGTCGTATATGCGGTATAGACTCGCTTTCCATGGATTCTCTTAAGGCATGATTTCATGTGTTCAAGGTCTCTCTTTTCGGTTATGCCTACGAATGTCCCTGAAAGCGCGACGTCATGGTCCGGATCATCAGGAGATATGTATTCAAGTCGTATCCCATTACGTCTATAAACGCCGTTTATTTTGGATATCTCTTTGCTCACCACTGGTGTTATGTTGTTGTCGTTTAGTATGGATATGATGTCCTGGGCCTTGCCCATCCGATATGCGCTGAGCAGAACTATCCCATGCTCCATGCTTGACGATACCCACCTGGCGAATGCTTCTTCTTCGTCAAGCCTGTGTTCAAATACGAACGACTGGCTGTAGAATGTAGAATCCATTATTATACAGTCCGCATCTTTTGTTTCGATCTTTGGCGAGGTGCGTGAATATGCGGTCTGGAAGTCGCCTGTGTATATCGTTTGGATTCCTGTAATTTCATCGCGCATACATAATTGCTTTGATCCGAGCATATGGCCTGCATCTAGCATGGCCACACCATCTGGCGCTTTGGTTCTGCTGATTCTTATCCCATATGCGCAGCTTATGAGCTCCGCTGTCTGGTCGCTTGCCAATACACTCTTTGAGGATTTAGCAGCCCCGATGTGGTCGCTGTGGGCATGTGATATAAAATCGATGTCAGACGCAGGTTCCCTCCTGTCAAGGGATATCTGGAGGCCACTGAACTGAATCATTTTGTCGCCGTACAATAGTACAGGAGTGTTATTCTACTAATAGATATTTATATGTTCCAGATTTTGCAACGTTACAACAGCGCGCCTTAATCTGAACATGCCCAAAATACCATCGTACCTGCATTGTTATTGGCTTTCGTTCGATGCTCCTGTTCCAATACCTTCTCGTACATTCTGTCTACCAACTCAACCTGATCTCTTATCGACTCATCGTTGTCGTTCATGAGCATAGTTCTTGAATGGTCAGTTAGCGAAGGATGGTATGGCAGCACCATCTTGATTCTCTTTATCTGCTCTTCTACTGTAGTGTCTAAACTCGCCACCCATCCATTTTCATCATGATAGATGCGCCAAGTTACCCTGTCTAAAACAGACCGCAATGACCTCGAGTTTACTGCTACGCCGTAGACCACCTTTAGGCTGTTGTCCTCTGCCTGCATTCTCTGTACTGCCGAATTCCTGAAAGGGTTCAACGCCGCGCACTTCCTAACAAGCTCCTCCTGTCCTGAATTCGAGAGCCGTTTTAGAATAATCCCGTCCCTCATGTCATGCTTAAGCATGTAGGATAGGGCTACTGCGGCCTTGATGTTTGGATTTTCATGTTTTGATAGCGCATCTAACTCCCCATATACCTCGCCTTCCTCCTCATTGAATATCCTGCCCAGAAGC
>JAJYYC010000026.1 GCA_021801385.1 Microcaldota archaeon | reverse complement strand
CTATCCTGCCTGCTGCTGCACAGCAGCTTTCAGAGGACTACCTGCTGATGCATGACGATTGGATGGACAATAACAGCATAAGGCGAGGACTTCCCGCTGCGCATGTGCTTTATGGTCCGGAATATGCGATAGATGTTGGAGACACGTTGCAGACGATATTGTGGAAGGTCGCATGGGACGCGAGCAGATCGCTGGGCAAAAGAATCGGTACTCGGTACTATCAGAAATTTTATGACATAATACTCACCACCCATGTCGGCCAGTATCTTGATCTGGCGCTCACAAGGGAGGTGACCGACATCACCAAATTCACGATTGAAGATTATTACGCTTCGATACACGCAAAGAGTGCATATTACTCTGTCTACGGGCCTATGCAGTGCGGCGCGATACTCGCAGGGAAAGCCGATAGGGATGTTGAAAAAATAACACGGTATGGCGAGCCCGCAGGGCTAGCATTCCAGATAAAGGATGACATACTTGACTGCATCGCGACAGAGGCAGAGCTCGGAAAGTCGATAGGAAATGACGTTAGGGAGGGTACAAAAACAATCATATTATGGCATGCGGTCCACAACTCTGATTCTGCCACAATGAACAGGCTGAAAGAGATCTACATGCTGCCCAGGAAATTAAAGACCGATGCTGATGTGGCGTTCGTCCTCAACAAGTTCAACGAGCTTGGATCGGTGGCGTTTGCGGAAAAGGAGGCACAAACGTTCAGCGAGAAGGCGGCGAAAGAATTCGACAAGATTACTGTGAAGCTCCCTGACGGGCCTGCCAAGCAGATAGCACGGTCCGGAATAGTGCATACCGTGCAAAGGAAGAAGTGAGATAATGGAGGATATTACTGAATATATGTCAGAGACCGCCAAGACGGTTAACGAAGAGATAAAGAAATACCTTACGGACACCACATCGAAGCGCTACCTCGGCGCGCTTCTTGGCAGGAGCAGGTACGCATATGATACGATGGCGATAAGCAAGGCCGTGGTAGAGCCGGCAGTGTATCTGCTAGGACGCGGGGGCAAAAGGTGGCGTGCGGTTTTCCTTCTCACCGTAATAGAGGCGCTAGGTAAGGACCCGAAGGATTACCTTGAATTTTCAATCATACCGGAGGTTATACACAACGGCACCATAATCCATGACGACATAGAGGACGGTTCAGAGATGCGCAGGGGTGCTGACGCAGTACACGTCAAGTACGGCATAGACATAGCCCTCAACCTCGGCGACTTCATGTTCTTCCTGCCCATGATCGCTCTGCTCGACAGCGAAAAGCTAGACAGAAACACCAAGATAAAGATGCTTGAGACATATCAGAGGGACATGCTCAAACTCTCCATAGGCCAGGCTACCGACATAGCATGGCACAAGGCCATGGTAAGCCCCAAGGACGTGACAGAGGCGCAGTACCTTCAGATGGCATATTCCAAGACGGGTGTGCTCTCAAGCATGGCGGCAAAAATGGGCGCCATACTTTCGGGCGCTGATGAGCAGACAACGGATGCGATAGGCTATTTTGGATCGACGATAGGAGTGGCGTTCCAGCTGCAGGACGATCTGCTCAACATGACAGAAGGGGGTCTTGCTGATATGAAGGGAGGGATAGGCGATGACATAACAGAGGGCAAGGTCACGCTGCTCGCGATAAAGGCTATCGAGAGGGCGAACAACGAAGACAAGTCGCGCCTAGTCGAGATACTGGGAATGCATACCAAGAATCCAGACGACATAGCCGAGGCGATAGGCATAATTAAAAAATACAAGGCTGACGAGTATACGAAAGATCTTGAGCTCAGCCTGCTAAAGGAGGCGTGGTCAAAAGTGGACGGCCTTATAGTCGACTCGCCTGCAAAGGCGCGCCTTAGGAGCATGGCTGAGTTCATGATACACAGGTCGATATAGTCATAACTACCGATTATGGTCTGCCCAATAACTTAGTATCGCAGTGATCGTCTTAGCATCAAGTATCTCGTTCTTTTGTATCATCGCCAATGCGCTCGCTTCGGATACTACCTTTAGCTCAATCTCCTCCATGGGGTCTAAGTTTTTAGACCCTGATCGCAGCATCGTGGCTACGAAAATGTGGATCTTCTCATCAAGTACTCCGGGGCTTGTATACATTTGCAGGATCTCAATAATTTTTCCAGCCCGGTATCCGGTCTCTTCCTCCAGTTCCCTTAGCGCGGCGTGCCTAGGGGTCTCGCCCTTCTCGATGTGGCCCGCAGGGATTTCATATATTTTCTCATCGATTGCGGGCCTGAACTGGCGTTCTAGGATAAAAGAGCCGTCTGCCGTGACTGGCAGTACAGCGATAGCATTCGCCTTCTTGATAGAAAAATATTTGTGCCTTGAACCTCTAACGGACACACTGCTCTCAAATACGCTGAAGAAGCGGTTTGAATAGACCATACCTTTTGTTGCTTGTTTTGTAGACATTTTTACACCATTCATAAGCAGATATCTGTATCTTTATTTATATCATGCTGTCGAGCGCCATCATGTGCTGCCCATACAGAATAAAATATGCGGTTGCATGGGCCCGCTTATATGCATATTACCAAACCAGTGAATGAAAGATCCGTTTTAGTTATTTATATAAATGTTGGTTGTGATAGAGGAGTATGGCTGTTTCACCTTTGAAAGTAAAGCATTATCCGTTGTCAGGTCTTGCAAGAGCCGCTCTGCTCATCGCAGTCATATTGAACGTATCTATCTGGATTTGGGTCGCACATAATTATAATTCTATTATTTCAACAGATGCATTATTCATAATCCCAAGCGTATTCACAATCATATTGGCCGTATTCCTGATCATACTGCGTTTTAGATATACGCTGCTTGAAAGATATCCATACCTGATAAACATGCCTTCGTTTGTCTACAGGCTTGGCATGGCGAAAAATCCGGAAACAGAAGGCAAAATAATCGGGAAGGTCTTCACAATACACTCACTTTCTGCGCTCTACATATCGGTCCTTGAGGTACTGGTAACATATGCTGTGTTACCGATAAAAGGTGCGCAGCACACGAATCTACTACTGCCATCCCTATTATTTGTAATCGCGGTGTTTGTTATGACGGTCTTTGCGCTCTACAGGAGCATCTATATTAGCTTTGCGAAGAAAACCGACACACGCAAACAACGCAAATAGCCTTTTAAAGCATGGATTAATCAAGAGCTCGAATGTCTCGAGTTCGACTCTTTAACTTCAGTTAAAGAAAACACTGTTTTTGAGCCCTCGTCCACATCATAATTTGAAAATGCAGGGAGAGAGATTTGAACTCTCGAATCCCTAATGGTTCAAGTCACTATTTTAGCTGTTTTGTCATCTTTTAGCTTAGCCATTTTTCACAGAGATTTTAGCATTTTTCCTAAAGCTCAAAGCCATGTATCTGAACCTGTGAAATATAGAAATCAAAATATTTAAGCCACGAGCGTTCGAATTCAAGCAAATTCAAACCCCAAACTAATTTTCTAACCTATTGCTTACTTCTTTAATCATTCTTTGCACAGCACCTTCATCATTTCCTTTAACGCATCCGCTCAGGTTTTCTATCCAATCATTGTCCAAGAACTTCTTCCCGTGCAAAGCACCAACAGCCGCACCTACTATTGCGGCAATTGTGTCATTGTCTCTCGTATAATTAACAGACTCGATAATTGCCTGTCTAGGTTCATCAATGTTGTTTAGAATTATGAACAATGCGGTAGGTACAGTTTCCATAAGAAATGCGCCTGAGCCGATCTTCCGATGAAATTCTATTGTTTTCCATTTTTCCTTTAAACCTAGATTTACACATTTTTCAATAAATATTCCGGCATCGCCAGAGTAAATATCATTGTTAAAGAGGCCATCATCTACTTCTCGTCTTGTAGTACAGGTTTCACCTCCTGTTATTGAAGATACAATTTTAGAAAACTTTTTGAGCTGTTCTTCCTTATCTATCTCTCCAGATTGTTTATGTATGAAATCCCAGAGCATATCAACGTAAGCTACTGAGCTAGCAATAGCTAAAGAATCATTATGTGTTAGCATTGTATCAAGAACAGCATCCGAATATAATCCCATAGGGTGATTTATATGTGGCACAACCACTGGAGCTATCCTCATAAGCGCGCCATTACTACTCATTTTCACACCAGCTTTGTACCAGGGTATCTTTTTATCCTTGTAATTTTTTATGAATGCCATAACTGTCTTTCCAATTCCATAAATGTGATGAGAACAGAAAACATCTGCTAATTCCTTTACATTTAAATAATCATTTTTCAGAAAAACTTCTACAGTATCAAAAGCTAATTGCGTGTCATCAGAAGGAAATCCTTTCCGTTTCATACCCAAATGTTTGTTCGGAAGATAGCTCTTTATGATCCCATATCGCTTATTTCTTCTCCCTACACTTCCACTCTCACTAGTATTACCAAGTGAATCACCAATTGCCAATCCCAATAACATTCCTTCAATTTTATCGAATTTAGGTAAATCATAGTTTTTTGGTTTTCTAAATATTATTTCGTCTTCTTTACAATTTATGTAGCCTTTAGAAAACAGTTTTCTTACAGTTTCTACATTATTATCCATCAAACATCACTTAGCTTCACCATTCTGATTAGTTTTTAATATATTTTTTGTCTTAAATATTTTTCGAATCAGCTTTCGATTAGGAAGAATGAGCTAAAAACAGCAAAATGATGGTCATTTTACTTTACCTGAGCCTTTTTTGGGTAAAAGTAAGTAGAGCTAGGCTCCTTTGCCAGATACTATTAAAATATCACTGTTCATGTCTTTTAATATCTTTATTGTACTAGGTAGACCGTTACCACGCCTGCCTTCTGGTTTGGTTGAAGTTCCTGTTATCGCTTTCATTATGCAATCCGCGTCTGTCATCCCTTTTTCCAGTATACTTTCCTAACCCTGCCTTGACAACATAATTTGAATGCAGGGAGAGAGATTTGAACTCTCGAACCCCTACGGGAACGGGCCCTAAACCCGCCGCATTTGACCAGGCTTTGCTATCCCTGCATATACTCAAGAATTGTACACTGCTATTATATAGCTTTTATCGGAGATATATCTAAAATACGGTAATTCTGATGATAAATACAAAATACGTGAGGGACCACCTTGACGAGATAAGGCGCGCAATAAAGGATAGGAAGAGCGCATTCCCTCTCGACGAACTCCTTGCCCTCGATGAGAAATGGCGCGGCATGCGCACCGATCTGCAGGAGCTACAGGCGAAGCGCAATAAGGCGAGTCTTGAGATATCAGATGCAAAAAAGAGGGGCGAAGAGGTAAAGGATAAGATAGCTGCTCTGGCTGACCTGAAGGCCAAGCTCGATGAGGCACAGAGTGAGATCTCAAGATGCGAATCGAAGATAGAATCGATCGTATGGAACGTGCCGAACACTCTTGACAACTCAGTGCCGATAGGCATGCCACCTGAAGCGAACAAGACGATCAAGACATGGGGCAATATAAAGAAGAAAGAGGGGCCAAGCCACGTAGAGGTACTGTCAAAGTTGGGCCTTCTGGATGAGGAACGTGCCGCGAAGGTAGCGGGATCGCGGTTCTTCTATCTGCGCGGCGACCTTGCGCTGATGGAACACGCGCTCGAGAGTTATGCGATCGACAAGATGCGTAAGAAAGGGTACATACTGATATCTCCGCCTTACATGGTCAAAAAGAGGTATTACAAGGGCGTTGCACCGTTCGGCGTCTTTGAGGATGCGCTATACAAGGCATCTGAGGCTAGCGAAGCGGAGAAGATGAAGGATATAGAGCATGTCGATGAGGAGCTCTTTATGATCAGCACCGCAGAGCACGCGCTCGCGGCGATGCACGCGGAGGAGACGTTTTCGGGCGCTGAGCTACCAATAAAGTATGCGGGATTCAGCCCATCATTCAGAAGAGAGGCAGGTTCGCACGGAAAGGATACGAAAGGCATATTCAGGGTCCACCAGTTCAACAAGGTCGAGCAGTTCATATACTGCAAGGTTGAGGACGAACATAAATACTTTGACGAGCTACTCGCAAACAGCGAGGAGTTCATGCAGGAGCTTGAGTTGCCATACAGGCTTGTGGTGCTGTCAAGCGGCGACACCGGCCACCAGATGTCAAAGACCATAGACTGGGAGGCCTGGTTCCCGAGCCAGAAGGATTACAGAGAATTAGGATCGTGTTCAACAGCAAGGGATTGGCAGAGCGTTCGGCTTGACATAAAATATGATGACAAGGGCGAGCGCAAATATGTTTATACGCTCAACAGCACCGCGATAAGTATACAGCGGTCGCTCGCCTGCATTGTCGAGAACTATGCGAATAGTGATGGCACGGTCAGTGTGCCAAAGGTGCTGGTCCCATACATGGGCAAAGAGATCATAACCAAGGGTTAATATTATGGCGACAGATGCGTATCAACTTAAGAGAGACCTAAAGAGGCTATCAGGTATACGAGGCTATGGAACGGAGCTGATCAGCGTATACGTGCCTCCAGACTTCCAGATCAGCGATGAGATAGGCAAGCTCAAGGACGAGTATGGGCAGGCAGGCAATATAAAATCAAAGACCACGAGGCAGAACGTCCAAGGCGCACTCGATAAGATAATACAGTACCTTAAGATGTTCAAAACCCCTCCAAAGAACGGAATAGCGGTGTTCTCAGGAAACATCTCAAATGCGCAGGCGAACCCCAGGATTGAGCTCTTTCCAATAGAGCCGCCTCAGCCGATCAAATCTAATATATACAGGTGCGATTCGACATTCCTGCTTGAACCGCTAGAGGCGATGATGGAGGCTCAGGAGATGTACCTGCTCCTTGTGATGGATGGGAGGGACGCTACGCTTGGCACGCTCAAGGGCACCTATTTCGAACTTGAGAAGAAGATAAGGTCTTTCGCTCACGCGAAGGTGCGTAAGGGAGGCCAATCCGCAGGCAGATACGAACGCGCGATAGAGGAGAGCATAGACGATTACTACAAGAACGTTGGCGACGCGATAAACGACGTTTACAAAAAGTATGGTAAAAAGATTGCGGGTTTGGTGGTCGGAGGGCCTGGCCCAGCGAAGGAGAATTTCGTAAAGGCGAAGACCATAAACTATCAGGTTAAGGTCATGGGCGTTTTTGACACAGGTTATACTGATGAACACACAGGCATAAAGGAGCTGCTCTCCAAAGCGAGCGAACTTCTATCAGAACAGGCCTCGATCAAGGAGAGGGCTGTGATGGAAAGGTTCATGGAGGAGGTTGCTCGCGGCGGACTTGCGGTATCTGGATATGCAAAAGTGAAAGAAGCGCTCGACATGGACAATGTTTCTAAGCTAATAGTGAGCGAAGGACTTGAGCTCACAGAAGTAAGGTACAGGTGCTCAAACTGCAGGGAGGAGACTACTGTTTTTGAGGAAGGCAACTTCAGGAAGCTGAAACATGAATGCGGAGGCAACCTCGAGGTCATCTCAGAAAAGGATGCGGTTGGCTCGATCATAGCGCTTGCTGATAGGAAGAACATCGATGTGGTATTCATATCGGTAGACAGCGAGAAAGGGAATGAGCTGCTGCTCGGATTCCACGGGATAGCCGCGATGCTCAGGTATAAGAAATGATCAATATTTGAGCAGTGAATTTACGCTGCCTGAGAGCTTTTCATGGCCGCCCAGCGCAGAAAGCTCTATCAGAAATCCATATCCGACAACGAATCCGTTTAGTTTTTTGATCAGGTTTGTTGCGGCTAATGCGGTGCCGCCGGTCGCAAGCAGATCGTCTACGATAAGGACGCGTTTGCCAGGCTCGACTGCATCATTGTGCATCTCTAGTACCTCTATGCTATATTCTGTGCGATATGCTGAAGACGTCTTTTTGTATGGGAGTTTACCGGATTTGCGCAGAACGATGAAACCCTTGCGCATGCGAAGAGCGAGCGCCACCCCAAATATAAAGCCTCTCGACTCTATGCCTGCGACGTAGTCAAAATTAAGCACAGAGAGGCGTTTGGCCATCTCGTCTACGCACATGCCGAAAAGTTCAGGATTCTTCAACAGAGGTGTTATATCCCTGAACATCACGCCCTTTTTTGGAAAGTCAGGGACAGCTCGTATCACAGAACGAACCAAATGCTCGTTGAAGACCATCGTATCAGCCGAGCTCCTGAGCTATTCCGCATTCACTCAGGAATGTGGCGTCTCCAGATGTGTACAATGAGGTGCCCTTAATTCTGGTCAGATTACCAGAGGCGCTGTAATTTATGTATATCGATGGCTCAGAGTTTATTCGTGACATGCAGTTTGATATGTTCTCATTCACTGCGCCGGTGGCGCTGCCGAGCGCCGCGTTAGGGACAAGGCAGGATGTGCTGTTTATAACAAAGAAGTCTATAGTCGTCTCGTTTCTATGGTACTGCTTGCTGCCGACGATTCTTTCTATTACGCTGGTGCCGCATGCGATCGTATAACTGAACTCTATACTGTTATATGCGGTGACTGCGATTGCGACTCTTGGCGCGCTGTGGAACGCACTCACAAAGCTTGAGAAGCCAGAACCTGAACCGGATCTGGTTATGAAGTATGCGGCACCCAAAGCTGCAAGGAAGACCACTATTACCACAACAGCAAGAACCGCTTTGGATGAGGGACCGGTAGATTCTGGATTGGTGTTCTTTTCATTCACAGTAGATTTGAGATGTTTCCCTTTCTCTTCATGTTTGCTATTATTTTCTTTATCAGGTTTATTTGATTTCTTTGCCATTATGTTCACCAAAATATTAATTTTTCAGCACCGAAGCCGCAAGGCATGATGCGCCTGAGGCTGGCTGGCCGCTTACGTATAATTGATAGCCGTACAACCCCTTGTAGGAGATTGAGCCAGAGCCAGAGCTAAGGATGATAACCGGCTCGCCAGATGAAAGCGCATGGTCATAGCAGTTTATCCCAAGGTTTGATATCTGTCCATTAGCAGTGCAGGTGCCGTTCGTTATGTCCACAACCGTCACGCTCTTGTTTTTCAGCGAAAGAGAGGATTTGATCGTGTCAGCGCATGCGATTATTGAGCTGTTGGAGTATGCAGATGTTCCATTGAGCGCAACAATCGCGGATTTGCTTGAGGAGAGATGGCCAGAGAAACCAGAGAAGGGAAGGTATGAGCCGGCAGAGCTAGCGGCATTATAGGTTATTGCGATATCGATTATCGCTATTATTATTATCACTGCGAAGAGCGCCATCCATGCATACTTTACGGTTTTGCTGCGGCGTATGCGGTGCTTCATCGCGAACTTGTGATAGGTGAAGTAATAGATAACCAGTATTATGATCGCATCTATTATCAGCGATTCTATCGCAGCATATATCGGAGCTAAAGCCTCCTTCGACTGCGGAGTTGCACCAGACCCGGACAGAAGCGCGGTGGCGAAACCACCATCAAGGAGTTTAGAAACAGAGCCTAACGTAAGCGGTGAAACATATGCGACAAGCTCCACGCGCATCTCCTGCAGTGTTAAGGATATAGAAGAGAGGTAGGTCTCATTTACGTCTCCGGAGTTGAGAGTAGAATCTATCTGGAAGAGCTGTGATGATATCTGGGCTAGTTTGGCAGGAGATTTCCGATAGTTGAGCTGTGCAATTATCGCAGAATTGGTATCGTTCTGCGCGAGAGCGTAGTCTTCAGAGTATGACCTGTTTGCGATTCTAATTGATGCTGTGGCGTTCTCTATCAGAGTATAGAACACAGAGTTTGCAGAGGTTATGCTCTGGTTATAGCCAAGTGACCTGATCCGGGTGAAACCTGATTGAAGTGAGTTTATCGACTCGCTCAAGTTGCTGCTATGCACACGTGATAGCACTGACTGCATTTCGGATAGAGTGGAGTTGTATAATGGATATGCTGATTTGATGAATGCGCTGTATGCGCTCGCATTCCTGCTTTCAGCCTCTGCGGCGACATAATACTTCGCGGTTGAGGAGGCATATGAGCTTGCATAGTCTATCGACTCTGTTGTCGGGACGCCTGCAAGCATTGTTGACTGCACGCCGGCCATATTGTTAAGAATGGTGTTATTAAGGCTGAGTGGTGAGCAATATGGTATCGCGGTGCAGTACCATGGCTCGTTGACCCCGGTTGGAGGGCAGGATGCAGGGTTAAAGGTTATTTGTGGCGGAAATATCGATTCGTTTGGCAACAATGCAACTTCGGTTTTTAGATCAGTAAAGTCGGATTTTAATTTCGGAGAAAGAGAGCCCGCATTGCTGGCGTTGAGCTCCGCAAGCGTGGAGTTGTAAGAGTTTATCGTATTGTTGTAGTTCCAGTAATTTATCGATAGGTTCTCCAAAGCGGGTATGATATACGTGTTCCCATAGTCGTTCAACAGATTACGGCAATTCAGGACAGTGTCACATCCGAGGGTCGCATTTATGAAGGTATCAGTCATAGGAGGGTTTATCCCCGTTTCAGTTATGCAGTCTGTGAGGTTTGGCGCTGCCTGATTGACGAATTTTGAGAGCGAATTCCTTAGATATGATACATCAGACGTGTTGAGTGTATAGCCTGATGGTATGTAACTTGATAAGATTGCGTTGTCGGTAGCCGAGTTGGTGACAAGACGGTATATGCCGTTGCTAGAATTTACGACAAGATAGTTGTATGTGCCGTTAGACGGACGCAATATAACATAGTTTGCACCGCCGTAGCTGAAGTTTATGAAATTATAGCTGTTTATAAGGGTGTTTGAGAGGTATTGGGAAAGATATGCGGAAGGCGATGCGGCGGCTGTTTGAGCCGCCAATGCGAACATGGCGATGATCGCCGTAACCAGTATTGCTGTCGTCTTAGTCAACCTAGCACCGCACAATTATTACATGCGAAAGGATATAAAGCTTGATTTGGCCTATGTGTTCAGAATTAACAATCAATAATTGTACAGTTAGCAGACAGTATAGGATCTGTGATTTACGTACCTATACAAAAGGCTGGAAAACGCTTAAATAATCTTCGTGCGATTTTATTACAGCCAGTTGTGTTTTTTTAAAAATATAACACAACATGTTGTGGTATTATGAAATGCCCTTACTGCTCTGATGATGAGACTGAGGTGATAGATTCCAGAGAGTCCAGAGGCAACAGCATACGCCGCAGACGTGAATGCGCATCATGCGGGAAAAGGTTCACCACATACGAGAAGATGGAGAGCCACGTCATGGTGGTAAAGAAAGACGGAACTAGAGAGCTCTTCAATCCGGAAAAGCTGGAGAAAGGGATAGAGAAGGCCTGTGAAAAGAGGCCGGTGACAGTAGATACAATAAATGAGATTATCAGGCGAATAGAGCTTAGGGCGATGGACAAGAAGGCAGGAGAGATAAGAAGCAAGGAGATTGGCAGAATGGTTGTAAAGGAGCTATTGAAGATTGATCCTGTCGCATACATAAGGTTCACAAGCGTCTACAACAAGTTTGATTCTCCGAAGGAGTTTATGGAGGCCGCAAGCGCGGCGAACAGGCAGCGACACGCTAAGAACGCAAAGGGCGCCTAGCCGGGCGTGATTGGATGTGTGAATGTAGCAAGCCACCAAATCTGCACATCAATATCTTATTCTAAGCTTAAACAGTTGATCAATATCAGAAAGGAAGTATAATTAGGCAATAACTAAGCTACGCTGATGGGGGAAAAATAAAGGAAGAAACGAAGAAGAAAAAGGAAAAGAAAAAAAGAAAGAGAAATGACTAACTGTTTAGCTGCTTGAGGATGCCGCCGCTGCGTACAGGTCGCTTATGAATGTGTTTGCAGCCTGTGTTGTCTGTGCAGCTGTGTATCCTGCTACGAGTATCCTGTTTGTGCCGTATGCCTCGACTATAGGAGCGCTTGTAGGTGTTATGGAGATGTTGTATGAGCTCTGTAGCTGCTTGCTCAGTGAGTTGACATATCCGCTACCTACGAGTATCAGCGTGCTGCCCGGGTTGGCATTGCTGTCAAGCACCGCGATAGGCTTTGTGGACAGGTTCTTCAGCAGCACAGGAGTTGTAGCCTGCGAGACCGAA